>JAFGIS010000642.1 GCA_016929495.1 Polyangiaceae bacterium | reverse complement strand
GGAAGCCGTGGACCTCCTTCTCGTCGGTGGAGAACAGCAGCCAGTGGTGGAGGACCTGCGCGTTGTCGGACTTCGTCGAGTACGAGGTCGCAACGGAGTCTGCGGGCCACGGCACGTCAAAGTAGAACTGCTCGTAGTGCTCACCGTCACCACCCACCTCGTACGGCGCCTCGTCGACGCTCGTCGTGGAGTTGTGCGTCTTGAACTCGAAGCATTGCTCACCGGGCTTCGGGACGAGCTCGCCCGTGCTGCCGTCGACGCTACCTTCCGCCGTTCCGGGCTTGGAGGGCGTGGTCACGCAGGCGGCGTCCTCTGGCGCGGTGCCAGGCAAGGCGCCGCCATCGAACCAGCTGTCGAGCACGGCCACGTCGGCAGCCGGCGGCACGCCGATCGGAGGCATCGGGCGCATCGTGTCGTGCATCCGAACTTTCGCGAGCTGATACACCTTCATCGCGGGCTGCCCCGGCGCCGGCTTGTGGAGATCCGCGTAAGTCATCATGGCCATCGGCGCGCCGCCGATCGGCGTCGTCCCGTGACAGTTCTGGCAGTTGCTGGCGAGCGCCTGCGCGACGTTACAGGGCATGACCTGGGCCGCGGGCTGGTCCGGTCCCGGCGCGCCCGCTTCGGGTGCGCGACCGGGTGAGCCGGAGCCCGCGCGAGCGACCGGTCCAGGCGAAGCGAGCGAACCGCTTGCGCCAGCCGCGGCCGCTGCCTCAGGCGCTGCCGAGGAGCCGGCAAGCCCGCCAGGAGCGACGCCGCCAGGCACCACGATAGGGGGCTGTTGCTGCTGCGGTGTCGTGCTGGCATCGCCGGCGCTACAGGCCGCGAGCAGGCAGATCAAGGCTGCCGTCGAGGCGCGGAGCGCTCGAGTCGTGTCGACAGGCTCGTGCTCGGCCAGCGTGCCAAGTCGGCGGACCGTGCAGTCCGGTCGCGTCGCCGCGTGAGTCGCGCGTCGGTGCTTCATCGGATCCTCTTCTTCACGAAAGGTGGACGGCTCGCCGCGCTCGCGAAAAACCAACGCGCGTCGCCTCGACACGAGCGTTGCGCCATTCCACGCTGAAAGCAAACCTTGCGGCGCATTCAGCTTGAGGTTGGCGCGCGAGTGAGCTGCCTGTCTGGAACGGGCAATCAACATTGCCGAATCGGTCGCGTCTGCGTCCGATTCTGTATGGCTCACGGCGCGCAGCGACGATCTGGCTGCGCGCGCGCTCGCGCCGCTGTGGCGGGAGGTCACCGCATTCTTTCAGGATCACGACCTCCGGGCTCGCTCACAACGGCGCCAAGCTCTCGATGACGGCGTCGCGCCGCATCGAGAGCGCGTCCTTCGGTCGCGGAGCGAGGTCGGCCGAGCGCTGCTGGGCTGGCAGCCTCGAGCGGGCGGGCCTATCGTCGGGGGATGGCCGAGCCCACCGCGAAGGTCCGAATGTTGATCCGTCGACCCGTCGAGGAGGTCTTCGATGCGTTCGTCAGGCCGGAGCAGCTCACCCGGTTCTGGCTTCGCAGCGCTGCTGCGCCGCTCGCTCCGGGACGCACGGTCCGCTGGGAGTTCCTGGTCCCCGGTGCCAGCGTGGACACCACGGTCGACGCGCTCGAGCGCAACCTCCAGCTCGCGGTCCGCTGGTCCGACGGAACGCGCGTCCGCTGGCGCTTCGAGTCAAGGCCAGACTCGGCCTCGACCGTCGAGGTCGAGCAGAGCGGGTACACAGGCACCGAGGCCGAGGCTGCCGAGGCGGCCATCGAGGCGACCCAGGGCTTCACCATCGTGCTGTGCGACCTGAAGACGCTCCTCGAGACCGGGACCTCGCACAACATCACGCGCGACAAGGCGTTGCTTATCACCGAGCAGCTCGAGGCGAGCGCGCAACGCTGAGCCGGGCTGCCGTGGGGCGGTCGCGCGCCCGTGCACGTGGCCGCCGTCAGGCTCACTGCGGCATCGCTTCGATGGCCGCGCGCAGGTTCGGAAGCGGGCCGATGTTGCGGGCCGGGGAGCCGCCCTGGGGCGTGCCGGTCTCCTTGAGCAGCTCGCGTACTTCCTGGGAGGTCAGCAGGTAGCCGCGCTCTTGAGCGACGCTCGAGATGACTGCTGCGGCGCTGGCGACGATTGGCCCGGCGCTCGAGGTGCCTGAGAACTCGTCGCGGTACGCGATGTCGGAGCAGTCAGGCGCCCTCGCCTCCGAGACCTCGCCGGGCTCCGCCAGGTTGTTGCAAGCCGCCGTGAAGTTGCCGGTGAGCCGACCCCGGCCGAGGGACGCCACGTTCTGGCCCCAGCCCTGCAGGTCGATGCGAGAGCCATAGTTGAGGTTCATGGGCGCCAGCGGGGTCGAGCTCTTGGCGGACGTACCCCCGCCGACGAAGATAGCCCCGCTGTCTCCGAGCGAGGGCGTGTCGTCGAGGTTCGCGCCGCCGTTGCCTGCCGTCTCGAGCACGATGATCCCGGCGGCGACGGCCTTTACGATCGCATCGAAGACGGGGCGCTCGTGCTCGACCACGCCCCGCTGATCGTCCGTGTTCGCTTCGATCAGGATCACGTCGCCCGGATGGAGCCGTGACATCGCCCCTTCGATCGCGGATGCGATCGCCGCGGCGAAGCTTTGCTCACTGTTCGCGTGGTTGATCGTGAGCAGGGACGCATCGTGCGCGACGCCTTTCATCCCGAAGCCGTTGTCGCCGGCAACCATCACGCCGATGACGCCGCTTCCGTGGTCGTCGCTGAAGTCGAACGGCGTGCCGGTGCCGTTCTGTGCGAAGCAGAGGCGTGTGCCACGCAGATCTTCGTGGTCGAGGTTCCAGGTCGCGTACTCGATGTCCGTGATCGTCACGTTCTTGCCGGTTCCGCCCGGGACCGTCCATGCATACTCGGCGTCGATGCCGAGCTCGCTCGCGGGCTTGAGGTAGCCTTGCAGCGGCTGGAAGTCCTCGCGCTCAACGGACGGGCGAGCCGTACCTTCGTTCGAGAAGCGACAGCCGTCGAGGCGGAGCGGCTCGTGAACGATGGGCTGCCTCGTAGCCGCGGGCGGAGCTCCGCTGTCGGCGTCGCGATCGGCTCCAGCGAGGCCCGCGTCCCCGTCAGCGCCTGCCGCGCCCTGCCCTCCCGGTGAGCCTGCCGATGCCGCGCTCCCCGCGGCGCTGAGTGCAGCGTCGCCCGCGGGCCTCGGCTGTACCCCGCTGGCGGTGCCGGAAGCTCCCGCCAGCGGCACTGCGCCAGCGCCTGCCGGGGAGCGCGTCATTGGACCGCCAGCTGCGCCGCCCTCCACGCCTTGTGCTGGGTCACGGACATCGGCGCCGGGCGCCTCGCCGCACGCGCCAAGGGTGCAGCAGATCGAGAGCAGGAGCCTGGAGAGCTTGGGGATTTGCGACATATGACTGGCACACCGAACTGCAGCGTAGACTGCCATCGCAGTGTCGAGGCTCGCCTGCGCGACGGGTCAGATAATCGGTTCCCACCTGACGCGGGCTCGCTCGGGACGTGGCCGGTACCGCCGTTGCGTCACTGATTACGGCAATAGGCCGCGCCCCGCCCGGTGGGTTCGGACCCGTCACACCAGTTGCACAGGGACAGGCGGCTAGCTTCGGCAAGCCGGGCCAATGCGCGTCCTGGCGCCTTTGTTTTACACATACGCTGTTCTGATCGTCGGCGGCGTGAAGGCCAATCCGCGGCTGGCCCGTTCGGGCTGGCGAAGCTACCAAATTTCACTTCCGCGAAGTTCCTGCCGCCAACCCAGCCCGTTCGGCTACGAACCTCCCCTTCGCGCTCCTGCTCCCCCCGCGGCGCGGACGAACTCGATGACAAGCGCTTCATGCTCGCCACTGGACCGGCAGCAGGTCCCGACCCGGGCGTTTCCGGGACCGGACGGATCGCTGATTCTGCAGTCTTACGACGAATCGGTCGAGCCGCTTCCAGAGGAGCCGGGCGACGCGTACGGGACGCCGGCATGGCGTCTCTGGCGCTGGAACCAGGGCAAGACGACGCCGACCTTCTGGACGGCGTGCCGCAGGCGTTGCAAGACGGCTGGGGGATGGTGGTGGAGGGCTCGCTACGTAAACAGCTGCAAAGACGAGGATTACGGCCTCTCGGGACCACGGCAACCGGTACGCCAGGCCGCCTTAGGAGCGACGGTTACGTGTCGAACATCGTGCGCGTGCGCTGAGCGGCATCGAAGGTCCGGCTCACCAGCTGAAAGCGCCGGCTCGTCGGCGCCGAGTCGCGGGCACAAAGCCTAGACGGCATCGTGTGGGCATGACCAAGTGGCCGCTCCCATTGATCGCCGGTGTCTTCGCGACCCTGCTCAGCGCTTGTGAATCCACCGAAACCACCGAGCCCACCGAACCCACTACCGTGGCCCTGGGCGAACAGCTGTTCACGCAGCCGTTCCCGAACAGCAACGGTCGGTCGTGCGCAACCTGTCACGTGCCCGAGGACAACTTCACGCTCACACCCGAACATGTCGCAAACCTCCTCGAAAACGCGCCGAACGACCCCTTGTTCGCGGCGATCGACGCCGATGATCCCGCGGCCACGCCGCTGACGTTCGAGCACCTCGCGAAGGGACTCGTGCGCATCTGGCTGAGCTTGCCTGACAACGTCGACTTGATCGACGAGCAGGGCGCAGTGTCCACACCTGACGATCGCATGTTGTTCGTGTGGCGCTCCGTGCCTTCGATCGTGGATGGCGC
>JAFGIS010000641.1 GCA_016929495.1 Polyangiaceae bacterium | reverse complement strand
GCAGGCGATGGTCTTGGTGCCATCGCCGTCGTCGGTCACCGAGCAGGAGCTGCCGTCCGCGCCGTCGGCTCCGTCCTGGCCGTCCGCGCCGTCGCTGACGGTGACGCTGGTGCCATCGTCACAGGCGATGGTCTTGGTGCCATCGCCGTCGTCCATCACCGAGCACGAGTCGCCCGCGGGCCCCTGCGCTCCCTGCGGCCCAGCCTCGCCCTGGGGGCCAGGTGCCCCATTGCAGACGAACTGCTGCGTGGTGACGGCATCCATCTCCCCGTCAGCGTCGGCGTCGGGGCCCGCGGTGACGAGAGCGCCACCGTAGGGACACCTTGGGGGATCGGGGGTGACTTCGACGAGCCAGGTGACCCCATCTGCGCCATCGAGCCCCTGCACGTCGATCTGGCGGTAGATGTCTCCGTCGCAGAAGTGAAACTCCTCGGTCTCTTCGACATAGTAGACAGCATTGACACGTGTGCCTGAACACGGAGGCAGATGCTTGACGAGCCGAATCGAAGTGGCCCCGACGATCTTCGGTCTGGTCGCAGGGGAAGGGTCTTCCCCGACACCGCAGCCCGCCGTGCACGCTACGGCTCCCGCTACCAGCAGAACGATCCGGAGCAGTGTACCTAAGCCTCGCATCCACACTTGCAGCATGACGTGTCCCTCACACTCTGTCGGCATGGTCAGCCTGACACGGTATTGACCACCACACAGACGCACAACGCAAAAATCTTTGCAGGGTCCGAAGGACATCCGACCGGCGCGGGAACGTTGCCCAGAACCCGGTGCCTGGTTGGCGGCGTTAGCGGGCCGGCCGCGGTGCCGGCTTCCAGAGTGCCAACCAACGTGGCTACCAGGTCGCGCCGAGCCGCGGGAGCGCACGTCTTTCTGCGGGCTCGACTGCTCGGCGCAACAGGGACAGCTTTGGCCGACCAAAAGGGCGGCCGCGCGTCGGGCTCGAGCAGGGCACAAGATCCCAGAAAAACCGGGCAACTCAGACGCCCACCGCGTGCGGCGTGGCCCTGTTCCCTGTTCGGAGACCGTTGACCGCGGCCGTCCAGTGGGAGATCATCCGATGCTAGCGTGGTGACCTTCGTGTCCAGGAGCTTCTTGATAGTCGATGACGATCAGGCGCTCTCAGATGCGCTCGCTCTGACGCTAAGCGCAGAAGCTGCCGAGGTCCGGACGTGCACCACCATGGAGCAGGCCATCGCTGCGCTTCAGCATCTGAACCCAGACGTGGTTGTGCTGGACCTCAGCTTGCCGGATGGTGACGCTTTCGAGGTACTTGAGGCTATCGGCCGCCACAGTCCGACGCCCGCCGTGGTCGCCATCAGTGGGGTGGCCAGCCCTCTCGACTCGTTCCGACTGGGCCAACTCGGTGTTGCTAGCTTCCTTTCCAAGCCCTTCACGATGGCCGAGCTGCTCCAGGCTGTCGAAGAGGCCTTGACCAGGCCGGCAAACCTCAAGCCCGTGCTGTGCAGCGCCCTCGGTCAGACCTCGTTGCACGAGCTCGAGGCCAACGTGCGCAGTACGCTGGTCGAGGAGGCCTTGGCGCGAGCCAACGGCTCCCGTACCCGTGCGGCCGCCCTGCTCGGCGTGTCGCGGCAGCTGCTGCAGTTCATCCTGAGACGCGTACGCGCAGCTCCGTAGGAGGGCAGGGTTACGATCCGCTGAGGGTCGCACGAAGCCGTCGCCGCCTCAGCCGGGACCCCCGCTAGTTCCGCTGGCACCCGGGGGCTCCGAACTCACTGGCTCTTGCCGGGACGGGGCTTCGAGCAAGACGACCCCTCGGACCGCGGAGCCACGCGCATGCGTCCTCCGCTCGCTTCGGTGATCCCCCGCACCACGCCCAGACCCACACCGGAACCTGTCGGCTTCACGGACGGGCGAGGAGGCGACGTGAACCCAGGACCGTTGTCGGCGACACGGATCTGCACCCGACCGCTTCTCTTCTCGCGTACGCACGAAACGGTGATGACCGTCGGGAGCGTCTGCCCATCCCCTTCACAGGCGTTCACCATCAGGTTCATGAGGATTCGATGCAGTGCCAGTTCTCCCCCGCAAACCATGACAGACAGGTCCTTCTCCCCCTGCTCCCATTCGATACGCAACCGGTCGAAGCGAATGCGGACTTGAGCAATCACATGGCTGATCACACAGTGGACAGCCACGGGCGCTGCCGGCTGGGCGGCGGACAGGTCGCTCAGCGCCCGGGCTCCAACGCCCAGCACCAGCGCCTCGACCTGCGAAAGACTCTGAATCAATCAGTCGGCGGCAAGATCCAGCTTCTGTGGCAGAGCAGGCCTCGGGTCGAGGCGAAGCCGGAGCATAGCCAGGGCGGCTCGAACGCCCCGAAGGACGACGGCACACGTTGCCGTTCGGGAAAAAGGACCGGCCAATCTGACCGCCTTCGCGCCTTCGCCGACGCGGTTGACGCGCGTGTGTCGTCGGCGCTACCGTCCGGCCGGAGGTGATGCCATGCGTGCCAAGGGATCCGGATTGCGGCTGGTTCTGTCGGCTTCTCTCGTTCTGACGCTCGGAGTGTTGCCGGACTGCGGGGGCTCGCAGACGCCGCCCGAAGCACCCGAGGCCGAACCCGTCACGGAGCCGTCGGAGCCCGAACCCGCGGCGTCCTCGGAGTCCGAAGAAGCAGAACAGAGCGAAGCGAGTGGCGAAGAACCCGCACCCTCCGGTGGCTCCCCCGAGGAGACAGCGCCGACCAGTGAGTCGTCCGCCGGCGAGTTGGCTGCCCCCACCTCGGGAGAACCGTGCAAGAAAGGCGGATGCAAGTTCACCTGCGCCGCCAAAGGCCACTGCGCCGAGGATTGCCCGGGCGGCCGGTGCCAAATGACGTGCGAGGCAGACTCCAAGTGCTCGCTCGGGTGCGCGGGCGGCCGATGCAAGCTCACCTGCAAGCCCGGAGCCAACTGTAGGGTCGGCAGCTGCGAGGGCGGCCGGTGCGAAACCGATTGTGCCGGAAGCTCCAGGTGCAAGGTCAACTGCAACGGCGGCGCCTGTGTCACCAAGTGCGAGAACAGGTCCACGTGCGCCGTCAACTGCAGGAAGATCAAGTGCAATACGACCTGTGCGGAAGCCGCCACGTGCAACGAGTTGTGCGGGGAGGGGGCCTGCTGAGCGGGCCTCTCGTTCGCGACGCTCAACGCCGCCCAGCCACAGTCCCCCGAACCGGCATACCCGCGGCGCGATAGACGGCGTCGATGAGCTCCATGTTTTCGATCGCGTCAGCGCCGCCCGTGGGTAGGCGGGTGCCAGAACGCACGGCCGCCACGAAGGCCACGAGTTGGTGGCGATAGGTCGTCCCGGAATCGAGCTGCTCGGTGGTCTCGGTGGTGCCGACGCGCAGGGTGATGCGATGCCCGTTGTGCGGTGCCAAAGGGTTGTCGACCCGGAGGGAACCCGCTTCCCCTTCGATCGAGAGGGCTGCCGAGAAACGCTCCTCCGGCGCCATCGAGGCGTGCATGCTTCCGGTCACCCCGGACGGGAACACGAGCTCGGCCGTCATGGTCAGATCGATGTGCGGGTTGCCCTCTCGCGCCCACGCTCGCACAACGCGCGGCCGTTCTCCGGTCACGTGCCGAAGCCAGTGCAGTGGATAGCAGCCCAGGTCCATGGTGGCGCCGCCCGCCGTCTCGAAGCGATGACGGAAGTCGTCCGTGTCGGTGATTGGCACGACGAAGCGTCCCTCCACGCGCCTGAGAGGACCGAGCTGGCCTCTGTGCACGATGGCCAGGATCCGTTCGAAGACCGGGTGGTAGCGGTAGTGGAATGCTTCGGCCAGCACCAGCCCGACCGCTTCGGCCGTCTCGACCATGTCGCGGGCCTCTCGCGCATTGGCGGCGAACGGTTTCTCGCACAACACGTGCTTGCCCGCGCGCAGAGCCGCCAGCGTCCACTCGGCGTGCAGGTTCATCGGCAGCGGGTTGTAGACGGCGTCGATCTCGGGGTCGCCAACGACCGCCGCGTAGTCCGCCGCCACGCGAGCGATCCCGTGTTGCCGGGCAAACTGCTCGGCTCGGCTCTGGTCGCGAGCAGCCACGACCACGACCCTGGCCTCGTTCCCCTCCTGGCTCGGCCGGATCAACGCCGCCGGAGCGATCTTCGCGGCTCCGAGCACACCGAAGCGAAGCGGCTGGGTCATGGCTTCCCTCACAGCATGCCTGCGAGTACCAGCGTGCCGACGCACGCTGCTGCCGCAATCCGCCAGTAGCCGAACAGGGCCATGCCGCGTCGGTTCAGCCAACCGACCATCCACTTGACGGCCAGCACGGCAGACAGCCAGGCGGTCACGAAGGCGATGCCGATCGCGACGGGCCCGAATTGCTCAACCATCTGCGCGCCGCTTTGCAGTGCCTTGTACGCGGTCGCGATGCCCAGCGTCACCACCCCGAGCAAGAACGAGAACTCCACGGCGGCGGGCATGGACAGGCCTGCAGCAAGTCCGCCCAGTATCGTGGCCAGGCTCCGGCTGACCCCGGGCCAGAGCGCCGCACATTGCGCCAGTCCCACCAGCAGCGCCGTGCGATAGCCGATCGCCTCCACGGGCAGCCCTGCCCTGCCCACCAAGCGTCGCCCGAGCACCAGCAGAACCACTCCCCCGACCGTCCACGCTGCCACGATCGGCCAAGGACCGAACAGGTGCGCTTCGAGCCACTCGTCCAGGGCCAGCCCGAGCAGCCCAGCCGGCACGAAGGCAACCGCAAGGGCAAGCGCCAGACGCGCGCCCTCACGGCTCCGACCGACCAGGCCCAAGGCCGCTTGCCGGACACGCGTACGATACAGCCCCAACACGGCCGCGATCGCCCCCGCCTGCATGGTGATCGCGAACGCGTTGGACGCTTCACTCGGCGCAATCCCGAGCAGACGCTGCGTGACCAGCAGGTGGCCGGTCGAGCTGACCGGCAGATACTCCGTGATCCCCTCGACCAGTCCGAGCACGAGCGCTTGCCAGGATTCCATCCGGCCGCCTCATTGGCACGAACCTGGCCGAGGAACAAGCCTCAAGCGCAGCGCCAGCGCGCAGTGCTCCCGTGCACCCTGCGTTGGCCGAAACCAACCCCGCTCAAAGGATCGTGGTTTTCGACTCGCAGCCGAAGAACAGCTCGACCGTGGCGGAGCTCTCCTGGGACACGGCCGAGCAGGTCTCGCTACACAGAACGATGCCGGTGCCGTCGGTCGCGTACTGCCAGCCGACGGAACAGTCTGCCTGGTCGTTGCGCAGGATCAACACGGACCCTTCGCCGCTGGTGTACACGATGTTGACTTCGTTGGGATCGATCGTTTCGCCAGCAGGCGGCTCGGGAATGGGGTAGGAACACGAGACGACCGAGCCGGCGATCTGCGCCAGCGCCTCGTTGAGCGCTGTGCTGAAGTCCGGCTGCGTGGTCATGTCGAAGTGACAGTAGTCGGGCCCGGTGTCGGAGCAGCCGGCGTACGCGGTCCCGCCAGACCGAGCCGCGCTTGACAGCCACTCACGCTCGTTTTCGCTGCCCGGCGACCCGATGACGAACGTGCGAATGCCTCGATTGGCCGCGTCGTCCACCTCGGCGACGATGGGCTCCGGGTCGACACCGGAGCCGAGGCTGCCGCCGGACACGCACCCGCGTGCAACGGTCGGTTGCCCATCGGTGATGAGCAGTACGAAGCCATTGCCCGTCAGCCCGCTCTGGGCGAACGCGTCGAGCGCGGCCCACACGGCGTCGTGCGTCGGCGTGCCCTGCTGCAGGTCCGCAGCCTGCAATTCGTCGATCAGAAGCTGCCGCTGTCCCTGGGCTCCGTCCCCGAGAGCCGCGGGGGCTATCATCGCGTCGACGTTGACACACGCGCTCACGTCCTGTGACCCGCCGCCGTTGCGTTGCACCTGCTCGTTCGGGTAGAGCAAGAGTCCGACCTCGGTCGTCGCCGGCAACGAGTTCAAGGCGGCGATCAAGGCTTCGCGCGTGATCTCCCACTTGGTTCTGCCGCCAACCCGCTCATTCATCGACGAGCTGACATCCACCACCAGCATCAGAGACGAAGGCAGCGCCGTGGACGTCGCGCTCCAGTCGGAGCACGATCCGTTGCGCAGCGTTTCGAGGTCGGCTTCCGAAATGGGCTCGGTGCCGCCCTCTGCGGCCACGCTGCCGTCGCCGCCCAGGGTGCTGCTACCCGCATCGGTCTTGAGTTTCGGCGTGGCGCCGTTGTTGTCGTCGTCGTCGCCGGACCCGCAAGCCACTATGAAGGTCGCCAGTGCCATGGCGCCCACCGCGCTGCCACGTGATGTCATGGTTCTCTCCTCAGGGTAAGGCATCGCACCGGGCGGCACCCTCGAGCCTCTGACGCGAATCGACTCGGGTCGGCGCGTCCGAGGCAGGCCTTGGTGCCGCCCTGACTGCACAATTCAGCCTCAGGTGCACATGCCCATTATGGCCGCGCCTCGGCATGCGTGCATGCGAGGCTATCGGGGTCCCCTCGAACCCGACCGTCGAACGCCGCCGCTGGTCCCGACACCTGCACACTCCCCGCCCGGCCGGCAAAGGAACCTCGCAACGGGTAGTGCAGCGATCCTCGGGGTACTTCCTTCGCACCTGTTCGAGTACAGTGTGCGGCCCGCGCCATTCCGGGTCACGGATTTCGCACGAAGGAGTACAGCCGAGGACGTCGACCCTCGCTTACCGTGAGATAGTCGCGGCCGTCGGCGGAGAAGGCGATCGCCTCGCCCTGCGGCTCCCTGTGCAGCGGAACCGTGCAGGGCACGTTCTGCAGAGCCTCGGCCACGCTTCGCCCAGAGGCGCGTGGCCAGTATCGGGCGTCCATGTAGGTGCGAATAAGCACGGCGCTTCCGTCGGCGGCGATGTCACCGGCCGTGACCAGTCCGCCCGTTAGGCCCATCGAGTCCTCGAGCTTGAGCTCCATCACGCGTTCAAGCACGTTCGTCTTCTTCTCGTCCAAGGGAGCCCTCGCGACGTAGAGTTCCGGGTTGGACAGCAGCGACTTGGTGACCAGATACAGGTCCGCGGTGACCGGGTCCACCATGAGCGTCTCGGAGTCGCGCGACCGGCGGTCGGGATACCGGAGGCGAAACGCCACGGTTCCCTCGATCTCACGCCGCTTGTCCTTCTGGTCCAGGCGTACTCTGGGTTCTTCCGCGCGGTAGACGACGAGGTGCTCCCGCTTCGCGTTATTGGCCCCGATGTCCCCGACGTACAGGTACCACTTGCGCGACCTGGGCCCGGGTCCAATCGCGATGTCCTCCCAATCCTCGAGTTTGGCGTGCTCGAGCAGGTAGGTGCCGAGAGGCGAGCCGCTCTCGGTCATCGCGAACAGCTCCGGGGTGCCACCGGAATCGTTGTGGGACCAGAACACCCCGCGGTTTCTTCGGCTCGCGGCCAAGCCGGAGGCCTCGTCGAGGGCTTTGGCCGTGATGGTGCCCACGGGTCCAGGCTCGAACGTCGGGCACCTCGGCGCTGAGGCCGCGGAGGAGGAAGGCGCGGGGGTGCCCCCGGCGCCGCCTTGTGGCTGCGCGGGCACACGGTGCTTGTCTTTGCCGCACACCAGCGCGGAACTGGCCACCAGCGCCACGATGACGAATCCCAAGACGCTCCGGCGTGAACCGACCATCCTGCAGAGCATAGCTGATAGAGACCACCCAGCGAGCTCCACTGCGACCGGAATGCGGGCCAATGGGCCGCGTTCCTCTAGCGCATCGTTTCAGTTGAGACGATGCCCACGGGCGGATCGCTGGGAAGCGGCGGGTTCTTCGCCGGCCTCGCTGGGTCGGGGGCGGCGAAAAACCCATCGCTTCAATCGAAACGCGGCACTAACGCGTGTTCGCTCAGCTCAGCGTGTTCCCTCGGTTCTAGACCTTGCCTTTGGGGTCGTCGTCCAGCCCCTTCTTGAAGTTCTTGATCCCCTCTCCCAGACTCTTGCCGACCTGACCGAGGCGCGAGGGGCCAAACACAAGCAGCGCGACGATGAGGACGAGCACCCAGTGCCAAACGCTGAGGCTTCCCATATCAGTGCTGCAAGTCTGGTCCGGTCCTGTCCGGCCGTCAATCGCGCCGCACGAGCGGTGCGCTGCTCGCTCCTCGCCACCCGCGAGGCTCCGTCGGACTCGGGCCTACTTGACGGTGGGCCCGCCGAGACCGGCAGGCCAGCGTCAGTCCGTTCACGGTGGACCCTGCTGACCCGTCCGAGCGAACCTGCTGTATTTACACAGAAAAGGCAGGGGCGGCTCGAAAGCGGAAACCTGCCGGCGCGCTTGAGCCGCTGGCTGACCCCGTGGTAGCTAGCGCCAGAGCGCGTGTTCACGTCATCCTGCCGCGCCCACCGTTGTCCGGCACCTCCACCAGGGGGCTGCCCGCCGCAAGGAGCTGGAACCTTGAAACGATCGAGAGCATCCATATCCACGTTTTTGTCTGTGCTGACGGGGCTAGGAGCGTTCGTTCTGCCATCGGTTGCCTTCGCGCAGGAGGAGGAAGCGCATGCCGGAGGCGAGGCGAACCTCCAGATGCCCGACTTGAGCCAGGTGGAGTTCTTGGGGATGCCCGGCTCCACGTTGCTGCTCTGGGGCCTCGTGATCCCGATCCTCGGACTGGTCTTCAGCATGCTCGTCATGCAGCAGGTGAAGAAGCTCCCGGTCCACAAGTCGATGCGCGAGGTGAGCGAGCTCATCTGGGAGACATGCAAGACGTACCTCGTCCAGCAGGGCAAGTTCCTGATCATCCTCGAGACGCTGATTGGCGCCATCATCGTGATCTACTTCGGGTTCCTCCAGAAGTTCCCGATCGAGCGCGTGCTCATCATCC
The DNA here is from genome assembly GCA_016929495.1 of Polyangiaceae bacterium. Classification (GTDB taxonomy): domain Bacteria; phylum Myxococcota_A; class Polyangia; order Polyangiales; family Polyangiaceae; genus JAFGIS01. Next base: position 4,937 of record JAFGIS010000641.1, on the reverse strand, counting down.
TGGGTTTCAGCATCGTCGGCATTCTGGGCAGCTATGCGGTGGCATGGTTCGGCATCCGGATCAACACGTACGCGAACTCGCGCACCGCCTTCGCCAGCCTGCAGGGCCGCGCTTATCCAGTGTACGCCATCCCTCTGCGCTCCGGCATGAGCGTTGGCATGATGCTGATCAGCGTCGAGCTCGTCATCATGCTCGCCATTCTGCTCTTCGTCCCGGGTGAGTACGCGGGGCCGTGCTTCATCGGGTTCGCGATTGGCGAGTCGCTGGGTGCTTCGGCGCTGCGTATCGCCGGCGGCATCTTCACCAAGATCGCCGACATCGGTTCGGATCTGATGAAAATCGTATTCGGAATCAAAGAGGACGACGCGCGCAATCCGGGCGTGATCGCGGACTGCACCGGTGACAACGCCGGTGATTCCGTGGGGCCGAGTGCCGACGGCTTCGAGACGTATGGCGTCACCGGCGTAGCTCTCATCACCTTCATCTCGATGGCCATCACCGACCCGACCACTCAAGTCCAGCTGTTGGTCTGGATCTTCGCCATGCGTATCGTGATGGTCGTCACGAGCGTGCTCTCCTACTTCATCAACGAGATGGTCCAGAAAGCGCTCATCGGCGACCAGTCGAAGTACGATTTCGAGAAGCCGCTCACCTACCTGGTGTGGCTGACCTCCCTCATCTCGATTGGTCTCACCTTCGTCGTCTCCTACCTGCTCATTCCCGAGCTCGGCGACGGCACCCTGTGGTGGAAGCTTTCACTCATCATCAGCTGTGGCACGCTGGCCGGCGCGCTCATTCCCGAGCTCATCAAGGTCTTCACCTCGACGAATTCCGGCCACGTGAAAGAGGTCGTCACCGCGTCCCGAGAAGGCGGCGCTTCGCTCAACATCCTTTCGGGTCTGACCGCCGGCAACTACAGCGCGTTCTGGATGGGCCTGGTCTTCGCCGGCCTGATGGCTGCCGCCTACGCGACCAGCCTCGAAGGGCTCGACGTGCTCATGATGGCTCCGTCCGTGTTCGCCTTCGGCCTGGTGGCCTTCGGTTTCCTCGGCATGGGTCCGGTGACGATCGCCGTCGATTCCTACGGTCCGGTGACCGACAACGCCCAGTCCGTGTTCGAGCTCTCCACGATCACGGAGATCGAGGGCATCGAGGAGGAGATCAAGAAGGAGTACAAGCTCGACGTCGACTTCGAGAAGGCCAAGGCCCTGCTCGAGGAGAACGACGGCGCAGGCAACACCTTCAAGGCAACGGCCAAGCCGGTGTTGATTGGCACGGCCGTCGTGGGCGCCACGACCATGATCTTCTCGATCGTCGTCTTGCTCACCAAGGGCCTGGAGCCCGACCTCGTGGGCAACCTGAGCATCCTGCATCCGCCCTTCCTGCTCGGGCTCGTGGCCGGCGGCGCCGTGATCTTCTGGTTCACCGGTGCTTCGACCCAGGCGGTGATCACGGGCGCCTATCGAGCGGTCGAATTCATCAAGCGCACGATCAAGCTCGACGGCACCGCCACCAAGGCCTCCATCTCGGACAGCAAGAAGGTGGTCGAGATCTGCACGAAGTACGCGCAGGCGGGCATGTTCAACATCTTCATTGCCATCTTCTGCGGCACCCTGTGCTTCGCCTGCATCGACTCCTACTTCTTCGTCGGCTACCTGATCTCGCTGGCCTTCTTCGGCCTGTTCCAGGCCCTGTTCCTCGCCAACGCCGGCGGTGCCTGGGACAACGCCAAGAAGATCGTCGAAACGGATCTCAAGGAGAAGGGAACGGAGCTGCACGCGGCGACCGTGGTCGGCGACACCGTGGGCGATCCCTTCAAGGACACCTCGTCCGTTTCCATGAACCCGATCATCAAGTTCACGACCCTCTTCGGGCTCCTAGCGGTCGAGCTGGCGATCACGCTCGACCGGACCACGAGCGCCGTCCTGGCCGTCATCTTCGGTCTGGTCATGCTCCTGTTCGTACGTCGCTCGTTCTACGGCATGCGCATCGCTGCGGCTCAGAAGGCCGAGGCGGCTGCGCCCGCCGACACGGCGCCCGCGGCGCCTGCGGCAGAGTAGTCGAGCGGGCCCGGGACCGGCGCGGCGGTGCGACACCAGGCGCACCGTGCCCGCGTCCCATGCCGCTGCCGAGTGTCAGGCCGCGCTCCCAACGTCAGGGAGCGCGGCCTGAACGTTCTTGGGGTCGGACCAAGGACGCAGGAACGGGAGATCCGGTGTCGGCGCTCATCGGTACCTCCTGCCGCCCCCCGCCAGCGGCTTTGAGTGGGCTGCGGCGTGGCCCCCCAAACCCACTCCATCCGGTCTTCAGAAAGCTGCAGCAAAACGGCAGGGCCAGCCGCGACCCTGCCGTTGCCGTGAGTCTGGGCCTGCCCGAGGCAAGCCATTGCCTCGCACTGTTTCATCTGGGCGAGCCGTTGCCGTGCAGGGGCAGGCCGCTGCCTTGCAGGGGCAGGGCTGTTGCTTTGCAGGGGCAGATCCTGACCGGCCGGACGCTGGACAACCTGCCACGTGGGAAGGGCAACGTGCTCGGCTGGGTCGATGGGCAGTCGCAGGCTTGCGAAGTCGCAAGCTTGCGACTGGCCTACTCTCCCAGCCGAACGCGCGGCAGCAAGCGCAGCCGCAGCGCAGAGCATCCGATGATCGCCAACGAACGTTCAGGCCACGCTCCGGGACCATCAAGAAATGACCAGTAGTTCCATTGAATTGGCGCGGCGCGCGAGTAGTCGCAGGCTTGCGAAGTCGCAGGCTTGCGACTACCTTCGGGGAGTGTTTCGCACCAACCAGCCTGTCACCCGCAATGCGTTCTTCGACCGCGCCGCCGAACTCGAGCGCCTGACGGCGCTTGCGGAGAAGCTGGCAGCGGGCCATCCGACGTGGCTCGCTATCCTCGGCGCTCGCAAGATCGGCAAGACGAGCTTGCTGCTCGAGCTGTCGCGCAGAAACCCGACGTTGGCTGTGCGATACGTTCTGATCGACGTGCTCGAAGACGCTCCCGTCGACCAGGAGTTCTTCCGCCACTATGCCTTGCGGGTGGTCGATGCGGCCTACAGCTCTGCGCTGGGGCAATCCCTGGAAGTGCTGTCCCGTTCGCCAACGGAGTACTCTGGTTTGCTGAGTGGGGCTCCTGGGTTTGGTCAGCTCGAGCCGGGCTTGCGCCGCACGCTTCTCGGACTGCCCGAGAGCGAAATCACGCCGGCGTTCATACGCGCGTGCCTCATGCTGCCCGAGCAGCTCGCACGTGCGCTGTCCACACACTTCCTGGTGGCCATTGACGAGTTCCAGGAGCTCGTGGCGCTGAGGGGCCGCCGATCCGGGCTCGACCCGTTTTCGCTGATGCGAAGTGCTTGGCAGAAGCACGAGCGCACCGCCTACGTCATATCGGGGTCGGGACGCTCCATGCTCGGGGAGCTCGTTACTTCGAAGGCCTCCCCGTTCTTCCAGCACTTCGACCTGCTGGATCTGGGCCCCCTGCCCCGGCTCGAAGCGGTTCGTCTTCTGGTCGAGGCAAGCCCACGGGAACGCAAGATACCTCAGCCCGTCGCGGAGCGCGCGGTGGATCTGGTGGGAGGACATCCGTTCTATCTGCAGCTGTTGGGGGAGGCCATGACGCGGGGGGAGCCGCCGTACGACGAGAACACTCTGGGCGGTACGTTGCAGGAGGTTCTGTTCTCCAGAGCGGGCCGGCTTGCTCTCTACTTCGAGCGCGAGTGGCAGCAGATGGTGGGCAATTCGACCTTCCTGGCGCGGGTGCTCGACGAGCTGGCAGACGGCCGGAAGCGTCTGACGGAGGTCGCCAAAGCCATTGGGGCGCAGCCCGGTCACGCCAGTGGCTACATCACGCGGTTGGGAGATGCGGTCGAGCACCACGAAGATGGGACCTACGGGCTTCGTGACCCCACGTTCGCGTTGTGGTTGCGTTGGCGGAAACCGGGCGGAACGGTGGTCCCCATGACGCTGGTGGGTACCGCGGCCGAACTTCGAGTCGCCGCGCTACTCGCTAAACTGGGTTTCGAACTGGTCTACCAGTCGCGTGGCTCGCGCGGGGCGTTCGACCTGTTGGCCACAAGAGGAGCCCAACAGCTCGGTGTGCAGGTCAAGAAGACGTCGCTGCCGGTCCGATTCAGCAAGGCAGAGTGGTCACGGATGGTGGCGGACGCAGCACGGTTTGGTTGGCTCTGGTTGGTTGCCGCCGTGGATGACTCGGACAGAGTGCTCCTTCTCGATCCCGCCATGGCGAAGAAGGGCCAGGAAGTACGATTGTACGAGCGTGCGTGCATCGACAACGTGCTGGCCTGGGTCGATGAGTCCGTGGACCCTCAGCCTGATCCCCAAAAACGTTCAGGCCGCGCTCCCTGACGTTGGGAGCACGGCCTGGATCTTCCGAGTGGCGTGAGCGTGGAGTTCGATGGGACGCCCACCGCGGGCAGGTTCTGCTCGACGCCGACGCTCTGGCACCGGCGGTGGCGTTGAGGGGCCGGGTCACGCTGCGGTTGCAGCAGCGGCATCCTTCCAGCCCTCCAGACGCCTAGCGCCTATTCTCGAGCCTGAGCCCAAACGGCAACGTCCGCTGGTAGTGGTCGAGGTTGCCTGTCACCAAGACCCGGTCATGCACGATTGCCGTTGCAGCGATCAATGCGTCGGCGACACCCACAGTGGTCCCGCTACGCAATAGAGCACCGGCGATCTCGCAGGGCGACCGCATCTAATTTCGCTTTCCATGGGGCGCGAAATGTGTTCCATGCCGAAAGCTGGAGCCTCCGGCGATCTGGGCCCACTTCGAGAGCCTGAAAGACCCACGGGTCGAGCGGACCCGGCGCCACAAGCTGCAGGATATCGTGGTGATCAGCGTCATGGCCCTCATTGGCTTCGCGGATGGCTGGACGGACATCGTCCAGTTCGCGAAGGCCCGGGAGGAGTGGCTCCGAACCGTTCTGG
>JAFGIS010000640.1 GCA_016929495.1 Polyangiaceae bacterium | reverse complement strand
GGCGACCGGAGGCGCTGCGGACACACCGAGCAGCGGCGGAGCGCCAGCCGTCGATGCTGGCAGCAGCACCGGCGGCGTGCCCAGCGCAGCCGGCGGCAACATCAGCCTCACCGGTGGGTCGACGAGCTCAGCCACCGCAGGGGCAGGGGCGAGCGAAGCCTCGGCGACCGGAGGCGCTGCGGACACACCGAGCAGCGTGACAGGGGTCGATGCTGGCGGGAGCGGCGGGGTGCCCAGCGCAGCCGGCGGCAACACCAGCCTCACCGGTGGGTCGACCGCGACAGGTCCGGAACGTTGTTCGCAAGTGGACGGACCCACGGCTGAGAGCTTGGTTGCACAAGGTGCGCTGCTGCTCGATGTTCGTACAGCGGAAGAGTATTCCGCCGCTCACGCTCAGGATGCCGTGAACATCCCTGTCGAAGAGCTCAGCAGTCGCATCGGCGAGCTGCCGACGGACCGTGCGATTGTCGTGTACTGCCGCTCCGGCAACCGCTCGGGCCAGGCGAATACTCTCTTGTGCGACCAAGGTTTCGATGTGTACGACCTGGGCGCGTATTCGAACTGGACCGGGGCGTAGTACTTCGCCAGCAAATGAGCTTGTTCGGGTGTCCTCAGGGCGCCCACAGCCGGCGGCGCGGCCGGTGTGGCCGCGCCGCCCAACCCAAGGTTCGGCGACGGCGCCCAGCCGTCGGGCCCAACTTCACTTTTGCGGACGGATAGCGCTGTTCGCGGACATCCATCATAGAAGATGGAGGCTAGCCAGGATCCTGGGGTGGGTGGACGGGTGAGCGATTGCGCCCTGGAACCCGATCCGGTTGGCCGATTGAGTCGAATGCATCGGGTCGTGCCTCATCCGCCCTGCGACCAACCCGTTGCCGGGGGCAGCGAGGCCGCGCGGGAGGCGCGTCTGCGGCGGATGCTCGCGCTGCACTTCGACGCGGTTTGGCGCACCGCATGCCGCCTGGGTGCGACACCGGCGCGAGCGGACGACGTCGCCCAGGAAGCGTTCCTCGTTGCCTCGCGCAAGCTCGAACAGGTGGACCCTCAGCGCGAGCGTGAGTTCCTCATGGGGGTTGCGGTTCGTCTGACGGCAAATGTCCGGCGAGCCATCGCTGCGAGAGCCGAGGTCTCGAGCGGATGCGACGCAGAAGCGCAGATCGATCCCACTCCGGGACCCGACGAGCTGCTGGAACGCAAGCGTCTTCGAGAGGTTCTCGACTCGATGCTGCGCTCGATGCCCGACGATCAGCGCGACGTGTTCGTCCTGTGCGAAATAGAAGGCATGAGCGGACCCGAGGCGGCTGTGGCATTGGACATGCCGCTCGGTACGGTCGCCTCGCGGCTGCATCGCGCTCGGGCGCGTTTTCACGCCCTCGCGACACGGTATCGTTCGCGCTGTGTCCGCGCGGCAGGAGATGCACAATGAGGCTCCCGACCGTGGTCGAATGGGGCGGCTTCGAGCAGACCCTGCTCCAGGCAGCGCGCGCGGAAACGGCTCCGCGCGAAGCGTTGCGCAAGAGCGCCGCAGCTCTGGGTCTGCCGGTCATCGGGCTTGCTGCGGTCGAGATGAGCTTCGCGGGAAGCGCGGCGCAGGCCATGGGCGCGACCGGCGCGCTGGCCACGACCGAAGCCGCGACGGCGGCCCTGGCGAGCTCGACCCCAGCCGGCGCGACGGCCTTGGCGACAAGCTCGGCTGCTGCTGGTGCCGCAGGCATGGCCTCTCAGCCGATCGCGACGGCTAGCCTTGCTTTTCTCGCCAAACACGTGGGAGCTGGCGTGTTGGCTGGTGCGCTTTTCGCCGGCGGAGCGCACGAAGCCTCCAAGGCCTTCGATGCCCCAACGAGCCGTCGCGCCGACGCGCCGGGTCACGTGCAGCGTCCGGATGCCAGGAGCGCGTCTGCTCACCGCAACTTGCCGGTACGGCACGCGGCTTCGCCCCCGACCGAACCGGGGTCGAGCGCCGCCGCCCTCTCGTCGAGTGAGCCTGCCGCGCGGGCAACGGCGGCGCGCGCACCGAGCGTGCCTGCTGGCGTAACCGTGCCCGCTGCGCGCGAGGGCGCAGACGACGCCATCACCCTACGGACGGATACGAACACGCCCGCTGCCAACGTGGCGGCGTTTCCGACCGAGCCGTCCCCGCAGGCCGACCCGAACACCAGACTCGAGGCCATGCCGGAACCGGTTGGCCTCGATCTAGAGCGGCGCTTGCTCGGTCGTGCGCGACGAGCACTTGCCCACGGTCGGCCGCTCGTGGCTCTGCGGCATCTCGGCCTGTACTCGGCCAAGTGTCCTGGCGGGCAGTTGCTCGCCGAGGCGAATTTGCTCCGGGTCGAAGCGCTGCTGCGAACGGGCCAACGTGACAAGGCCCTGTGGGTGGGGCGCCAGGAAATCAAGCGAAACTCGACTCGAGCCACCGTCGAGCGCGTGCGAGAGATGTTTGAGGCGCAGGGTGAACCTGCGGATGGGCCCGATGCGGGCGTGTCGAGGCAAGTCGGCGAGAAGGAGTAGAGACGTCGTCGCTGCCCGCGGGGGTGGGACGGCGCGGGGCAGCGGCCAGTCCGAAGCGGGCGTGGGAAGTCCGGACGTGACACATCCTCCAACAGACGCAGGGCTCGTTGCTTCCGGCACTTGTGCCGCGCGCCCCGCTGTAGCGCTTTGCCCGACGCTGCCTGGCTGGCCGCCGTAGCAGACGGCGGTCTGCGTGCTGGCACGGATCGTGCTTGGATGCTGGCCTATGGGTTCTGGCAGGGTTCGGCGCGTGTCCAATGGTGCCGGTAAGCGACCCTCGTGGGCGGGCTCGGCGAGCTATCGGCGGAAATGCCGGAGATCGAACTTGACCCTGCGTCGGACCGGCGCCTAGGCTCCGCAAAAAATCGGGCGCCTGGCGTGCTCGTTCGTCGAGGAGGCGGTTATGCGCAGGACGATGTGGAGCTGCAGTGAAGGGTATGTTCGATCGTGCTACCTCGGTCATTGGGCCCTGATCGCTGGCGCACTGGCGCTATTTGCCGCGTGCGGCTCAGATGACGACGACAACGACGACGTCGCGTCCGGCGGCTCCGCCGGCAGCGCGTCCACGGCGACGGGCGGCAAGGCCACGGGCGGTCAATCGAACACGGGCGGCAAGGCCACAGGCGGCGCCAGCACGGGCGGCGCACCGGGCGCAGCCGGAGTCGAACAGGGCGGCACCGCGCCCGAGGCCGGCGCCAGCACGGGCGGCGTACCGGGCGCAGCCGGGGTCGAACAGGGTGGCACCGCGCCCGAGACCGGCGGATCCGGCACGGGTGGTGGCTCGGCAGCTGCAGGAGCCGGAGCCGGCGGCATGCCCAGCGCGGGCGCCGGTCCGATCGCTGAGGCGGGTCAAGGTGGAACGGGTGTCACCCCCCCGACACCGCTGATGCTCTACGTTGCCTGTGCGGACACGACCGGCAGCATTCAACAGTACGCGCTGGACCGCGAGGCATGGGCCGTCACGCCCGTCGGCACCTACACGACGGGCGTCTCCAACTCCTGGGCCACCCTGAACGCGGCTCAGGACCGGATGTACGTATGCAGCCGCACGGAGGGCAGGATCACCACGCTGTCCCGCGACACGACGACCGGCGCTCTGACCGTGCTGGGCAATCCCGTGTCGGTTCCCATGCAGCCTCCGGGTGTGGGCGGGGAAGGTGGCGCGCCAGCCGTCACCAACCCGGCCACACAGGTCGTCGCGTTGGATCCCAGCGAGCAATACCTGCTGGCCGCCAACTTCAATGCCAACTACGTGTACGTCTATGACCTGGCCGGCAACAGGACGGTGCGCAGCCTCGTCGACTCGGCGAACGACGGACTTCAATCGCACCAGGTCGTGTTCGTTCCTGGGTCGAGACGAGGCTCGGTGCTCGTGCCGTACCGAGGTTCGGACTTGATAGCGACCTACCGATTCGACGCGTCGGACGGCTCGCTGACGTTGGCTCGAACCGAGCCAGTCGACGACGACGACACCGATGCGACGACCGGGCCCAGGCATCTCGTCGTCCACCCCACCTGGCACGAGGGCGTCTACGTGCTCAACGAGGTGGCTGGCACGATCGATCTGTTCCTCTACGACGACGCGAACGGCACACTGACGCCTCAGAGCACGGTCTCTTCGGTGCCGCCGGACTACACGAGTGCGGACAAGTTCGCCTCCGAGATCGCGGTCGCTCCCTCGGGCGATTTCGTCTACGTATCCAACCGCTACGGCACGGCGGCCGGAGTCACCACCGAGGGATCCCTCGGCGTCTTTGCGGTGGACGTGGAAAGCGGCGAGCTCTCTGCGATCGAATTCGAGGGCTCCCGCGGCGCGCTTCCGCGGCACTTCATGCTCTCCAGCGATGGCAAGGTGTTGGTCGTGGGCAACCAGAACTCGAACAACATCGCCGTGTTCAGCGTGGATACGCAGAGCGGCGAGCTTACGCACCAATTCACCCGCGACGTGTGCGGGACGCCGTTCTTCGTCCAGTTGATCGGCGACTGACGCACCCCGCGGCCGCCGCCCTCGGCGCACGCCCGTCATCGACTCGGCCCGCGGTTCGGCGCCGTGGCTCTGTTCGCGACCTGAGTGCGCAACACCGACCCGTCGGCTACCAGCCCCGCTCGCCGTGCGCGACAGTGGCTCGCGCGGCACACTCGACGACCGCGAACGAAAGGATCCGAGCGTGCTGATAGACAGACTGTTCGAACGGGGCGGAGCGTTCCTGGGCACCAAGTATCCCATCGTCTGTGGTGCGATGACTTGGATCAGCGATCACCGGCTGGTCGGCGCCGCCGCGGAGACCGGCATCTTCGGGCTTCTGGCAGGTGGGAATGCTCCGGTGGAGACTCTGCGCCAGGAGATCGAGGAAACACGCCGCATAACGACCAAACCGTTCGGCGTCAACCTCATCACGCTGGCGCCGAACTACCGTGATCACCTCTCGCTGGTGACCGAAATGGGGGTGCCCACCATCGTGTTCGCAGGCGCCATCCCGCGTGCGAGCGAGATCGCGCGGGCCAGGGACTCGGGCGCGAAAGTAATTTGCTTTGCCGCCACGGACGTCTTGGCGCACCGCATGATCGACCAGGGTGCCGATGCCCTGATGCTCGAGGGATCGGAGGCTGGTGGACACATCGGGCCCGTCTCGCTCGTCGTGCTCTTGCAGCAAATACTGTTCAAAGTCGACGACGTGCCGGTTTTCGTGGCCGGCGGCATCGCTCGTGGCCAGATGATGGCGCACCTGCTCATGATGGGCGCAGCTGGGGTCCAGATGGGAACACGGTTCGTCATGTGCGAGGAATGCGTCGCCCACGCGGCATTCAAGGAAACCTTCCGAAAAGCCAAGGCCCGAGACGCGATGGCGACCCCGCAGTTCGACAGCCGACTGCCCGTGATACCCGTCCGGGCACTGCAGAACGAAGGCACCATCGAGTTCAAGAAGCTGCAGCTGGAGCTGTTGGAGAAGCTGGACCAGGAGATGATCTCGCGAGGCGAGGCGCAGCAGCAGGTGGAAAAATTCTGGATGGGCGCGCTGCGCCGCGCCGTGGTGGACGGCGACGTACGGCAAGGCTCCCTGATGGCTGGCCAGTCCGTTGGATTGGTGGACGAAATCAAGCCCCTGGCGGACATCGTCACGGAGCTCGTCGAGGATGGGGAACGGGAGGTGCAGCGCGTGGCTCGGACGCTCGGTTGATCCAGCTTGGGCCGAGTGTCCTGTAGTGTCCTGTCCAGGAGCCTTGACGTGCCGCCAGCCCGCATGGTGGCGGTCGCCACTCCGAGGGCCCGCTCTGCCTCGGATTCCTTGCCGAGCGGTGCCTGCGCCGGGCCGCGCATGCCGTTTGCAGGTGGGCGGACGGCGGCGTCATAGCCGTCGCTTCGACAGGCGCGAGGTAGTAGCTTGCTTCAAGCGCCGCGCCACGAGCAGCGAAGGCATGTACCCAGACACCGACACCGTCACGATCCCGACGCCAGCCGAGGCGCATCAGCGTACCGTCAGCATCCTCGCACGAGTCGAGCAACTCAGCCGTCGCATAGACAGCGTGGCGATCGAGCCCGGGATACGCGAGCTCTGCGCGCTCGAGCTCGCGCAGCTGCGGCAGCTGTGGCGGCAACACCCGGAGTGCTTCTCCGCGCGCGCACTCGCCGAGCTGAAGCGGCTCTCCACGGACCTCGGCACTCTGGCGCGAGCGGACCGCGGCACGACGTCCCCTCGAAGTGAGCGGCCGGGTGGCGCCGAGCGCGAGTGGGTCGGCGAGGCCGACCCGAGTCAGGTCCTCGAGCACACATTCGGGTATCGCTCGTTTCGTCCCGGGCAGCGCGAGCTCATCGACGCGGTATTGGCTGGCCGCGACGCGGTCGGCGTGATGCCGACTGGAGCAGGCAAGTCGCTCGTCTACCAACTCCCAGCGCGCATGCTCGGTGGGACGTCACTCGTCGTGAGCCCCCTGATTTCGCTGATGAAGGACCAGGTCGACGCCCTTGCCCAGGTCGGACTCCGCGCTGCCATGCTCAATTCCAGCGTGTCGCTCGAACAGCGCGCCGACGTGGTTGCGCGGGCGGGGGCTGGCGAGTTCGAGCTCATCTACGCCGCGCCCGAGGGACTCGAGGCGTCGGTCGGACGGGCCCTGCGTCGAATCCGGCTCCAGCTGATCGCAGTGGACGAGGCACACTGCATCAGCCACTGGGGGCACGATTTCCGCCCAGCGTACCGCAAACTCGCAGGGTTGAAGCGGAGCTTCGGGAACGTCCCGGTCCTCGCACTGACGGCGACGGCCACCCCGGAGGTGACACGGGACATCATCGAGCAGCTCGGGATGCACTCCCCCACGGTCGTTCGGGGATCCTTCTTCCGTTCGAACCTACGGATTGCTGTCCGAGCCAAGGGCAAGCACCAACGCGGTCACCCACGGGTGACGGCGGACGAGGCGATCCACCGCTGGGTCGCAGCGCGGCCCGGGGTCAGCGGCATCATCTACTGTCTGTCGCGCAAGACGACCGAACGCGTTGCAGGACTGCTCGAAGCGAGTGGATGCCGGGTGCGCGCCTACCATGCCGGGATGCAGCCAGCGGACCGCGCCACGGTCCAGGATGCATTCCGCAACGACGATATCGACGTGGTTGTCGCCACGATCGCGTTCGGCATGGGCATCGACAAGTCCAACGTGCGCTACGTAATCCATCGCGACATGCCGCGGTCGCTCGAGGGCTATGCCCAGGAGATTGGTCGAGCTGGTCGCGACGGACTCGTGAGTGACTGTATTCTCTTCTACTCCTGGCCGGAGGTGCTCGCCTATGACCGTTTCGCGGACGACGCCCCGCCGGAAATCGCGGCGCGCGGGCGAGCGCTGGCGCGCGAGATGTACCGCTATGCCACTGGCGGCGGTTGCCGCCATCAGCGGCTTGTCGGTCACTTCGGCGAGAAGCTTCCCGCCTGCCGAACGTCCTGTGACGAGTGCTGTGATGAAGTCGGCTTCGGGTGGAGCGACGCGGCCCGAACACAGCCTCGATGGGAGCGTGCCGAATCGGAACGCTCCGCAGAGTGCGAGACCGCCGCGCATGGCGGCATGGGCAGAAGCACGAAACAGGACGGCCTCACGGCGACCGTGTGCGAACAGAACGAGCAGACCGCTCTGTTCAACCGGCTCAGAGTGCTGCGCAAAGAGCTCGCTACTCTGCAACACGTCCCTGCCTACGTCATCTTCAGCGATGCGACGCTTCTCGAGATGGCCGCGCAGCGGCCCCGCAACGAGGAGGAGCTACTCGCCATTTCCGGGGTGGGTCCGAAGAAGCTCGCAGCCTACGGACAGCCATTCCTTCGCGTACTGGCGGAGTAGCGCTCATCTGCGATCCGTTCGCCTATCCCGGTTCCTGCGCCAAGAGCCGTTCGAGGCTGGCAAGAGCCGCGGGATCGGCTAGCTCGCCGCCGGCTGCAATCGTGCGGACGGTAGCGTGTGCTTGACGCGCGCCCCGCAAGGCCAGGCAACTGTGCCACAGAGACAGCCGACAGAAGGCGCCACGGGCGTCGGCAAATTGGATCAGCGCCTCGACGACCATCTCCCCGACTCTCTCCTGCAGCGCAAGCCGTCGGGCGCACGCGTTCACCAGATGAGCGAGAGTTCCAAGACCCAAGAGCGATGTCCTGGGCAAGTAGGCGACGGTGGCGGTCCCGTGCGCGGGCAACAGGTGATGTGGGCACAGGGTGGCCACGTCGATGTCGCGAACCAAGACCACGCTGCCGGGCGCGGCGACGGTCTGCGCAAGGGTGCCCGCGTGCACCAGGGCTTCGAGGTCGACACTGCGCCCGGACAGAAGCTCGCTCGACCATGCGTCCACCGCGCGTTCGGGTGTATCCCGGAGCGCTGGGTCCGTGTCGGCGTCGTACCCGAGCGCACCCAGCAAGTCGCGGATCGCCCGCGCGGCAGCGTCGCGATCCATCGTCATCAGTTCAGCGATCGGTCAAGAACATCGGACCGCAAGGGTCTGCGCCCGGCACAGCCCGCGTCGAGCTCGTGGTAGAAGCCCACCGACTCCTCGCCATGGCGCCAGGACAGCCAAACGAAGCGACCCTCGACGGAGCTGTAGAAATCAATGGTGCCGACTTGCGGGTCCTTCACCACGCCTCCCAGCGCGCGAACGGCGGTCCAGCCCTCGGCATAGCGCTCGATCATCAGGCGAAGCTCACGCTTGAGCTTGCGCACGAGCTCGCTTTCGCGAGGCTGTTCGACCAGTGAGGAGGGAAGGTCGCCCGTTACGTGGGCCAGGTCCGCCAGGTGCTGGGCGATCTCACCATGGCGCGTCATCTGCTGCCCCACCAAGTCGGAGAGCTTCGGTATCAGCGCATTCACCTCCGCGATCGTGAACAGACGCCATCCGGTCATGGTCGGACCTCCGAGGCCGGTGAGAACCGACGCCGCACAGACCCGCACCCGCGCGGGGCTGCGCTGCCCGTGGTCTCGACGGACCCGTGGACGTGCGAGCTCAGTTCTGCCAAACCAAACCGTGGTGCCAAGGGTACGGGTGCGTCCCATGCGGGTCAAGCGCACCCGGACGGAGCCGTCGGGGCCCGGGAGCGGCGCGAGCTTGAGCCTGGTCGAGCCTCGCTAGTGCCGCGTTTCGATTGAAGCGATGGGGTTTTCGCCGCCCCCCGACCGGGCGAGGGCGGCGAAGAACCCGCCGCTTCCGACCGATCTGACCCGCGGCGCCCCTGGTTTCTGGGCACCGCTTCAGTTGAAACGATGCACCAGTGTCCTGTTTCGGTGATTCGCCGCAGAACTCGACGGCCCCGAACGGGGCGAAGCCCTCGAGTTTCGCGGCAAGTGCCCGCAGTCTGAGCCAGGACACGGGTTTCTAGTCATGTGGCGTGTCTTGGAGACACGCCACTAGAGGAAAGGAAAGAGCGCGATGCCTAGCTTGGTGAGGAAAAAGTCGGCGATCAGGATGGTGATCGAAATGACCACCACGGTCCGGGTCGTGGCGTTGCCGACCCCCGCCGTGCCGCCCTGGGTGTGCAGCCCGAAGTGACATCCGACCAAAGCGATGATAGCGCCGAAAAAAGGCGTCTTGAACATGCCGCTGACGAGGTCAGCCATCGAAACGGCACTGAGGGCGCTGTTCAGGAAGAACGCCGCCGGGATTCCGAACTGCAGATCGGTTACCAACATGGCCCCGCTGAAGCCCACGACAAGCGCGAAGCCCCCCAGGATGGGCATGACGATGATCGAGGCGACCAGGCGCGGCAAAACGAGCTTCTTGAACGGATCGGCTCCGAGTGCCCGGATCGCGTCGATTTGTTCGGTGACGTTCATCGCTCCCACTTCCGCCGCCATCCCGGCGCCGATGCGCCCGCCGACGATGACGGCCGTGAGCGTGGGGGCGAGCTCGCGTGAGAAGCTCAGTCCGATGACGCGGCCCGTGTACTCCATTCCCCCGAATTTGCGCAGTCCGAAGGCGAACTGCACGGACATCACCATCCCGATGAACACGCTCGTGACGACCACGATGCCCAGCGATGCGACGCCCAGCGCTTCCAGCTGGCTGATGATGGCGCGTCCTTCGAAGGGTCTGCGGAACAGCGCTCGCGCTGTGCCCCAGGTCATCTCGGCCATCTGGCCCGTGTGCACCACGAGACTCAAGACTCGGTCGGCGGCTCGCGCGAAAAAGCCGCGCTGGCTCTGGCGGAACGCGTGCAGTGCCACCATGCTGGGCCGTCCCGGATCGGTGAGGCGGGACTGGGATGGCGGCGGGACGGAATCAGGGCCTGCTACCATGTTACCCCCGGGTCGCGAACCCAGCTACGAACTGGTCGAACTGCGAGCGACTGGTCGCTGGTGAGTCCAGCGTCGCGATGTGCAGGAAGTCGTACACGCACCAGTCCTTTTTCAAGACGTATACGGTGAAGTGCATCGGCACGCCGTCCAAGTCGGCGAACAGCTCCGTGCGCAGCGCCTCGCGCCCGTCCAGCTCGAGCGATCGCTCGCCGATCAACTTGCGGTCCGTGAACTCGAGAAACAGGTGCTTCGTGAGTGCCTCGAGAGGCACGTCGTCGCCTTGCTCGTGGCAGCGAGCGTTGACGGCCACCGTCACCTTGGCCGCCTCGTCTCGAAACGCGAGCGCCGCGTCGTCCGCATCGAGCTCGTGCCACGAGGCTGGAATGGGTCCGATGTCGAACGCGATGTCTCCGTGCCGGTAGGTCCGACCCGCCAGACCGGAGCCGCACCCTGCTGTCAGCGCGAGAACGCACGCGGCCCAGGCCACGCGAGCGCTGCGCCGGCAGGCGAAGCAGTCCTGCAAGTCACGAGGAGCCGACCGTGGCGGGGTCGTTCCGAGCGCTGGTGCCAGGCCGCTTGTGCCGAGCCCGGCGAGGCGCTCGCGCTCGAGGTTCGTCGTCGGCGGGGCATCCCTTTGCCCGACAACCACTGGCCGACGCCCTGTCTGTTCAAGGGGCGTTCTTGGGCCAAGGTCCGCCCACCACAATTCGCCTCGCCTCACCTTGCGTCCTCGGAATCGAGCCCGGCCGCCCAGTCATCAAGCCCGGCCTCGACCAGTTCAATGTCTTCGGCCGCAGCGATGCCGACGCGCAGAACGATCACGCGAACGTGTTCACCCTCACCCAAGGGCAGAGGCTTGGCGGGCCTGAGCAGGCCCTTCTCGGACGACGCTTCGACGGGCTTCACGGGGGAAATCCTACCACGGTGACGCGGCAAGAACAGCGACCCGGAGGGCGGCGATGATCAGGCCATCTCCCCCCGGTCTCAGGGAAGTCGTCGCCTCGGCTGAACGGCTGAAGACGAGATGGTGATTCACCGGAGGCGGTCTCAGCTGCAGGCCCGGCAGCAGGCTAGGAGACGCGGCCGCGGGGACAAGACCGCGGAAGTGGTCCTGCACCGCGCCTGCGCGACACGATGTGGAGGCGAAGCACCTGGCGGCTGCAGACGGGAGCGCCACCGTGTACGACGCAACCCGAAGCTGACGGCTGAACTGCTCGAGCGCCGCATCGCACGTGACCGTCTGGGTTCTGCGTGCGGCGCACGAATACTAGCGGGGCTCCGCCCCAGCCCGACCAGGCATGGTAGAGACT
>JAFGIS010000639.1 GCA_016929495.1 Polyangiaceae bacterium | reverse complement strand
GGGCGAGCCGCGGTCCCGCCGGACGCCGGTCTCTGTGGCCGCACGCTGGAACTGCACAAGCCATTGTGTACAATCACACGGTGACTCGAACCCTGGCCATCACCGAGGCGCGGCGCCTGCTGCCACAGCTGGTCGATCGCATCGCTCGCGAGGGCGGCCGAGTCGACGTCACCCGACGCGGAGCACCCACCGTGAGCATCGTGAGGACCGAGGACCTCGAGCGAGACGGAACAGCCCCGCTCGACATCGCCGAGGCCGCCAAGGTCGAGCTCCTGGTCGAACCAGAAGACCTGGTTACGGCGATACGAGAGCTTCGGTCGCGTGTCGGTACTGCGAGGAGACCGCCGATGGGGCAGGCAGTCCCCAGGCGCCGCAAGACCAGCACTAGAGCCTGCTCGACAACGACGAGGTCCAGCGCGGGACGATGACGACACGAGCGGTGGAGCAGCTTGGGCGGGGGTAGGTGCCGCCCACTTTTTTTCGAACGATTGCGTTTTCTTCTGGACAGCTTCTCGAAGGGCACCGCACGCTTGAATGCCGGTCACCTCGAAATCGGGCGACGGTGCCCCATGATCGCGCGCTCGCTCACGCCGACATATGAGAGGGCTTCTGCGTCGTTCCGATCCGCGATCGTCGTTCTTGAGCCAAGCTCAGAGCACGAAAATCGCCGTGATATGTAGATGAGCGTGATGGACAGCGATTCGAAACCGAGCTCCGATGCGATCGTCTTGGACCGGACGCCTGACTCGGACTGGCAGCGCGCGCATGCCGAGCTCGAGCGATTGGCGCGGACGCGCGCTCGACTCGAGTCAGACGAAGGCTACTGGCTGCTCCGTGCTCTGCGCTCGCGCGTTCACGTAGAGCTCGGGTACGGCAGCTTCGCCGAGTATGTCGAGCGGCTGTTCGGCTACGACGCGCGCTGGACCAAGGAGAAACTGCGCGTGGCCGACGCGCTCGAACAGCTGTCCAAGCTCGGCCGGGCGCTCTCGGCCGGCATGCTGTCCTGGTCTGCCGCTCGGGAGCTCACTCGGGTGGCCACGGCCGAAACGGAGGCCGAGTGGCTCGAGGCAGCGCGAGGCAAGACGCTGCGCGAGCTGGAAAGGCAAGTCTCGGGCAGAAGGCCCGGCGATCGGCCTGGGGACGCGGCTCGAGCTGAGGCAGTTCGGCACGTGCTCCGATTCGAAGTAGGCGCCGAAACGTTCGGAGCCATGCGCGAGGCCATGGCCAAGCTTCGTCGGGACTCCGGCTCGCCGCTCGACGATGACGCAGCGCTTCTGCTCATGGCGCGTCACGTGCTCGGCGGGCCCGCCGACGCGGGGCGCTCGAGCTACCAGATGCTCCTGACGGTGTGCGAGCGGTGCGGGCGCGCAGAGCTCGAGGCAAGTGGACAGCTCGTCGAGGTCGGCCCCGAGGTCGTCGAGATGGCGAGCTGCGACGCGCAGCGCATTCGAGCGGTCGGCGCCCAGAACGGCGCCGAGCTCGGCGCAGAGCGGCATTCGGCGACCCACGTGGGCGAGCCGAGTGATCACCCGCTCGGACGCGCGTCGGCGACCTGTGTCGGGCGCGACAGAGGATCGCAGGCGAGTCATGCGCCGAGCACCCACGTGGGTCACGCTTGCGCAGCACGTTCGAGTCGTGCACGCGCCACGGACATTCATTCGAAAGTCGAACACGACGTTCGCAAAGGCGGCCACAGTGGGCCGCGTGCGACGCAGGACATTCCGCCTGCTGTACGCCGCTGGGTCATGCGACGCGACCGGGGTTGCTGCGTCGTCCCAGGGTGCCAGAACGCGGTTTTCGTCGACGTGCATCACATCAGGCCGCGTTCGGACGGGGGCGACCATGATCCAGACGGGCTTCTGGTTCTGTGCGCCGCTCATCACCGCGCAGTGCACCGGGGGCAGTTGGTGATCGACGGTCGGGTTTCGACGGGTCTGGTGTTTCGTCACGCTGACGGTCGATGCTACGGGCAGGCAGTGTGTGCGCCGCGCGCGGGAGCGTGGGCCGCTGTGTTTCGCGCCCTTCGGTCGATGGGGTTTGGGGAAACCGAGACGCGACGCGCGCTCGAGAGGACCAGGAGCGAGGCCGAGCGCGGTGAGCTCCCGGGCGTCGAGCGGCTGCTCCGCATGGCGCTGGGGGCGCTGATGGACGCTCGGGAACAGCGTCGACCGATGCCGAGGCCTGCGCCACGGAGCGGGCTGGAAGCGTGTTCGACGCGCGCTGCGACGGCGGGATGACGGCTGGCGGTGGTGGGCTCGGTATCGCTGCGCCATGGCTCGGAGCCTTCTCGAGCCCCACGTGCTCTTTGGCTTCCACACTAGCAGGGCCACCCCGAGGGCCCCGTAGCGGGGCCAGGTCGGGTGTGGCGCGCCTGTTTCCCCCGGGAGCGATCCCGGGCGCGGCTGACGGGCCATGGAGCGAGCCGGCTGCTGGCGTGGCCCCTTGAGGCCACGCGACGCGCCGTGGGTGCGATGGCTCGCTACTGTTGCGTGAGGACGCAGCGGAGCCCAATGTTCGAGTTCCGGTTCGAAGGAGCGTTGTTCAGGTTCAAGGCAAAGCGCCCGGCCTGGGATCCGTTGTTCCAGTTGCCGCCGCGCAGCGCCGCTCCCGTCCGCCGGTCCGCAGCGCGGACGCACGCGAGCGGAGCACGAAATGTGGCGTCCGGCTAACTACCAGGACAGGCCGCGGCTCCGGAGCCAGCCTCGGGCACCGGTTCGGGCGCCCAGAGCGACGAGCGACAGCAGAGACGAGTGGTAGCGCTCTTCGGAGAGCCTGCCCTGGGCGCAGTCCTCGCGCTGCCTGCGCCAGAGTGCCAGAGCTCGCCGCTTGCTACGGCCCCTGAGGCGCACGTGGTCGGAGAAGGCGACCACGCCGGCGAAGTCGACTCCCTCGCTCACCGGAGCGACGCGGGTCTTGGCTGGATGCAGGCACAGGCCGACACGGCCCAGCTCCTCGGCGAGCGCAGCCACTTGCCGATGCAGTATCGTAGCGTCCGAACCGAACCAGACGAAGTCGTCCACGTAGCGCAGGTAGCTCCGGGCTCCGACACTGCGGGTCATGGTGAGATCCGTTCGCGTCAGGTATGCGTTGGCAAAGAGCTGACTCGTGAGATTGCCGATCGGCATGCCGCGGCCCGGGGTATCGGACCAGCTGTGCACCAGCCCTTGCACCAGGGCCCGCGCCCAGTCGTCCGAACAGTGCGGGCCGAGTAGCTCGAGCAGCACGTCGTCTCGCACCGAGGCGAAGTAGCGTCGGATGTCGCACTTGGCGAAGTAGCCGAGGCCAGGCCGGCGACACGCACGGAGCAGCGCGCGGTGGGCAGCGGCAAGGCCCAGACCTTGGCGGCAGGCCGTCACCGTGGGCAGCATGCGTCACTCGAGCAGCGGACCGAGCAGCGAAACGAGCGCATGGTGGACGATGCGATCCTCCAGCGGCGCCGCAGCCACGCGCCGCTCCTTGGGATCGCGAATCAGGAAGCTCCGGTACGGTCCAAAGATCCACCCCTGGGCGAGCCGATCGCGCAGGCGCAGAAGTCGCGTTTCCCAGTCCGTGAACCACTCGGCTACGCCGGGAACGCGGCGCTTGCCGCGTCGCGCTCGGTGGTAAGCGTTCACCAGCCGCGGCCACTCGAGCATTCGGGCGCGGCAGAGCATAGGCTCACGCTTCAGGCCGTGCTTTCTGCCCACTTGGCCCAGCCGCCGATCTGTCGCCCGACCGAGTCCATCCTGACGCAGAGCGCCTCGTGGCGGTCGAGCGACACGTACCCGAGGTCGCATGCCAGCCGGAGCACGAGCCGCAGCTCGTCGAGCGAGTGAGACGCATGCTCGAGCTCTCCGTGTCGCGATGCCCGTCGATTGGCGCGGGCGAGCGAGAACAACACGCCCAGAGCGCCGCGTTCGAGAGCCTGGCCCGGAAGATACCGCTGGGCCTTGGGCAACAGGGGTGTCAGACGAAACACCTGGAGCGCGAGGTCGTACGCGTCCGAGGTGACCGGGGCGAGCGTCTGCGCCACCGTGCTACTAGGCCTCGATGCGGCGGATCCTACGCATGAGCCCTCCCAGCCGACTTGCCGTGCGCTCGAAGGACGTAGCAAGCAGGCGCAGGCCCTCGGCTTTGCCGTTGGCCGCGGCGGCGATGATGCTCAGTCCCGTGGCAGCCATGGCGCTGAGCTCGCGCGCCTTGCCGTACAGCCGCAGCTTGTCGTGGCCGGCGAACGCGTGATAGCCGGCAGCGCCGTGGCAGGCTGCCCCGAACGCGTGCAAGAGGGTCTGCTGGCGGAGCGCCTCGGCAGCCTCGACGGTAGGCAGAGCCTTGCCGCACGCCGCGGCGAGATCCACGAGGCCCGCCAGGACTTCTATCTTGCGGACGGTCCATTCCCCCGGCTGGCCACGCTGCTTGACGGACCTACTTCCTGGTGCTGGAGGCGAGGCCAGTTCGGCTTGTGACTGCGCCGCGGCCGCGTCCGGCGCGATCGTGCCGCTGTGAGTCTTCCCGCGGCGGCGCTCCAGCGTCTCGACGCTTTGCACGTCCACGCGCCAGGCCCTGCCGACGCGGTGCCCCACCAGATCTCCTCGCTGGAGCCACAGCACCACGGTTCGCTCCGAGCACCCGAGCCGGCGAGCGACTTCGCGGGTTCCGAGATCCGCACTCTCGGTCATGCCCGAGCCGCATGGCACGGCTCGCCTGCCGTGGCGCGGCTGCCGCCCGACCCGCGCCCGGCGTCGTCCGTGCCTCCGACGTTTGTGCCTGGCGCGCCCGCATTGAGCCCGGGCGCGGCGCCACCCGCACCGGCGTTGCCCGCGAACTGGCGCTTGGGACCACCACAAGCCGTCGCGGCCACGACCACGGCCAGAGCGACCATCGCCGTTCGAACCAGCCCAACGATCATCCCAGTCTCCCTCGGAGCGAGCAGCGCTCGACCCTCATCGACCAAGCCTCATCGACCCAGCCACCAACACGGCCATCGCAATGACGGCACTGACCAAAGGAGGGTACCCGCGCTCGACCGAGAGCACAAGTGGGCCACGAGCCGCGAGCCGGCAGGCATGCGCTTCGCCGAAGTCTCCCCGGCCCGAGCAGCACGCGAGTGGCGGGTGCGCCGGGAGAGCGGCAGAGAGAAGTAGGCGAGCAGAAAGCAAGATGAGATGCGAGAGGACTCTCAGCAACAACTGCCCCACCAGCGATCCACACGGGGTCAAGAGCGGAACGATGGCGACGCGGACGGTGGAGCGGCTCGGGCGGGGCTGGGGCCGCTCGCGCGGGACGCGGGACTGCACCGGGCCAGCGCCGGCTCGACCGAGCGCGTCCAGAATGACGCGGCCGAACATTCGGACGGCATCTTGTGGCTGACCAGAGGCAGATCCTGGATCCGTCCAGCAGTGTCTTGCGCCCAAGCCGTAGCTCCTGCCTACGATGCGGAGTACAAAGGTAGTATGCGCGTCAAGACGTCGATAACCCTTTCGGAACACGCCCTGGCCGCGGTGGATCGACTCGCAGGCAAGCAATCGAGTCGCTCGCGCGTGATCGAGGCCGCCATTGAGGCCTACGTGGCCGAACGAGCTCGCGCGACGCGCGATGCACGAGACAGAGCGATCCTCGATGCAATCGCGCCTGAGGTCGCTGACGAAATGCTCGACGTGTTGAGCTACCAGGCAGACGTATGAGGCGAGGCGAGCTCTACCGAGTTCGACGACCTCCCGGTGACCCCAAACCGACACGCGTCTTCGTCGTGGTGTCGCGCCAGGCTGTGGTCGACTCGCGCTACTCGACGGTTATCTGCGCGCCCGTGTTCACGCGCCGCGATGGTCTGTCCACCGAAGTGGAAGTGGGCCCGGACGAGGGACTCAAGCACCCCTGTAGCATCCACTGTGATGCGCTCGTCAGTATCCCCAAGGCATCGCTACACGACTACGTGGGCAGCCTGTCGGCAACTCAGCAAGAGCGACTCTCTGGTGCGCTCAGAATAGCGCTCGGTGTCGAGTAGGCTGGCGCGACGGGTCTCACCGCCCGAGCAGCGCAGGCGCTTTCCGCGGGCCGCCGGAGCTATCACTGTAGCGACCGGGCGGCCCAGCTCGCTTCCGAGGCATAGGTGTATTACACTTGATGGGTGCTGTTCGTTTGGGATCCGAAGAAGGCTGCGAGCAACGCACGCAAGCACCGGGTGACGTTCGACGAAGCGGTCACCGTCTTCGC
>JAFGIS010000638.1 GCA_016929495.1 Polyangiaceae bacterium | reverse complement strand
TTGGGTATCGCTCTGCGATCTTACGTTCAGCTTTGAGGAAGCTGGCGGAGCAGCAGCCACCCCGTGAGTCGGATGTCGTAGAGCTGAACGAAATCGAGGGTGCAGTCCGGGCGACCGTGGTGCGACTCGCGGCGAGCCTAGGCGCGAAGCCGGACTACGTGTCGCGGTTGTTTCAAGTCGCGGGACTCAGGGCGAACGCGGTCGTAAGGTGGTACACGGTACTGCACGGGTTGGTGCTGTTTTCCGAGCACCTGAAGTGGATGGTCGTCGCACGGCGGCTTGGGTTCAGTGATCTGAGCGGATGGAGCCACTTCTGCGACCGCCTGACCGGCGCGGGGCCGGCGGAGCTCGTCCAACACCGATGGGGCGACATTCTTTCCAGAGCCGTGACCCAATGCGTTAGAGTGTCGAAGTAACACCTCTTGCGTCCATTCAACCGAGGCCCTTCCCCGACGGCCCGGTATGACGCCCTCCGGCGAGACCAACGCGGCAGGCGTCAAACATACGCAGGATCCGACAACGCAACGTCGCCGGCACCCACACAACTTGACAGACGGTGAGACGGCTGGCTTCACCGCCCTGCCGAAGGTCGGCGGCAGACTCGCGAGGTGCCGAGCGTCCTCCGCACTGATGGATTGCCCCGCTCCGTCAAGAGAGACGCGACAATGCGCCGCACATGGCTCCCGCACATAACGAAGCTGGTCCTCCTGGCCAGCGTGGCATTGGTGTCGATCCTGGCCTTGGAGCTCCAGGCATCGAGACGTGAATCACGCGCGTGGGCTGATCGCGCCAATTCGCTGGTCCCGGGCTCCTTGGCTCCCATAGCCGAGGTCCAGACGCTCGACGGACAATTCGTGGAACTAGGCCGTCCACAAGCCCGAGCCCAGCTCTACCTGGTCTACCGAACCGATTGCGTGTACTGCACGCGCAGCCTGCCGGCATGGCTGGAAATCGTCGCACGCGCTGAGACGATGCCCGCTGTCCGGATTTTGGGTATCTCCCTCGACTCGGAGGAGATCACCGAAAGCTTCGAGATCGACCGTGGCCTCACGTTCAGCAGTGTATCACTCCGGGATACGAGGCTGGTCGATCTCCACCGATTCTGGATCGTCCCGCAGACCATTGTGCTGAACTCGCAGGGTAGAGTGGCGTTCTCGAGGATCGGCGTAATCGAGAGCGCTCCCGCCGTCGATTCCGTGTTGACGGTACTGGTCGGTCTAATGAAAGGGGAGGTTCCGACGATTGACCTTGGCGTCACAAACGACGGTGCGCGTGACTCCCCCATGTAGAGCGACCCTCGCTGGCTGGGGTCCATCATAATGACCACCTATCACGGGAGGCTATGGCAAATGAAGAGGCTATGGAACAAGGCGATGAACCTCACGTTCGCACTCCTGATTGCCGGAGGCCTGGGGTTCGGCGTATGGGGGGCATTCTCTCCTCTAAGGGCCGGTGACAACTGGTGCTACTGGATGGGCAGCGGCTGCAACAGCAGTACAATGTGTAACCTAAACTGCGCACCGCAGCACGGAGGTTGCGTGGTGTACAGGGAATTCCTCGGCTTTGACTGCTTCTGTGACTGTCGCATGGAGACCTAGTAGTCACACAGACTTGAAGTTGCATTGTAAGCATTCAGACCAGTCAGCAGTCAGCCTATTGGCGCGTACAGTCATGACCCTTTGTCACTCGCGCCCTGGTACCACCGTTTGCGTGGAAGCTTTCGGGGTGTCTGGGCACCGAAAGACGCTGACACGAAGCCCCCAGCTGTGCCTCGCGTTGGCCTTAGCCGCGTGCACTGATCCACAAGCGGTTCCGCTGCAGTTCGTGACCTGGGTGAGCGATGGCGTCGAAGTGATCGAGATCCCCCTGGCCACAGACCAATCCGTGGAGCAGTGGTCCCTGTCGACCAACGCAGTCACTGTGGTGGGGAGCACGGATGGGAACGAGGCCGATATCCTGGAGAACGTGCCGTCGGCTCGATGGATCGATGACGGTTCCCTCATCGTCGCCAACAGGGGTGGAGCTCCGGGCGTCAGGCAGTTTGCTGCCGACGGCACGTTCCTCCGGAGGATGGGGAGCCATGGGCAAGGCCCGGGTGAATTCGTAGCACCTTCGGCGATTCTCGATTACCGCGGCGATTCGATCGCGATCTGGGATCCCGCACAGTGGCGAATCACGGTGATAACCAAGGAAGGAGTCGTTGGAAGAGTCGTTCGCTTGTCAGCGGCAGCGCGAATCCCGATGCTGAACATTCGCGTAACCATGCCCGACGGCGGGTTTGTCGGCTCGAGGTCCGGATACACCCCGTCGCGTCCGAACAGAAAGAACGGATGGGAGATGTCGCCGGTGATTCGGCTGGACGAGAAGGGAGAGCTCGTCAAGACGCTGGGCGAGTTCCCGCTCATTGAGACAGCTCGAAATAGTCTGGGATATGCTTCCGCAGTTCTGCTCGGAGGCACTGGGCGGTTATTGCACACGCGCTCGGGCTTTGCCTGGGCTCGCACAGACATCGGCGAGGTGCGGTTCTACGATCCAAATGGAGCGCTCCAGAGGATCGTCCGGCTGCACGGGGAGCGTCGCCTCATCACGGACGCTGAGTGGGACCGGTACGTCAAGGCCCTTTGGGGAAGGCAGGTGGCTCAAAATCCGCAAATGGGAACTTGGACCATCGAAGACCTCCGATCTCGGCCCAGAGCAAGAATGACGCCCCTGCTGTCGGAGTGTATTGAAGTTGAGGGCCGGTCGCTTTGGGTGCGGACGTTCTCGTTTCCATGGGAGACGGAAGCCCGCCTGTTGAGGGTCGACCTCGAGACAGGGCGTATAGCCACGCTGCGAGTCCCGTCTGCCGCGAAGGTCATGGACATTTCGCATGACCGCATCTTGCTCTTGCGTCTTGACGAGTTCGACGTCCCCTACCTCGAGACATACGCGTTCTACCGGGCGGTGGAGGAGGAAGGCTCTCGTGTCCGACGAGCCGGAGATACTATTCAGTAGGAGACGCAAGGCCGTCGCAGAGGAGCCGGATGCACCCGTCGTCGGTGGTGCTCTTACGTCGCCCCGCTCCCCCGCGCGTCCGGCGCCAGGGAAGTGACTTATGGGAGCGTTGCTGCGGGTTGTCGTTCTGTCGTCCCTGCTCGTCGGCCCGCCTGCCCTCGGCGCGCAGGAAGTCACCTGTCCACCACCCGACGCGGCCGCCGGGATGGGGGCCGTGATCGGCACGGTCGTGGACGTCGTGAGTCGCGC
Organism: Polyangiaceae bacterium; assembly: GCA_016929495.1. Classification (GTDB taxonomy): domain Bacteria; phylum Myxococcota_A; class Polyangia; order Polyangiales; family Polyangiaceae; genus JAFGIS01. Next base: position 365 of record JAFGIS010000638.1, on the reverse strand, counting down.
TGCCGTCGCGTCCGCCCACGTCGAGCTGCGCAGGCCCCGGTTCGAAGCGCCCCTCCGGGCCCAGTCCGACGGCGGAGGCCGTTTCGTATTCTGCTCGGTGCCCGCAGGTGAGTTCGTGGTATCCGCGCGGGAGGGCGAGCGCAGGGGGGCCGTCGGTCCCGTGGTGCTCGAGCCGGGCGCGACCCTCGAGGTCGTCGTGGAGGTACGGAGCACGATCGAGGCGAGCGGCACGTTGGCCGGCGAGATCGTGGACGCCGACACGGAGAAGCCGTTGGAGGGCGCCTCCGTCTTCCTTCCCGAGCTCGGACAGTCCTCGGCCTCCAACCAGCTGGGGCGCTTCGTGTTCCCGTCCCTCCCGCCGGGAA
>JAFGIS010000061.1 GCA_016929495.1 Polyangiaceae bacterium | reverse complement strand
GGGTCCCGTCCCCGAGCAGGTACAGTCACAGGGCTGGCCGGTCCAGGACCAGCCGGAGGCGCTGCACGAGTACGTCATGTAGTCCGAACCGCACGCCGACTCCCCGCACGAGGCCGTGACCGGAACTCCGTTCGGCCCCGTGCCGACGCACTCGCAGGGCGGCGGCTCTTCTTCAGGCTCGAAGCCGAAGGACCGGCAGGCCAAATCGAACATCCCGAAGTACAAGTCGCTCTGACCGCGGAAACCGCTCACGAACATGCTCTGGGCGCACCTCCACTCGCCGCCCCACCAACCGTCGAAGGGTCCACGGGCGGGCAGCGTGTAGGTAGGTACATTGGGGTTCGAAAGCTGCGCCCAGTCCGAGGCTTTGGCGCAGACCCCCTGGACGCCGCGCACGGGGAAGGCGGAAGTGATGTCTAGGTTGACATTCAGGCCGACGAGAACGTCTCCGTCCAGGCACTTATCGTACGAGGTCGACTGCATGCCCGACGGGTTGAGGCCCACGCCGCTCAGGGCTGGGAAGTGGGCCTCTCTCTGCACGTTGCCGGCGGATCCCGTGAAGATGCTGCACCACCCGCCGAGGTACTCGACGCCGTATTCCGGGCGCCAGGCGACCGTCAACAAATCGACCGCGCCGCGGCCCGGGCAATCCGAGGACGTCCAGGGTTTCGGCGACGGATTGGGGGACCACCCTCCAGAGTAGTAGATATCGAGGGAGCGCGGGTTTGCGGCGCTCTGGCAAACGACCTGGAGGCTATTCATTTTGCGCTCCGCGCCGCTGGCCCCGACCCCGAAGTGCCCGCGGAGCGAACGAACTGCCATGCCGGCCGGACAGACCCGTTTCCAGGTCGGGTCATCGACGTTCTCTGCGCCGTACCGGGTTCCGTACGACAGGGTCGTCTGCGTGCCGGCCACGACCTCGGACGCGGGCTCGCACACCGGACCGATGGAGTTCACGAAGATGCCTCCCTGCCCCCAGAGGCCGACCATGACTTGCCCGGCGCTGCAACCGCCCTGGAACGGGAATCCCACCGTGTCGCCGACAAGCGGGGAGACCCCGCTGCTGGAAGACTCCGTGTCGGTGCAGGACATCTGGACCGAGTTGACCCCGTCGGTGGAGGTAGTGCCGGTGATCCCGGCCGCGAAGAGTCTGTTGGGGCAGGTGGAGCGGAAGTCACGATCCGCCAACAGCGTGTACGCCCTGACGCCGCCGGCGTCCCCGACGGTCTGCAATGCCACCTCGTCAGGGAAGTCCGAAAGCCTATCGTTGCTCCAATGCTTGGGCTTGGGCGGCGTAGCGCCGTTGGAAATCTGGGTCGAGCACTCCTGGATCTGCATGGAAGCCGAGACTAGGTACTCGAGAGTACCTTCCTTGGACTCCCCGAAGCCGAACATGTGCCCTACCTCGTGGCCGATGACGGCGGCAAGGGCGGGCACCGATATGTTGGACAGCCCCGAGGGCGGGATGACGATGTGAACTCCGTCCCATTTTGCCTGGCCGATGAATGCCCCAGGCGGCGTCTCGCAGGACACGGGAATCGGCGGCGCGGTCCGGGTGATCTTCTCGACGATCCACTCGGAGTACGCTCCTTCGGCTTCCTGATAGACGAACACCGGGATGACCGCCTCTTTGATACAGTCGATCATCGGCTGCGGATCCACGACGAACTGGTTGTGCAGTATCGCGACGGCGGCGTCGATTTTGCTCCGCTGGAGCTCGTCGCAGTTGCCGGCGCTGTAGTCCACCTCCGTGAACGCACTCGGGTTGGTCAGCGCGGCCGCCGCTATCCCGATCGAGTCTTCCGACTTCGATTTGGGGTCATGGGCAAGACCTCCGCAAGCCGAAGTCCCGACTATCACGAGGAGGAGAATTGATTGCATGTGGTATTTCGGTGTTATTTGCATCGTGGCCTCCATGGTTGCTCCTTTGCGTAATATGCTCCTGGCGCGAATGGGAGGCACGAGGACCCGAGCGGGTGGGAGAACGAGAACCGAGAATACCATCCCCCTCAAGTCGGCTTGCACCGCCCCTTTTCCGCGCCGCGCCAAGTCCCTGGCCGCAATCCAGCGAGGTCGCCCGACCGCGGGAACGACAGGGCCAAGGACGTGAACCGCCCTTTGTGTAAACGCCCGGCGGCAAGTCACCGAGCCAGCCAGACGCGGGCAGCACTTGCGGGGGCCATTGGGGGGCCATTCGACCCGTCCGCCGCCGGAAGCGGTTGGCCTGTCCTGTCGCTGCCGCCGTCGATCGGTTCACCACGATCTCTTGGATGGCGGTTCTCGGAACTGTCGCACCGGGTTCTCTCAAATACGGCTGGCTCTTCCGGAACCGACCCGACTCCCTTGCCGCTGTCGAGCGGCTGGTGGCTTTCCACGTGCAGCAGCACAATGAGGTGATGCCTCATTCCGCCTTGGGCGGCCGGACGCCCTACGAGGTGTTCCAAGGCATGGCACGGTCGGAGCCACGGATGTCGAAACGAATGGTCCACAGCCCGCAAGACGGCGCCCCCGAGCCTGTGCGCGGGACCGCCAGCGCGGATGGCGAAAACCGGTGGATCGCCGAGCTTCTGGCGCGGCACTTCGCCCGGATCTGGCGCGTGGCCCGCAGGACAGGGCTCGGGCCGGCGCAGGTGGAAGAGGCCGCGCAGGAGGCGTTCATCGTGCTCTTCGAACGACGAGCCTCGGTCGAGCCGGGCAAGGAACTGGCGTTCCTGCTGTCCACGGTGACGCTCATCAGCCGGAACATCCGACGCAAGGCCAGCGAGGCGCGCGAGCTCCCGTGCGCTCCGGACGCCCTGGACCAGCATGCCGCTCAGCCCATGCCCCTATCCCTGCTCGAACGCAAGCGTGCGCGCGACCAGGTCGACCAGATCCTTACGCGCTTGAGTGAACCTCTGCGCGTGGTGTTCGTCTTGTACGAGCTCGAACAACTGACACTGCGAGAGATTGCCGATGTCCTGAACATCCCGCTCGGTACGGCAGGATCACGACTGCGCCTGGCGCGAAAGGGCTTCCAAGAAGAGCTCCGGCGCCTCGGTGCCGAAGCCCAGGAGGAACCATGAAAGAGCCGCTTCGCTGGCTCGACGCCTCTGAGCCCACCCCTGGGGCTCGGATGCTTCGAGCGGTCGTTGACGAGCCCCTGCCGGACGGAGCGCTCGAGCGAGCGGGCAAACGCCTCGGCGTTTCCGCGACGCTGCTCGGGGTGACTTCGGCTGGCATGGCCAGTGCGGCCGCGGCTTCGTCCGCGACTGCGGGCGCCAGCGCCGGCGCGAGCGTGCTCGGCAGCTCGGCTCTGGTCGCTGCGGTCGCCAAGAGCATCGTGGTGGGCGTTGGCGTTGCCGCCACGATCACGGGCGGCATGCACTGGGCCGCACAGAGCCGCAAGTCGTCTTCGGCCCCGGCAACGCTGAGCACCCCGACAGCGAGCGCGCCCGCCAGCGCACCGGTTCCGCCACGGACTCGGGTCGTCGAGCCTCGCGGTCCAGGCGCGCCCGTCCCCGCGCTCGCTCCGTCGACGCCGAACGGAGTCGCCCTGCCGGAGCAGGCCGCCCGTGCAACGTTGCGGACACCGACCATAGCGTTGATGCCAGGAAGCGACGCTTCTGCCCCGGTGCACGTCGACGACTCGTCGTGGGCGCCGGGCGCGTCCGCGGCGAGCGCCGCCGCCGATACTTCGGGCACTGGGCGTGTGCCAGCCGGGACCGAAACCCATAGCGGTGACTCGACGCTCGCACGCGAAGTCCGCCTCCTCGACGATGTGCGCCGGGCGCTGCGCCAGGGCAACGCGGCCCTGGCCCTGGATCGACTCGATCAGGGCAAAGAGCTGGGCGTCATTCGCCTGCTGGACCACGAGGCGTCGATGCTCCGAGTCGAGGCCCTGGTCCATGCAGGCCGCAGAGCCGAGGCCGCGGCCCTCGCGCGGCGCTTGCTGGCCCGCGGAGTTTCGCCATCCCAGAAAAGAGCGCTCGAGAGCTGGGCCTCGTCGGAGCAGTGACAAAAACCATTGGCATCCCACATAGGCTGGCAAGGAGGATCGATGGCCATGAGACGAGGTAAGAGGATCGCCCTGCTGGTGTGGCCGGTTTGCGGTGCGCTCACCGCGTGCAGCACGGACCAACGACTCGGCACCGCCGCCGGCGACGCGGGCGCAGGCGGTGAGGCGCGAGGTAGCGGAGGCCATACGGACGAGGGCACAGCCGGGAGCCCAAGCGACGCCACCGGTGGGCGAAGCCACAACACAGGCGGCGTTGGTGGCGGGAGGACCACGGGCCAAGCAGGCCAGGGTACCGGCGGACGCGTCGACGGCACCGGGGGCGCTGATGGCGGCACGGATGCCGCCCAAGCTGGGCAGGCTACCGGCGGGCGAACGGAGGGCACGGGTGGGCGCACCGAGGGCACGGGTGGGCGCACCGAAGGCACCGGGGGCGCCACGGGAGGCCGTGGCGCGACGGGCGGACAAGCGGGGCAAGGCACCGGCGGCGGCGCTCCGAGCGAGGGCCTCCCCGGCGCGAGCTCGTTCAGCAAGCTCACGGTTCGTGAGTCAGACGCCATGGCCATGACCTACCCGCCGACTTCGGAGGACGAATGCGCACTCTCCGGCAGCGACGCCTACGAGCACGTATGGGTCGTCGACAGGAGCTCGCGGACGCTCAGCTGGGATCGTTGCAGGTACTATCCACCGTACAAGGTCGACCGCGGAAGCGGCACGCTGTCGGACGCCGAGTTCCAGGGGGTCCTCAACGCGCTGTCCGTCGTCGTGCCGAGCACACGGTACCGGTGTGGCTTCGACGGGCCCCTCATGAAGCTCGAGCTCGAGGTCGATGGCTCGAGCATCCTCTACACCGATGACTTCTACAAGTGCGACAACGACCCGACGAACTACGTTCAGGAGCTCTATCACCTCGTCTCCTGGCTCGGGACACTCTCGGGCGCCCTCGAGATGCCAGCCACGCCCGTCCTCGACGTGTATACGGACGATCCTCTGGACGAGGTTCCGCCCTCGGCTTCCGAGTGCACGGCCCACTACGTGCCGCACTTCCAACTCGATCTATCGACGGGCGACTTCAGCTGGGACTACTGCACGACGCCCGCAGAATCAGGCGACTTCACGCTGGTGACCGGCAGCCGCGTGCTCGAAGCGGCCGAGCTCGCGTCCGTGCTCCGAGCGTATGGCGAGCTTGAGCTCGGCGCGAGCGGCCCGTGCGCGTCCTTGAGCATTCCCACCTCCGAATACGCCGAGGAGGTCCGCGTCGCGTACGACGACTCGTACCTCTACCTCGTCGACGAAGGCTTCTCCTGCGACCCGGAGTCGGGTCAGGGCTACGCCATCGGCATTGCGGAGCTCGTGCGCGTCGTCGAGGGCCTGGACCGGTAGGCGAGTTGCCGGCGACACTGCAGCTGCTCGTCGAGCGGGAAGCGCGTCGGCTCACCAGGCCGGCTCCAGCCGTGTCGCCAGATCACCAGGCGACCGAACTGCGTCTCGAGCTGGCGGTCGCGCGCGCGAACTTCGACCCCCTCGGGCTTGGTCCGGGCCAAATCGGCCCGTTCCCGCTCGAACAGCACGCGGCACTTCGCCTCCAACAGTTGTCGCAGGACATCCATTCCCGCGAGGTGATCCACGTCGCGACGACGCGAGCCCCGACGGAGCAGTGGACGGCACCCTACCCCATGTTGCCTCC
>JAFGIS010000637.1 GCA_016929495.1 Polyangiaceae bacterium | reverse complement strand
GAGCGATATCGATCGCCCCGCCGAGCAGGCGCGCGATCTCCATTTGGACCCGCGCGCGTGATGGGCATTCCTCCGGTGCGTCCCAGGTGAACGTGAAGGTACCTTTTGGCGCCGCGCACGCCCGAGAGGAGGGGCCCGGCAATCCCAGGCAAGACACTGCCACGAGAACGAGGAACGTTGACTGCAGCCCCTTCACGAAACTAACCTTACAGTACTGTGCTGTCGACCATCCGGCTCGTCGACCATGGTCTTGCCCATCTGGCGGCTACCGAGCCCGTGGCCAGGGCTAGGGCGCGACAATGCGATTCGAGCTGTCGTGGTAGTGGTTGCATTCGTCGGTGGCCTAGGAATCCTGGGGCGCAAGTTGCGCGAAGGGTCTGCTCTGCGGCGGAGAACGTCTCCATCGTGCGGCGTGACTCTCGGCCGGCGGCCTTTCAGTGCGGCTTCGTCCAAGCAGCCCGCTGCAGCGAGCGAACTCGCTTGCCCGCGAAAGGGATCGGTCCTCCCTTCCGGTCCCTCGCACGAGCAGTAGGCGACTGCGCGGACGCTCGTCGAAGGTGGCAGGATCCAGAGCGCCCGAGCGCGTTCGCGCAGTCGTCGCTGGGCAAAGTCGTTGCGCCCACCGTGACAATGCCACACTGCCCGTTTGACACCGAGCGCTTCGAGAATCTCGAGCGCCCGCAGTTCCCGCTTTCGCGTGTGAATGATGACTGGCTTGTCCGTCTGGATCGCCAGCTCGAGGAGCCGATGAAATGCGAGCTCCTGCTCCGGCCAGAACGCCTCCTTGACCCAATAGCCGTCGAGCCCGATTTCCCCGATAGCGAAGGCCTGATCCACGTGCTGTTCGACCCAGCGTACGGCCGCGTCGGTCGACCAAGTCTCGCGCTGGTCAGGGTAGGCTTCGCCCGCTTGTCGCATGCTGGCGAGCACCGCGTCGACCGGGTACAGGCCGAAGGCGGGTTTGATCGCCGGGTGACGGTGCGCGAGATCGAGGACGGCCTCGTTGTCCGCCGGATTCAGGCCATTCGACACGATAGTCGTGACGCCTGCAGCGGCGGCGCGCTCGAGGATGCCGGCGACGTCGGCGAGCAGCCGGTCGTGAGTGAGATGCGCGTGGACGTCGTACAGAGGCATGTCGGGTGTCCGGGTGCAACGGCCAGACGAGGAGTCGAGGCAAGCAAGTAGCTCATGCACGGCCTCTCTGCCAGCCGACCCCTCAGGCTCCTGGGGCCCGCACGCGGGTTCGGTAGGATTGGCGCGCCACACGCGCCGCCCCTCTGATACAGTCGCGGGGGCATGCGAGCTCGAGCTGCGAAGGGTCTCTCCAAGTTGTCCGCGCTGGCAGCCTGCTTCGCCTGGCTCGTGGCCGTTCCGTGTCAGGCGCAGACCCCTCAGGCCGTGGTGTGGTATCGGAGCGCCGAGGGATGTCCTGACGCGCCGCAGTTTCTGGCGCGCCTCGGGGATCGCGCGTCGCTCGCGCGAGTGGCCCAGGCGGGCGACTACGTCGATTTCGTGGTCACGCTGACCGCGACCGAACAGGGAAGCTCCGGGCGGCTCGAACGTCAGACTCAGAGCGGCACGGTGGCGATCCAGGAGATCCGCGACCGAGAGTGCGCGCGTGTGGCGGACGCGCTCGCGCTGAGCCTGGCGCTGGCGCTGGATCCCGCGGCTCCTTTGGTGCACTGACCGTCGGAGCCAGAGCCGCCCGCCGAGGCGGGACCCAGCGCTGGGCCTGCGGAGCGCAAGGAAGAGGCGCACTCGCTGTCAGAAGGTGCGTCGGGTTCGCGCCCGGTCGCGGCCGGAGCGCTCGCGCGCGCCAAGCCAGACCCGACATCGCCCGAGCAGCAGTCGAGGGCTCGGGCGTGGTTCGTTGGCGCGCACGCCGGACTGTTGAGCGGGATCACCCCTGAGGTCGCGGTTCGGGGCGACATGTTCGCGGAAATCGCCGCGCGCGAGGCTCGGGCCAGCACACACGCCGGACCCGATGCCTCGCAGGCGCCCACTCTGCGGGTCGCCGCGGCTGTTTCGACCAGCTCACCCGAGTACGAAACCGTTGGCACGGTTCGCCATTCGGTGTTCGCCGGCCGCGCCGACGCATGCTGGCCGAATATCGGAACAAGGTGGGCTGCCCTGCGCCCCTGCCTCGCGTTGGAGCTCGGGGCCACGACAGCCGCTGGTTCTCGGAGCACCGGGGTGCGTGACACGGCGTTCTGGGCGGCCATGGGTGTGCTGGGGCGGGGGCGCGCCTGGGTTTCGCACGGGATCGGCTTGGAGGCGGAGCTCGGTCTGTTGCTCCCGCTGCGCCGGTACGTGATCCAGGGCGACCAGGGCACGCTCTACGAAAACCAGCAGGCGGGTTTCTTTGCGGCTGTCGGGCCGGTGCTGCGATTGCACTGATCGTGGCCCGAGAACCAGGACATCTCAGCGGCATGAACGACCTCGGCCTGCGGAGCGTGCCGGCTGCGCTCGCGGGCTCGGGTACTGCAGACCAACCGGCGCTGACGGTCGACCAGCTCATGACCGACTACGCAGGCACGGTCTGGCGGCTGCTTCGTCGGTTGGGCTTGTCCCCCGCCGACGCCGACGACGCGACACAGCAGGTGTTCATGATCGCCTCCCGCAAGCTCGAGCTCATCGGCACCGAGAGCGCTCGTTCGTTCCTGTGCGGGACTGCGCTGCGCGTGGCGAGCAATGCCCGGCGGGCACGAAGGCGCCTTCGGGAGGTGACCGCAGAGCTCGACGAGCATCCGTCAGGCAGCGACCCGGAAGCCGCAGCCGAGCTGGTCCGCGCCCGTGACCTGCTCGACCAGCTGCTCGGTGGACTGTCGCCCAAGCTCAGGCGCGCACTGGTGCTGGCCGAGATCGAAGAGCTCGAGGTCGAGGAAATCGCGCGGCTCGAATCGATCCCCGTGGGCACGGCCGCGTCGAGGCTTCGGCTCGCGCGCGAGGCGTTTCGCTCCAGGCTCACCAAGCTTCGCGACACCAACCCCTTCAGGAGTCGCCCATGAAGCACGAGACCCCGGACGAGCTCGAGGCGCGGCTGTTCGACGCTGGACGCGATGAGCTGCCGTCCGAGGCGCGGCTTGGGCGCATCCGAGCGGGCGTACATCGTGCAATGGCTGCCGAGTGGCGCGAGCCCACTCGACGACGGCACGGCGCACGCACGCGTTTCGGCGTGGCGCTCCTGGCAGCGGTGGCGCTCGCCGCGGTCGCAGCCGTGTGCGTAGGCTTTCGGTGGCGCGAGAGGCTGCGCATCACGGCGGATGGCGCCACGGTGCCAACGGATGTCCCCGCACACAATCCACCGGCGCCAGCTCCGTTACCCAAAGAAGACCATGGGCTGCCCGCTCCGCCGAGCCGCAAGCCAATGAAGCCCGCGCCCGCACAAACGACGCTCGCCGACGAGCTCGAGTCGTTGCAGCGGGTGCGTGCTCTCCTAGGCAGGGAAGACGCGCGCCAGGCGCTCCAGGAGCTCGCGCGCTACGACCGTGTGCTCAAGGGGCGGCAGATGCGCGCAGAGGCAGAGATGCTGCGCATCGAGGCAACCGCTCAGCAGGGCCAGCGCGAAGCGGCCAGAGAGCTAGCCGAGCGGTTCGTCACGGAGCATCCGAACCATCCGCTGGCGGATCGAGCGAGGGTTTTCATCTCGAACATGGACGGCGGGGCCACCGAAGACGGCGGCACTCAAGGACAACGAGAGTGAGGAGGTTACGTCATGATCAAGACGAAATACGCAGTGTGGGTGGGAGCGGTGATGATGGTGGCTTGTGCGGCGAAGATGAAGGTCGATGAGGGCGGGGCGGGGGGTAGAGCCGCAGCATCGGGTGCGGGCGGCGACGCGGGGCGGTCAGGGGCCCCTGGAAGCTCGCTGGAGCTCGGAGGCGGCGCAGGTGAGGGGGCCAGCGATTCTCAATCGAGCCCCGCGACACCGTTCGCCGGCGGACAGGGCGGACGCGGCACGGATACGACGGGCACGGGCGGCGAGGTCGACGAGAACACCACGGGAAGCAGAGCGAACGCTGCGGGGGGGTACGGCGGTTCTCACTCCAATGCGTCGATCCCGTCGGCAGCTGGAGAGGGAGGACTCCGAACCGAAGCAGCCGGAGCAGGAGGCGACGGGGTTGGCATGTCTTGCCACGAAGATTTTCTGGGGTCCGATGCGACCGATCGGCCCGGCGAAGGGCTCAGCAGCAATGCCACAGGCTGTCCCTCGAAGCCTCCAGACTACGCCAGCGTCTGCCAAACGGACGAAGGGCTCGTCTGTGCATATCTCGGCAGTGACGACCGGAACGACTACTACACCGAGTGTCAGTGCGTTGCGGTCAGCCGCACGGAGCTACGGTGGGACTGCGACGTCCGCCACAACGGCGACTTCGAATCCTGCCCCGAAACGGCGCCGCAAGACGGCGACCCATGCAGTGACCCGTTCTTGAGCTGCTACTATCCCGTACGCGTGGACTGCGCATGCCTGACTGACGACGACGCGGGAGACGCCGTTTGGGACTGCGAAGAGCCCGCCTCTGACCTGCCAGAGCCCACCCCCGACGTCTACGCGAGCCTTCCGGTAGGCCAGCTTTCCTCTGGTGAGATCGCCGCCTGGTGCGACTGGTACCTCGATGTCATGTACGACGGCGATGACTCCCAGGACGCCGTTGTCCGCGTCCACGGAGACTTCGCGCAGGCGATGCCGCAAAACTGCCTCGGCCTCGCGACGAACGCCTTCCTCCCCCGGCTGACAAAGGCCCTGTGCGAACAGAACATGGCGCTGTCCACGTGTGAGGCGCCTG
>JAFGIS010000636.1 GCA_016929495.1 Polyangiaceae bacterium | reverse complement strand
GTCATGCAGGAGATCGATTCGTCGCTGAAGCTGCTGCGCGAGATCGAGACGAGCGAGTCCATCGGGTACACGGAGCACCGGGCGTCGCTCTACGGAAAGCCTCCGCCGTACGAGCCGTAGCGCGGTCCGCGCGAGCCATCGTGCCGGCCTCAGGCGCGGCCAGGCGGAGCGTCGCCGTGCGCGAGCGGGTAGCTACCCGACGTCCGTCGAGCTCCCGCCTCCCGTGGCGTCAGCGACGACGCCGGGCAGCCTGCCGACGAAACCGTGTTCCCGGCAGTTGGCCCGCATCCTGAACGTCCAGGAGCGCAGACCCGTGCAGCCGGCTGCGATGATTGCTGTCGCAGCGGACATGCCGACCCGAAGTCTCGTCCCTATCCGGCGGCGGCTCCTCGCGAGGTCACCGCCGGCGGGCTATCCTAGGTTCCGCCAGGGGCAACACCATGCACAATCGCATCACTGCGCGCCTTCTCACATTCCTGGTGGTCGGCAGTGCGCTCGTTGTCGTTGCCTGCGGCAACAGCGACGCCGACTCCTCCAACACCGATGCAGGCCCGTCGCTGGGCGGATCCTCGGCGACGAGCTCGGGTGGAGCTGGTGACACACCCGGCGGCGGCACAGCGAGCTCTTCGGGCGGCAACGCGGACAGCTCAGGCGGCGACGGCACAGCGACCTCCTCGGGCGCAAGCGCGGACAGCTCAGGCGGCGGTGGCACAGCGACCTCCTCGGGCGCAAGCGGGGGCAGCGGAGGCACCACGAGCGCTTCGGGCGGCAGTGCCGGGAACGCGGGTGGCGCCTCCGGAGGTTCGGCGGGCCGCGGGGGCAGGGGAGGAGACGCGCAGGGTGGGGCGACGTCCAGCCGTGGAGGCGCCGCCACGGGCGGTCGTGCAACCGCAGGCACGGGTGGGTCCAGCGCGGCCGGCAGCGGAGGAAGAAGTGACGCGGCAGGCGGGAGCGCATCCGGCGGCGACGGCGGCCAGAGCGGCGGGGCGACGGGCGGCGGCGACACCGGCGGGGCGACGAGCGGCGGCGGATTGACCGAGCCGGCTGCGAGCCAGGGCTGCGGCCAGGATCCACCGGCAGACGGCCCGAGTACCATTGACGTGGGCGGCAGCACGCGCGAGTACATCCTGCGGCTTCCCCAAGGCTACGACGCCGCCACGCCCAACCGGATCATCTTCGCGTTCCACGGCGCGTCCGGTTCGGCGGACCAGGTTGACAAGGGCGACCCGCCCAGGAGCGACCTCGAGCCGACCGGTCCCTACTTCGGCATCAGGGATGTGGCGGATCAGCAGACGATCTTCGTTGCCGGACAGGCGAGCGGCGGATGGAGCAGCTCCGACATCGAATACGTTCAGGTCTTGCTCGATCACTTGAAGGGTGAGCTCTGCATCGACACCCAGCGCATCTTCGCCACCGGCTTCAGCATGGGTGGGATGATGACGATCACGGTCGCCTGTAGTCTGTCGGACGTTTTCCGCGCCGTGGCTCCCATGTCCGGCGCGCTCCAGAATGGCTGTCCCGAGGGAGGCCCCATCGCCTACTGGTCGTCGCACGGCACGAGCGACTCAACCATCGACATGTCACAGGGCGAAGACGCGCGCGACGAGTTCGTTCGGCGCAACCATTGCCAGCCGGACACGGCGCCCACCGACCCCGAGGGTTGCGTGAGCTATCAGGGCTGCGACGCGGGCTACCCCGTCGAGTGGTGCCCCTTCGACGGCGCCCACGAACCGCCGCCCTTCTCGGGGTCCGCGATCTGGGCGTTTCTCTCACGGTTCTGAGCGCGAGGCCCAGGGCTACTTCAGCCCCCGGGCAGGTTGCCTTCTCGCTGTCGAGCCCCTGCCAGACTCCGCACCCCCGGGCGCCCAGCCCTACTGCAAGACCGATTGCAGGTTCCCCGCGATCCTGCTCTGAGCGTCTTCGTTTTCTGCGGCGCTCGCGCGCCGAGTTGCCTCAGTTGCAGCTGTTGTCGCTCGACCCCTGGAAGACGTTGTTGGACAGCACCGTACCGTCGCCGCAGGGGCTCTCGTTCAGCGCGGAGTTCACGAGGGTGAGGTTGGAAAGCGTGATGTCCGAGCTGTTCGCGAACTCGTCGCGGGCGGCGATGCGAACATCGCCTGGCCCCTCGACGCGGCCTGCGTTGGCGGCGATGGTCACGTTGTAGCAGTTCTCGAGCAGGATCGCGTTGCTGCCCGTGTTGCCGAGGTCCACGTTGTCGATGACCGCGCCGCCGCTTTCGGAGACGCAGAAGACCCCGCGGCCGCCTTCGCGGGCGTAGACCTCGCCGACGTGGATGTTGGGCGGATAGGCGTTGCTGATGCGTCCATTTCGGTTGGCCATGCGAAAGGCAGCGTAGCCCGTGCCCGCGCCGCAGTTGTCGCAGTGGACGGCGCCGATTTCGGCGTTGGTCGACATGTTCAGCAGAACACCACATTCGCCCGTATCCACGCCGTCCAGGCGTCCGAGCGTGAAGCCGTCGACGCCGTAGGTCTCGACGCCGTGACTGCCCGTGCCCTGGGCGTATACGTAGTCGATCTGCACGTCGGTGACGTAGGCGCCTCCAGCCGACGGGTTGTTGTCGATGCGGATGCCGATTCCGGAGCTGCCCGGGTTCAGGCGCATGTCGACTTGCCCGATGTGGATCCGGCTTGTCTGGCGGAAGAACATCCCGTACTGCGGGTTGCCGGTCATCGTCACGTGCGGGATGTCGATGTCGGTCGCTCCCCGCGCGTACAGAGGTGAGCGATCGGATTGGCTTGCGCTGCCCGTGACGTTGAGAGTGCCGCAGACGTTCACGAGGGTGTAGCTCGGGATCCGAAGCTGGGCGTCGGCGGAAATGTCCCCCGACCCCTGGACGAGCACGCTCTGCTTGACGTTGCGGCCGCTCGAGAGGCTGTCGAAGGCAGCTGTCATCGCAGCCTGCATGTCGCTGCCCGTGTAGACGGTTCTGCCACCGTTCTGTACGGTCCAGCTGCTGCCGGACTGGATCGCCGTGGCGTCGTACGTGCTCGGATCGGCGCTGCAGGGATACCAGTCGTCGCCGGTCCCCGTCGTGCCGCCGGTCGCCGTGACCCCGCCGGTGGCGCCATTGCCTCCGGCCGAGACTCCGCCGGTCGGAGTGCCGCCGCCGGCCGAGACCCCGCCCCTGCCGGCGTTTCCGCCTGTGGGGCCCACACCGCCGGTGGCTGTGCGGCCCCCCGTGGCGCTCGCGCCGCCGGTGGCTGCGCGGCCCCCTGTGGGCTCGACCCCGCCGGTGGCCATGAGCCCACCGGTCGCGCCCGAGCCGCCAGAGCCACCGCTGGTGGCGCCTGATGCCGCCATGCCGCCCGAACCCGGACTCGCGCCGCCTAGCGCGCCGGTGGTCCCACCCCCAGCGCCCGCCACACCGCCCGAACCCAGGCTCGCGCCGCCTGCCGCGCTGGTGGTCCCCCCCGGCGCGGAGCCGCCCGTCGTGCCGCCATCGCCCTGACCACCGAGCGCGCCCGTCGAGTTGCCGGTCGAACCCGCAGGCGATCGGTGGCCGCCAGGGTCGTTTGTCGAGCTGCATGCGCAGCCGAACAACGCGATAGCGACCATGGACAGGACCGACGTTGTTGGAGCCGAGCCAAGCGACATTTCCGATCCTCGTGGCTGCGCAAAGCAGTCCCGCGATCTTACCGCCCTGGGCGGGTCCGGCAATGCCGAGATTGTGCCGCGATCGGGCCTCTTGGAGCCCCGTCTCCGCGACGGGGTGTCTGACGGGCAACCCATTTTCTCGCCCAAACAGGGATCCGCTGCGAAGCCGACGGCTTCGCTCATGTCCGGGCCGTCGAAATCCACAGCGTCGAGGCCCTACCGCACCCGCTCCGGAAACGGGACCTTGGTGCCCGTGCGCACGGCCACCACGATCGCCTCGTTGAGCCGCTCGGTGGCCTTCAGGCACTCGGGGCTCCTGCCGAAGGTCGCCCCCTGGCACTGATCGCGATGCTGCTTGCGGGCCTCCCGGACACGTCGACTCTCGAGCAGGGCTTGCTGCACGCCAGCGCCGAGGTACTTCCAGGTCAAGGGTGCGTGTCGCGGAAGCCCCGGTACCCAAGTCACCAGTTCGTGCTCGGCCAGAGTGGCACAGGTCCCATCCCAGCGAAGGACGATGAAGCCGCCGGTCCCGCTCACCTGGACGCCCCCGGTCTTCTCCGTTCTCCCACGAAGGACCAGGACCTCCTCGCCGAACGCGAGCTTGGCCTCGCCCGTCGGGCCGCCGAGCGTGTTGACCGTGTCCACGTTCTCGACACGGATGTACCCGTGGGTCCACGGTTGGCCCTTCTGCATCATGTAGACCGCTACGTCGGGGTTCTTGCCGGCGCAGACGCGGGCCGCGAATTCGGCAGGCGGTAGGCAGACAGCCCCAGGCGTCGCACAGCCCGAGGGGATGAGGTCTGCGGTTTGGGCTGGCTCGTTCTCGTCCGTGTCCGCGGGTTGCTCATCCGCCTCGCCGGACGCCAGCGTGGCGGCTTGCTTCGCCGGATCGGTTTCGCGCTGGGCGGGCTTGGCCTCGGGTCGTGGCGCCGCTGTCGCGACCGTGGTGTTCGTCTGACGAGCGGGAGGCTCGGCCGGCATCGCCGCTGCGCAGGCCGTCCCCAGGAGAGCGAGCAAGGGCGAAACGAGATCCACGCGATGGGGCATACTGAGCCAGAACGGCCACCGGCCTCACCCGCTAAGATTCTCGCGGGCCGGGCCGTTGAGCGATCTGCAGCCTCAGCGCCCTCACGCCCGCATCTGTCTTACGGCGGCAGACACGTCCTTGCCGTTGACGACTGCGCCCGAGGCCTTGAGCTGTTTCATGGCGACGCCCGTGGCCTGACCATCGCTGCCAGCGGAGCGGATCGCGTCCTTGACCGAATCCAGGGCCGCGACAATCTGTTCGATGCTCAACGATTGCGGCAGAAACCCGGTCAATGTCCGATTCTCGAGCTCCAGGTCCGCGCGCTGCGTCGGATCCTCGGAGGCCGCCAACGTCTCTTCGTTCGACTTGATGAGCTTGCGGATGACGGCCCGGGCCTCGTCATCGCCACCCGTCATGCCGGGCCTCGCGGCGTTGGTGGTGATCTCCCCGACCACCACGCGCAGGACTTCCTTCTCGATTGTGCGCCCCTCCTTCATGGCCTTGAACATCGCGGTCTTGATCTCGTCGAGTAGCATGTCAATTGCCTCCGGTGGACTCCAGGAACGCGGTTCCATACCACGGATGCGCCGCGGTGTTTCACGGACCGCTGCGAGGCTGAGCCACGCCCGCGCTGACGGCGCATCGTGCGCCTCCGGAGCCAACTCACTTTCATGGTCGCGCGGCGTGTACCGGAGCAGCCGTGCCAGACGGTCCTGCGTGAGGTTGAACTGCTCTCGGATGGTGCGGATCCCATCGGCCGAGAGCAGGCCATGCTTCTTGTGATAGCGCGCAATCGAATCCTCGCCGAGCCGCTTCGCGTTCTGGAAGCGCAACACGATCTGCCCGCATTGCGGGCAGCCCAGGTGAGCCGCGGATGGGACCGCTACCGCTTCGCCGATGACGGGCAGACGCAGCGTGCCCCGCTTCACGATCATCATCGTTCCGCCCGTTGGGCATCCGACCCCAACGGGCTGCTCGAGACGGTACGGCGGGCCGGGCCAGCGCGAGCCAGCGCGAGCCCTCGATGCTGTCGCGCATTGCGGCTCATGCTATGTTGGCCGTATGCACGTGCGGCGGCGTTGGAACGAGGCCGGGGTAGTCGCATTTGGCCTTCTGACGGGCTGCGGTTCGGGCGATGCGATCGCAGGTGCTGATGGCGGCGAGACCGGCACCTGCGGGAACGGCATCGTGGACGGAGCCGAGCAATGCGATGGCGACGATCCGGTGGAGCTGACGTGTGCCGATCTGGGTTTCGACCAGGGCAAGGAGGTGCGCTGCGACGCAACTTGCCGGTATGACAGATCCGCCTGCGCGTACTCCTTGCAGAGTATCGATGCGGGCGGTTCGTTGACGTGTGGCATCCGGATGAATGGGTCCGTCGGCTGCTGGGGCTGTGAGGCCACGCCGCCCTCCGGCACCTTCTCCCAGGTCAGTGCGGGTGGCAGACACGCCTGCGGCGTGAAGACCGACGGCACGGTCGTTTGCTGGGGCTACGACGCCGCGGGTCAGGCTACGCCGCCCTCCGGCACTTTCTCCCAGGTTAGCGCGGGTGAAGCACACACCTGCGGCGTGAAGACCGACGGCACGGTCGTTTGCTGGGGGTACGCGTATGGGACGCCGCCCTCCGGCACCTTCTCCCAGGTCAGCGCGGGATCGCAACATAGCTGTGGAGTGACCACGGACGGCAGCGTCGCATGCTGGGGCGACAACCTCTTTTTCGAGAACGACGAGACGGGCGTATGGGACAGCACCTGTAGCCAGGCTACTCCGCCCTCTGGCACCTTCTCCCACGTCAGCGCAGGTGCCGCCCACACCTGCGGCGTGCGGACGGATGGCACCCTGATGTGCTGGGGCTGCAATTCGGACGGCCAAGTCTTGCCTCCGACAGGCACCACGTTCTCACGCCTCAGTGCATGGGGAACCGATGGCATCCTGACGTGCTGGGGCTGCGACTCGTCCGGCGGAACCTCGCCTGAGACAGACACGTTCCTGCAGGTCAGCGCAGGAGGCATCCTGACCTGTGGGCAGAGGGCGGACAGCACTTGGATTTGCTGGGGTGCGATCGGCGGCTTGGAGGGCGCCTTCTTGGAAGTCAGTGCAGGTGACCGGCACGGGTGTGCATTGAAGACGGACCGCACCGCGACCTGCTGGGGAACCAACTCGTGCGGTCAAGCGACACCACCCGGAAGTGCTAGGGACTGAACGCCGACACTTGGCCGAATCTGTCGTCTCCCCAGCAACTGAGAGCGCCTACGTCGTCGATCGCACACGTGTCGTCGGCGCCCGCTGCGATCTGGACCACCGTGCCGAGAGCGGGCACCGTCGTCTGGCCGTAGTCATCGAGTCCCCAGCAGGTGACCGCGCCCGCGTCGTCGAGCGCGCACGTGTGCATCTTGCCCGCTGCGATCTGGACCACGGTGCCGAGAGCAGGCACCATCGTCGTCTGGCCGTAGAGGTTGTTTCCCCAGCAGGTGACCACGCCCTCGTCGTCGAGTGCGCACGTGTGCGCGCCGCCCAGGGCGACCTGGACTACGGTGCCGAGAGCGGGCACCGTCGTCTGGCCGTAGTCATCGAGTCCCCAGCAGGTGACCGCGCCCGCGTCGTCGAGCGCGCAGGTGTGATTCCCGCCCCCGACGACCTGAATCGCCGTGCCGAGAGCGGGCACCGTCCCTTGGCCGTAATGGTTGTTTCCCCAGCAGGTGACCGCGCCCGCGTCGTCGAGCGCGCACGTGTGCTCGCTGTTCGCTGCGATCTGGACCACGTTGCCGAGATGCTTGGGTACCGTGGTCTGGCCGTAGAGGTTGTATCCCCAGCAGGTGACCACGCCCGCGTCGTCGAGCGCGCACGTGTGCGTGCTGCTCGCTGCGATCTGGAGCACGGTGCCCAAAGCGGGCACTGTCGCCCTGCCGAAGGAGTTTTCTCCCCAGCAGGTGACCGCGCCGACGTCGTCGAGCGCGCAGGTGTGCATGCCGCCCACGGCGGCCTGGACCACGATGCCGAGAGCGTTAGGTGGCCTCGACTGGCCGTAGAAGTCGTCTCCCCAGCAGGTGACCGCGCCCGCGTCGTCGATCGCACAGGTGTGTCTGTAGCCCCCGGCGACCTGGACCGCGGTGCCGAGAGCTTTGGGCACCGTCGTCTGGCCGTAGTCGTTGACTCCCGCCCCCCCCCAGCAGGTGACCGCGCCCGCGTCATCGATCGCACACGTGTGATACTGTCCGGCGGCGATCTGGACCACGGTGCCGAGAGCTTTGGGCACCGTCGTCTGGCCCGAGGAGTTGTTCCCCCAGCAGAAGACCGCGCCCGTGTCGCCGAGCGCACACCTGTGATCCTGTCCGGCGGCGATCTGGACCACGGTGCCGAGAGCTTCGGGCGGCGTCTTCTGGCCGGAGGGGATGCTTCTTCCCCAGCAGGTGACCGCGCCCGCGTCGTCGAGCGCACACGTCCAATGGAATCCCGCAACGACCTGGACCACGGTGCCGAGAGCGGGCACTGTCGTTGGGCCGTATTCGTTGTTTCCCCAGCAGGTGACCGCGCCCGCGTCGTCGAGCGCGCAGGCGTGCTCGGGGCCCGTGGCGACCTGGACCACGGTACCGAGAGGGGGCACGGTCGTTTGACCGTATTCGTTGTCTCCCCAGCAGGTGACCGCGCCCGCGTCGTCGATCGCGCACGCGTAGTGGCGGCCCGCGGCGACCTGGACCACGGCGGCGAGAGGCGGCACGGTCGTTTGACCGTATTCGTTGTTGCCCCAGCAGGTGACCAAGCCCGTGTCATCGAGCGCACACGTGTGGCGCCGGCCGAGCGAAATCTGGCTCACCCGGACGCAGGGGGTAGACGGGTCACGGTCCGGGTCACGGAAGCACTTTGCGGGGGGAGACACGCCGCCGCTACCGCCATCTCCGCTACCGCAGCCCGGTGCGACCGCCGTCAACAGAGCCGAGAAGACGACGCAACGCATGCCCCAGCACATCAATCACCCATACAGCGGCTCGCGTCAGCCGTCAATCAGGCCAGCTTCTCGTAGGATCACCGGCGTGTCCGGGAACGTCCGCTTCGCCTCGTGGAGGACATCCGACCTGTTGCTCGGCTGATGGCCGTTGAGGAACCGGCGCAGCACACGGCGTGCACGTGCTGCGGCGATCCCACCTTCGAGCTGTGTCGCGATGAGATGCTGCTCGCTTGCGTGGGAGTACGTCACGGAACCCGTCTGCGCTGGCACGACGGACGGCCGTCGTACGCCCCGCTCGTGGATGGAGACCGACTGTCGCGTTGGCTCGCACAACGCGGGGTACCCTGGCCGCTCGAGGAGCGCCGGCGATCACAGGCGCGGTGAACGACGAAGGCGCACCGCTCGCGTGCCCCCTGCTGGCGGATGCCAGCTTTGGGGGCACCCAGGCTGGCGCTAGCCAGCCTGGGCCGAGCAGGGCCGTGCTGTGCTGGGGCAGCCACCGGAACGTACGAGGGGTCTGCTGGCCGGCCTCAGCCTTGCGTCTTGCCGGCCACGCTCCCTACTACCTGCCGCCGTATCCTGACCTCTACGCCGGTGTGGGCGTCACACTGAATGACGACAGCATTCTCTTCGACGCTTGCGGCTACACCGACGTCGAGGTCGAGTACGCGTCGGACCAGTCGGTGCGGCTGTACGCCAAGTGGAACGACGTCGATATCTACGGTGATCGAGACTACGTCTTGCTGCCATACACGTCCGGCATCGAGACCGTGACCGTGCCGCTGTCGAGCTTCTACGGTTTCGACTGCTCCAAGATGACCGAGCTGCAATTCGAGCCGAGCTACCTCCCGGGATTCGGTATTGCGGTCTACTCGGTGCGTTTCAAGGACTCCAGCGCGGAGTGCGCCGAAGCCGCGATGCGCTGCACGCCGCAGGGCGACCTCGAAGTGTGCGCCGGGGGCGTGTGGGTTGCGTCCGCTTGTGACGAGGGCCAGGTGTGTGCCAGCAACCACTGCGTCGACGAGGACGCGACGCCCGTGGACATCCACGGGCACCTGAGCGTCTCGGGTACCCGGCTCTTGGATGAGTACGGTGTTCCGGTCCAGCTCAAGGGGATTTCGAGCCAGTGGCTGAACTACGAGACCGATGGCTACGCCACCAACGCCGACGCCATGGTCTGGATGCGTGACCACTGGGCACGCGAGCTACGTGGTCGGTCAGCTGTGAAGCGGGTCGGGGCCCTCCGCCCGCGTCGCTACCGCGCTAGCCGGAGCTCTACCCGCCCGACGAACGGCTTGTTCACCTGGCTGCGGAGCCCTTGAATCGTGTTCATGGGCCAGCTTTTCTGCACGAGGTTGACGAGCCACGACGGGATCGAACCCATGGGGTCGGTGTGCATCTCGACTACGACGTAGGTCGCCGAGGGGCCTTTCGGGAGCAGCACGTAGCGGCCGAACATGAGCTTGGCGCGCACGCCCACCGTGGGCGGCGCCTTGGGGTGGGTCACCGAGCGCAGGTCGATCGTGACGCCGCCGGCGCGGTTGCGGGTCGCGCGCCCGTAGTAGACGTAGTCGCGATCGCTCACCGGAAACGGCATGCTGTAGTGCTGGTAGATGACGGATTCGCTCTGGCTCCTCTGCTCGAGGACCCTGCTTTTCTCGAGACGGTCCGTCCACTCTGCCCGATGCACGTCGTCGGCGATGACCCAGAGGATTTTCTCGATGGGAGAATGGACCATGCCTTCGCCGCGGAAGGCCACCAAGGGCGAGCCGGGCACTTCCTTGCGAAAGACGCGGATCCCATCGTCTTCGTCGATCTTCTCCCATCCGCCCGCCGAGGCTGGCCGAGCCAGCATGAGCACGGCCACGCCGCCCAGCCAGGCTCTGCGGGTCAGGGGGGGGTCGAAGGGCGTTGCGCCCTGTCTCGCTGTCGAGGAGGCTGCCGAGTGCAGTGAGGCTGTGCGTAATCTCATCGGCGCTATGTGAATTTGGGGCAGGCCTGTCAGGCGAGCCAACGCTAGGGTAGCAGCCGAAGTTCTGCTAGCCTGCGCATGCGTGGCTGCCCGACCATTCCGCGTTGTTTTGGTCCCTCTTGCAGCGGCTGTTGCGGCACTGACCCTGCTCTGGCCCAGGGCGGCCGCGGCAGACGGCCCCGGGTTCACGCTGGACTGGCAGTCCGAGCCGGCCTGCGACGGAGGCGGCGTACACCGGCGCGTGGAACAGCTGCTCGGCGAGCCGCTCGACGAGGCTCCGTCCTCTCTTTTGCACGCGCGGGCGCGGCTGAGGGGCAAGCCCGATGGCTGGCGGGTCACCATCGATGTCGTGCAGGGCACGACCCGCAGCTCGCGCACCGTCGAGGTGGCCACCTGCGCCGAAGCCGTGGGGACGACCGCGCTCGTGTTGGCGCTGGCGATCGATCCGAGAGTGGGTTCGCGGCCGGAGGCAGGCGCTTTGCCGACGACGGCCCGGTTTGCCGAGCCATCAGAGGCTTCCATAACGTCGGCGCCCGCCCCCTCCTCCCCCGTGTCGCGGGATCGGCACACACGGGCTGCCAGACGCGCGGCATCCCGTTCCGCTTCGGTCGCTCGGCGTCCTGATGTCGGTGAGGGGCCTTCCCGTTGGCCGATGACGGGTTTCGTTTCCACCATGGGTACACTAGGCGTTGGCATGCTTCCAGGGACTGCGCCGGGGCTCGCCCTGGCGGCCGGTTTCAACGTGGGCGCCCTGCGGACGGCCTTGCTGGGGACTCAGTACCTCGAGCGCACCGCCGAGCAGAAGGACACGGGTGGCTGGCTCACCGCGGAGCTGGCCACCGTCAGTTTGCGCGTCGGGTGGCGAACGCAGCCCGGGGCACGTTGGGAACTCGTCCCCGTGGCCAGCCTGGAGTTCGGCCAGTTTCATGGGGCAGGACACAGCGTCGACACGCCGAAGAGCTCGCGGTTCGCCTGGGGAGCAGCTGGCCTCGGCGGCACACTGGAATTTCGGCTGGCCAGCAGCTGGCTCCTCGTCGGCGAAGCAGACGCGTTGGTGCCGTTTCGGCGGACCCAATTCAGGCTCAATGGCGCGACGATCCACCAGCCTGCCCAGGTGGAGGGTGTCTTCCGGTTCGGGATTGCGTACGAGTTCGGAAAAAGACCGTGACGGGGCCGGGGTCTCGCATGCACACATGAGGTGAGTGCCACTGGCAGCCCAACCCGAACCTCGCCCGGCTCCGGCTCTGGGCTTCGAGGAGATCTACGAAAGCTACTTCGAGTTCGTGTGGCGCAGCCTGCGCCGGATGGGCGTACCGGAGCGGTTGGTGGACGATGTGGCACACGACGTTTTCCTGGTGGTGCACCGTCGACTGCCCGAGTTCGAGAATCGCAGCTCGGTGCGAACGTGGCTGTTCGGCATTGCCTGGCGCGTAGCCAGCCTGCATCGGGCCCGCGAGAAACGGCACAGCCTGCCCGACGCGGTCGTCGACGACACTCCGGATTCCGAGCACCGCCGGCCAGACGCGGAGGCCATGCGTCACCAGGCCAAGGAGCTCGTGCAACAGCTGCTCGACGAGCTTGATCCTGCGCGGCGCGCGATACTGGTGGCGGTCGAGATCGAGGAGCTCAGCGTCCCGGAGGCCGCCGAGGCGCTGGTCGTGCCGCTCAACACGGCCTACTCGCGGCTGCGGCTCGCGCGCCGCGACTTCGAGCAAGCGTTGCGACGTATGGCAGCCAACCGACGCGTGAGGCACCCATGAAGGACCTGAGCCCGCATGCGCGAAGACTCCTGGCGGACGCCAGAGCCACGAGAGTACCCGCATCCTCCAAGCTCAGAGTACGGCGTGCCTTGGCGGCCTCGGTGGCAGCGGGGATCAGCAGTGCTGCCGTCGAGGCAGCTCTGGCCGCATCGGCCGCTGCCGGGACGGCCGGCTCGGCTGCTGCCGGGCATGGCGTGATCACGGCGCTGGCGGTGTGGGGGGGCGCAGGGATCGCAACGGGAGTCGCGGTGACGGCAGCCAGCGTCGCACTTCTGAGACCTGCCCCACGGGACTCGGACCGACCGACCCCGAGTGTCGCCGCTCGGCCGAGGCGGTCGACGGCGACCGTTCCCGCCGCACCCGTCGTTCGAGCACCCCCGCCTGTAGCGGAGACGTCGACCGCGTCAGCTCCCGACGCCGTCGCTCGACTTCGGCACCCCGGTGTCGCCCAGGAGCTGAGCCTGCTGGCCGAGGCACGGGCCGCTCTGCGTGACGGCGATCCGGAGCGAGCCCTGGCCCTGACCCAGCAGCACGAACAAAGGTTCGGCGAGGGCGCGTTGGCGGAGGAGGCTCTGGCTGCCAGGATCCTCGCGCTGTGCGCCCTGGGGCGGCGCGAGCAAGGCCGTGCGGCCGTCGCCACGCTCGAGCGTCTGGCACCGAACTCACCGCAGCTGCCAAGAGCACGCGCCGCATGCGCGGACAGTCCGTGACGGAAAACCGCGAAGAGCCGAGATGCGAGACGCCGCTCCGACCGAAGCGAGCCGGTCATCCATGCGCTGCCGCATCTGAGCCGCGCGTCTCGCGCCCACGCCGTCGACGCAAGGCGAACAGACAGCACCCGCCGACCAGCGCAAGCCACGTCCGCAGGCTCGACGCGTTCCGAAGTGCGGACAACTGGCACCCAGAGCTCGAGCTTCTTCTGGCGCTGCTATGGCCGCCGGTGGGCGGGGCCGCGCCCGAAGCGCTCTGCGTTGGCTGCGCGCCACCGGCTGCGTTGGTGCTGCCTCCGTCTTCGCTGCTCAGCGTGCCCCCATCGGCGCTGCTACCCAGGCCCGCCACGTTGCCTTGGCCGCCGCTGGCGGTCGTACCGCCGCTGCCCGTTGCCGGCGCAGCGTGTCCGCTGCCTGAGAGACCCGCCGAGCCGCCGGGCGAAGCCGCTCCAGCCGCGCCGGCGGTGAGAGCGTCAGCGGTGTCTGCCGCGCCTGCCCAACCGCCCTCGCCCACGAGCCCCGCGGACCCAGCCGTGCCACCCGCACTGACGCCGCCTGCGTTGCTCCCGCCGCTCGAAGTGGCGCCACCGGCAGCCACGCACTTGAAGCACTCGACGGTGCTCCCGCGGCCTTGTAGGCAGGTGGTGTTCTCACAGGTGCCACCGTCGCACGGCGTCCCCGCGCTCAGCCCCTCACAGGCTGCCACTTCCGGTACGATGACGTCAGCAAACGCACAAGGAGACGCGAGCAAAGCCGAGCCAAGCACAACCAGAGTCCCCAGAGTCTTCATCTTTCCGCCTCCTCGCCCGTTGCCGAGAGCGTACAGCAACCTGACACTTGGCCTTGGCGATCGTCAAGCCGGCCAGGGTGGCCGTCTGGCACGGGGCAGGGCCCCGGCGATATTCCGTGACGGAAAACCCCGGCCCGTCTGACTCATGGATTGCCCAGCTCGAGAGCGTCTATGAGACGGATCATGGCCACGAGGTTCCTCCTGGTCTCAGCCGCGGCAGCCCTCGTGCCGCTGGCATGCAACTTGCCGAAGTCGATATCTTTCGGGGAAGACAAGGCCGCGGCGGATCCCGCTGGGAAGGCAGGTGCCAGCAACGGCAGCTCCGACGGCGCTCAGGGCAACCGAGCAGAGACAGGAGGCGCCGCTGTCGGAGGTAGCCCAGGCACTGGGGGCAGCGAGACCATGGGCGGCTCTCCGTCTCCGGGCGCGGGCGGTGCCATGGCCACAGGCGGCGGTATGGCCACGGGCGGGATGCCTGCAACGGGGAACGGCGACAGCGGGATCGGCGGGGGTACGCACAGCGTCCCGGCCACGGGAGGCGCGACGGACGGGGGCGCCAGCGGCGGCAGGACCGAACCAGGCGCCGGGGGAGACGTCTCCGGTGGCCGGGACGCGGGGGTCAGCGGTCGTTCGTCCGACTCGGACGGCGGCAGGCCATCGGTACCCCCGGGAACACTCGTGCTCGGCAACGCGCCATTGGCCACAACCGGGCGGTGGCCGACCGAGATAGCAGCCGGGGACCTGAACGGCGATGGCAACCAGGACCTCGTGACCGCGAACTGGGACGCGAGCAGCGTGAGCGTGCTGCTCGGCAGGGGCGATGGGACCTTCGCGCCCAAGGTGGACTATGCGTGCGGAGACCGGCCGCCTTCGGTGGCGCTGGGTGACCTGAACGGCGATGGCAGGCTGGACATCGTCACTGCGAGCCACGCGTCAGATGTCGTGAGCGTGCTCTTGGGCAGGGGCGACGGCACCTTCGTCCCCAGGGTGGACTATGCCTGCGGCAGCCTCCCGACTTCGGTGGAGCTCTCTGACTTGAACGGCGATGGCAAGCTCGACATCATTTCGGTCAACACCGACTGGGAGGGGTACGGGGGATTGAGCGTGCTCTTGGGCCAGGGCGACGGCACCTTCGCCGCCAAGGTGGACTACCTCACCGGAAGCGAACCGGAATCGGTCGCCGTGGGTGACGCAAACGGCGATGGCACCCTGGATCTCGTCACGGCGATCTACTCGGGGAACACAGTGAACGTGCTGCTCGGAATCGGAGGCGGGGAGTTTGCGGCCAAGGTGGAATACACCACCGGCAGCATGCCGTACTCGGTCTCGCTCGGAGACCTGGACGGCGACGGCAACTTGGACATCGTGACAGCGAACGCCCAAGCAGGAGTGAGCGTGCTGCTCGGAACCGGCGACGGGGGCTTCGGCGCCAACGTGGAGTACCCAGCCGGACCGCACTGGATGACGGACTCACCGAACATCTACGTTCCTCCCGTCTCGGTGGTGCTGGCTGACGTGAACGGCGACCGCAAGCTGGACCTGGTCGACGGGTTGGCCGTCATGTTCGGAATTGGCGACGGGACGTTCACCGCCGTCGAGCCTCCCAGTATCGGGGGCTGGCCATCCCCGGAAGCGCTGGCTGACGTCAACAGCGACGGCAAGCTGGACTTGGTTGTCGCAGACTTCAGGGCGGACACGGTCCGCGTCCGGTTCGGCAAGGACGACGGGACATTCGCCAGTCTCGTCAACAAGGCGGACTACCCCGTTGGGGACTCCCAGGCCGCCGTGGCGCTGGGTGACGTGAACGGGGACGGCAAGCTGGATCTCGTTGCGGTGGGCCAGCAAGCCGACACGGTGAGCGTTCTGCTGGGCGGGGGCGATGGGACCTTCGCCGCCAAGGTGGATTCCGTAGCCGGCAGCTCCCCCTACCAGGTGGAGCTGGGTGACGCGAATGGGGACGGTAGGCTCGATCTCGTTGCGGCGCGCTACCTCGCGAACACGGTGAGCGTGCAGCTTGCAGTGGGCGATGGAGCGTTCGCCTCCGGGGTGGACTACCCGGTCGGGGATACTCCGTTTGGGGTGGTGCTGGGCGACTTGAATGCTGACGGCAACCTGGACATCGTGGCGACGGGTTACGGTTCGGACACGGTGAGCGTGCTGCTCGGAACGGGCGATGGAGCGTTCGCCGCCAAGAAGGACTCCACAACCGGGCATCAGCCGGATTCGGTGGTAGTAGGCGACCTGGATGGTGACGGCAACCTGGACGTCGTGACGGGGAACAGTGTGCCCACTTTCACCGTGCTCTTGGGCAAGGGGGACGGAACCTTCAAGCGGCACGTCGACCACGATACCAGTGGGGCCGTGGATGCGATGGCGCTCGCAGACCTGAATCAGGACGGCAATTTGGATCTGGTGTTCACCGTTGGCGCCCGGAGCTCGCTCGGCGTGCTGCTGGGCCGGGGCAACGGGACCTTCGCCACGATGGTTGACTACCCAACCGGGAACGGTTGGGGATCGCTAGCGTTGCGTGACATGAATGGAGACGGCACGCTGGACGTCGTAGGAAAGGGCTACGACACGGTGGGCGTGCTGCTCGGCAAGGGCGATGGGACTTTCGCCGCAAGGCTGGACTACGACACGGGGGCGAGGGCCCATGCGTTCGCGCTGGGCGACTTGAACGGGGACGACACGCTGGATCTGGTCACGTCGAGCGGCGACTCGAATTCCGTGAGTGTGTTGTTCAACTGGTGTCCGTAGAGACAGGTGTGAGAGCGTCGAGGAGATGGATCATGCGCATGACTCGGTTGGTACTGGTTCTGGCTGTGGTGATCCCCGTGCCTGCGGCGTGTGACTTGCCGAAGTCGATGTCTTTTGGGGAGGATATGGCCGCGGCGGAAGGCTCCGGCGCAGCGGCAGCCGCAAGCAGCGGTGGCGCTGACAGCGGCGGGACTTCTGGTCGGGGCGACGGAGCGGACAGCGGAGGTTCCGCTGCCAGAGGCAACGCCGGCACCGGGGGCGGTGAGGCCATGGGCGGCTCAGTGAGCGCGGGCGGCGCCGTTGGTGTTGGCGGCACCACGGGTACGGGCGGAGTACCGGCGACGGGTGGAACCAACCCTAGCGACGGCAGCGGAGCGGACGCGGGCGGCACCAACACCGTCGCGGCAACGGGAGGCGCGAGCATCGGTGGTTCGAATGGCGGCGCGAGCGCAGCGGGTTCCGGGGGCGCCGGCTCCGGCGGCCGGGACGCGGGGGGCGGCGGTCGTTCATCTGAGACGGGCGGCGCCGGCCTCAGCGCAGGTGCCGGGGGAGGCGCTGCCGAACCGGGCGGCAGTGCCGGAGCGGCAGGTGCGGCCGCGACCCAGGCCTCGGTGATATCCATCGCGAGCGGTACGTACTACACCTGCGCGCTCACGAGCGACGGCACCGTGAAATGCTGGGGCAGCCCCGGTTACAGTGTCGACGCGTTCCGGTACAGCAGCTCATGCCCCGATGCCGCCCACTGCATTTTGCCCGTATCGATCCCCGGTGTCACGGACGCGGTGGCCCTGGTTGCGGCGGATACGTACACCTGCGTGCTCCGCAGTGGGGGTGCGGTCCAGTGCTGGGGCGCCCCCACCGAAGGGGAGTCGTGCGAAGCCATCGGCATGTGCAGCAGCTCTCCGATGACCATCAGCCGCCTGAACGACGGCGTCGGCATCGCGTATTCGGCCGTGTTCCACTGCTGGTATGAACTCTGCGTGGTGCAGGGTGGCGGCACGGTGCGGTGCGTGGGTGACGGCTGCGAAACCTTGCCCTTCGCGCCGCCCACGCCCGTCACCCTCTCGGGCATCAGCAACGCACGCAGTGTGGGCGGCAACTGTGCGGTGTTGACGGACGGGACGGTGAAGTGCTGGGACTTCGGCTCCTCCGAGTCGGTCGCCATTGCTGGGATCGACAATGCCGTGAGCGTCTCGGGTAGATGCGGGTGGAAAGATGACGGGATAGCATGCGTGCGCTGCGCAGTGCTGGCGGACGGGAACGTGACATGCTGGAGCGGCGACCCCCCCGTTGCGACCGCCGTGGAAGGTGTCACGGACGCCGTCGCCCTTGACGTCTGCGGCGATCAGATGTGCGCGGTGCTGGGCGCGGGCAGAGTGAAGTGTTGGACCATCGGCGCGACCACCGGCGCGCCCTACACTATCTCGGGCATCGAGGATGCCGTCGCCATTACCGGCGGCCGCGAGCACACGTGCGCGCTGCTCGGCGGCGGCGTCGTGAAATGCTGGGGTGACAACATGTTCGGCCAGCTCGGCAACGGCACTACGGAGGATAGCGACGTGCCCGTCACCGTGCAGGGATTGTGAACGGGACTCGGGGCTAAGGTTTCGCGCGAAGCTGCCGTAGGCTTCGGTATGCTCGTGACCTCCGTCCGATGCCCCAACTGCGGCGCGCCTTCCGTCCCGGGTTCCCCGAGCTCTGGGACCATCGTCTGCCCGTTCTGCAGCACGCAGTTCGCGGCGACACGCCCCGAACCGACCGAGGTTGCTGTGCCGAGCTCCCGGTCCACGACGCGCGGCATGGGCGTGCGATCCGCACTGGTCGCTGTGGCGATGATCGTGGCTGGTGCCGCCACGTTTGCGCTGGCTCGTCCGTCACCCGTGCCGCACACGCCCGGGCCGACCAGCCGCGTCCAGGGGACGAGTGCGACGGCTGCGAGCGCAGTCGCTGTGCTCAACGTTTCCGCGCCGGTACCTGCTCCGCCCGAGCAGCCGGCGACCGCGAAGTTCACGTTCCATCGCGTCGCACCGGGGTACCGATCGAGCTTCTACGTTCTCGGGGAGGTGGAGAACACCTCGCCGTTTGCCATCGACAAGCCAGAGATCATCACGGTCCTGTTGGACGGTGACGGCAAGGAGGTGGGCACCGACAACGGATTCGCTACCAAGGACACCCTCGAACCCGGCGAGAAGTCCTACGTCAGTGCGATCATCAGCAACCCGCCGGCGTACTCCAAGCTCAAGTTCGAGGTCGTGGCGCGGCGCTCCACGTTCCGTATGCCCCTGTCCGAGAACCTACGGCTGCTCGACATGAGCGTGACGCGGCCCTACCCTGGCCAGTACGCGTTTGCCGGCAAAGTCGAGAATGGCGGGCGCAAGGCAGCTCGCTTCCTGGAGGTCGAGGTCTTCGCGTTCGACGGGCAGAGCAAGCTGCTCGGCGTGGCGCGCAGCTACGCGAAGACAGAACGTCTCGAGCCTGGGCAGGCCGCCCGCTACCAGGTGACGGCAGTGGGCTATCCGCAAGAACCGGCGCGGTTCGAGACCACGGTGACCGGCAGGAGCGTCGATTGACGACTGGGGTGCGGACCTATCCGAAACGGTAGTGCTTGCGTACGGCGACGTGGATCTCCCAAACGCAGCTCATCCCGCTCGGGAAGCTGACCAGATCCGCGGCCCCGAAACGCACGGCCTCGCCACCGTCCGGGGTGACGGTCACATCGCCCTCGAGCAGGTAGCAGGTTTCCTTCTCGTCATAGAACCACGGAAACTTCGAAGGCTCCTTGGTCCAGATCGGCCAGGAGTCGATGCCCAGGGCCGCCTGGCGCTCTAGGCTCGGCGCATGTTCGACGGTGATATCCATGGCCGGGAGGGTAGCACGGGCCCCGCTGCGCTCTAGCCCTGCCGCCCTCCGAGACACCAAGACAGGGCACTAGCGCTTGCCACCGTCCAGCATCCGCGGACACTTCCCGCGCAGCATCGATTCCGGGACGGTCGAGGTCTTCCGAATGCTGTTCGGGTCGGTGACGGCCACCTCGAGCCCCCAGCCGTGCAATGTCTCGAAACGGCCGTCCTCGGTCATGTCCATTTCACCGCAGTCCTGGTTGCCCGGGCCCCAGGACCATGCGAGCCAGCCAATCTCGTGCTTGCGCGTTTCGGCCAGGATTGTCTTGTAGTCAATCGACGGCGAACAGCCGACCCCCGCGTGCAGCCGCGATCGGTGGTCCGCTGGCCGAGTCACAGTCGCCGGAGTTGAAGGTCATCGCGGGGTCCAAGTCCGGCTGGATGTCAGTT
>JAFGIS010000060.1 GCA_016929495.1 Polyangiaceae bacterium | reverse complement strand
GGAAGATTCGTGTCGAGCGCGCCCTGGATCACCCGGCGGCTCGGCTGCTGGGTCGCCAGCACCAGGTGCACGCCCGCGGCGCGCCCTCGGTTCTGGGGTCAGAGCTTCGGCGTGGTGCCTGTTTGGATGAGTTCGAGCATGGCTACGTGGCCTTGTCTCCGGGCTGAACCGGGTCGTCGAGGGCGTCGCCGTCCAGGGCTTCGTCGGCCTCCGGCCGCGTGTTCGCCAGCACGCGGGGCATGGCAGCGGCGGGGTAGGTGGCCGCGACGACGCACTTGGTAGCCTTGTGTCCGCGACCACACCAGATGGCCACGGACGCTCCGTCGTTCAGCCAGCACGCCGGAAGCTCGCAACCGCACGATTTCGTCGACCAAGATTCGCTGCACCACCACAGGACAACCTACTCCACAAGACGATCGGCCAGCGCGTTTGCTGCGGCAGCTGCGCGTCCTGGCCGTTCGCTTGTCCCGCGTTCCACCGAGACATCGGCCCCACTATGCTCCAACCGAGCGCCTCGACATCCTCGAGCTTCGGGCGGCTCGCGGCTGGAGTGTGGACCAATCCGCCAAGGTCCTGGTCACGCTGACCCGATTTTCGGCGAACGGCCAGAATGACTGCATGGCATCGTGGGCAACGATTGTGCACCAGGACGCGTCCCCCTCGACGCCATCCCCAGATAGACCTGCGATCCACCATCGCCGACTGGATGGGCGTGCAGTTGTTGGGCTGAGCGGTAGTGTGCGTGAGCTCAGTCCAGCCGCTTCGCTCGCGCTCGAGATGGCGCGATTTCGCCGGCCAGGACTTGGTGCACCAACAGACCTAACGACCAATCAGGAGTTGACCCAGTACGGCCGCCCACCTTCCAACGCCACTCCACTTGCGGGCACGGTTGACTATCGTAGCACAGTCCGCGGTGAAGCCGCGTCGGCGGAGCAAAGCCGCAATCACCGTCTGTTCTGTCTTGCCGCCGAGGTAACTGGCTGCAAACAGATACACGGCGCCGCAGAATTCCGCCCGTTTGCTCGCCCTATCCACCTGAGTGATACCGAAGGCCCACAGAAAGTCATGTGGGACCAACCATCGGACCACGGGAAGTGGCGCTACCAGCACAACCGCGATAACAACGTGCGCAGCAAGCACAGCGATTCCCACGCGCCAGAGCACCATGTCGAAGCGAAAACTCCGCCCCAACGCTTTCCAGACGACGATAGACTCAGATGGGACGGTCCAAACGAGAAGCAGTAGCAGCCAGTAGACGAGAAAGAGCAGTGCAAAGTTCATTTCTACCCGCCACATTGTGCACTGCACGAAGACACGAGCGTCTTTGCGTACTCGTGGCAGTTCATGCCACCACCTAGCCCGAACAAATTGAACGCGGGAGCCGGCTGGTTCAGTTCCTCATATATGCAATTGTCCATACACTCGTTCTGGGTGTCGGTCGCCTCGCAGACGTCCGGATTCATTTCCTCGTGCTCAACCTCTCCTGGATACGGGCCACCGAAGGGGTTCCAGCCCCAAGGATCATATGTGGTCAGCCCGCCACAATAGAAGTCGGTGCAAACATATGAGTGATACAGTGGATTGATGTGCCAGTCTGGCCCCGTTCGCGACTCAGCGTAAGGGTCCCCCACGGCGTAGAGCTCGCGTTCACACATGTAGACCGTGAGTCCGAGTGTATCAGTGCGGTTCAGCGAGTCATTCGCGATGTATGCGAACAGATTCGCCTGCCCGCCTCGAAAGAGGACCGGATCCTTGCTCACCCACCGCCCAGTCTGCGGCTCATAGTCCCTTGCCCCAAACCGCACGAGTCCAGTCTCCGCATCGTACAGCCCCCCCGCGAACCCCACCGCCAGCCAACCGCTCCCAGCGAGCAGCGTCGCCTCCCCAAACGCCGTGTACTCCGCCCGGAACGGCACATCGGTCGCGTCGGCTACATTCACGGCCAGTACCGGACTGCCGAGCTGGTCCGAGACGACCCGATACGTGTTGCCATCCCTGAGCACGAGATCCGGAACGTTCGCTCTCGAGCCGTAGATGTACCGCGCCACGAGGTTGCCGGCTCCGTCGAGTTCGGCGACGGGGTTGAGCTGGTCCTTGTACAAGAGCTGCTGCACCAGCACGCCGTTCTTCTTCTTGCCCACGCGCCGACTTCGGCCGTCCCAGAGGTACTCGATGACGTCACCGGTGGGCAGGTCCACGCGAGCGAGATTTCCGAGCACATCGTAGCTGTACCCGGTCGTCTCTCCGGTCGCGGGGTTCGTCTTGGAGACGAGCTCGCCGTTGGCGGTGTACGCGTAGGTGTAGGAGCCGTACGTGAGCAGCCGGTCTTGGTCGTCGTACGTGCCGACCAGTGTCTCGGCTGGTGTCGTCAAAGTGAGCCGGTTGCCGTTCGAGTCGTACTCGTAGTGCTCGGTCAGCACGCCATCGGTCACGACGTCACTGAGCCGTCCCTGGACATCATACGAGTACTCTTCGACCGTAGTCGCGGCCTCGACGAGCTCGGTCTTGCGCGTGATGCGGCCCAGGGCGTCTCGGGGCGCCGCCGTTTCGTCCACGGTGAGCTGGTAGAGAGGGGATCCGCCGCCGCTGACCGTGTGGTGGGCGAACTCGCCGTAGGCGTTGTAGCTGACCGTCTCAGAGAGGACGCCCGCCGTGGCGGCCGTGACTTGGCCGTCGTTTCGTGCCCGGGTGAACGTCACCGCGCCGGTGCCCATGGGGCTACACGTCGTGGGTGACGCGCAGGTGAGCAGCGAGTCATTGTCGTAGCCGAACGCGGCGCTCGAGGTGGTCGAGGCGGTGGTGATGGTTTCGGTCACGGGCCGGAAGTCGCTATCGTAGCCCCAGGAGACGGTGCCGACTATGTCGCCGGTCCAGGCGACGGAGGTGGTGAGGGGGCCGTCGTACGTGTACGAGAGAGAGACGGAATCGGGGCCGGCGATGGTTTGTAGTCGCCCTGGGGAGCAGTTCGTGCAGTCTGCCGGGTAGTAGGTGTAGTCGACGCTCGAGTCCGGAAGGATGACGTGCGAGATGCGGCCGGCGGAGTCGTACTGGCGGCTGATGAGCAGGGCGTCGGGCCTGAGGACGCTGGTGAGATTCCGGTCGCGGTCGTAGCCGTAGGTGGTGGCTGGGGACTCTGCTCCGGGAACGGCTGGGGGCAGGTACTGTTGGAGGAGGTCCACCGGGGTGTAGCTCTGCTGGTGGACGGGCCGGTCCGGGGGGGTCACGGAGGTGAGGTTGCCTTTGGGGTCCCACACATGGGCAGTCGTGACGTCCGACAGGGTTTCGCTGAGGACCCGGCCCAACGCGTCGCGGTCGTAGGTCAGGACTCTGCTCAGCGGATCAGTGATGCTCTGCAACGAGCCGTTTCGCCCGTCTGTGGTATCGAAGTAGGTGTAGTCCGCCTGCCGCGTACCGAACAGCACTTGGCTGACGCGGCCGTGATCGTCGTAGGTGAGGTCGCGTGGCTCGACTCCCGGGACGTTGACCTGAAGGATTCGGCCCCGCTCGTCGATCGCTCGCGTACTCGTACGCTTCTCAGGTGTCTTCGTGGTGAACGTTCCATTCACAGCATCGTATTGCGTGCATGTGGCCCGGTCGTTGACGTAGCGACAGCGCGTCTCCACACGGACTTCAATAGGATTACTGGTTATTATGACTTGTCGGGTGTACTTGTCTGTACGGCTCAGACCGCTCGGCAGAACCGTCGTCTTCGTGGTCAGCGGTACCTGGACACCCCAGATGGGATCGGGGGCCATGCTAGTGGTGATCGTGGTACCGTCACTGTGCGTGATGCTCTGCGAACCGTCTTCATGGCGGCTGAGCTCGGCTGTCGTGCCGTCCGGGAAAGTGTTCGCCGAGACGATGCTACGCTGCTCGTCTTGCGAGATCCGGTAGCTCTTGGTTCGACCTTCTGCGGTTGTCCGCTGCACCGTCCAACCGGAGGGCTCGGACGTGCGGGAAAGCTCGATCGAGCCGTCCGCGGCGTCTTCGTCGCGCACCACGAACCCCGAAGCGTCGTAGGTGATGTTCGAAACATAGCCCCGCGCATCCGCGAAGTTTGTGAGAAGGCCATCCGGCGTGTAGGTCGCCCCCACCGAGTGGCCAAGCGGGTCGACGATCTGTGAGAGATACCCGTTGACATCTACGCTAAGAGACGACTCTTGCCCGTAAGGTCCCACCAAGCTCACCGGTCGTCCAGCAGCGTCGTGTTCGATGGTCGTCCGATTGCCGTCCGCGTCGACGACCGCCGACAGTAGCCCTGATGGATCGTATTCGAAGTCCAGCAACGTCGCCAACGTGAGCGCGTCGAGCGTCTGTACGTGGCGCCCAAGGCGATCGAATCGGTAGAGTTCCTGGCCGGTTTTCGCAGGAACGACAAACTCACCAACGCCCAAACCGGGAAGAGCAGGCCGAAGGCGCTTGAAAGCCCGCGGGTACGGAGTGTCCTCGAGGAAGTCTATGCTCCCGTCGGGGGACTGCGCGAGGTTGATGATCCATCCGCCAAACCGTACCGCGTTCGCCGGTGCGCCGCTTCCCAGATTCTGGAAGGGCGTGCTTCCACCGCCTGCCAGCACCACATTGCGGCCGCCGGGGAGAATAGCGCGCAGAGTGAGGCCCGATGCGAAGCTGACGGTACCGGTCGCATCGACCGCCAGGTCACGCGGGTCGTCCGCGTCGGCGAACTTCCTGACAATGCCGTCAGGAGTTATCTTGAGCAGAAGGTCGTGGCTCCAGTCCGTGAAGTACACAGTGCCATCCCCTGCGACGTCGGTCGCGGAGGCCATAGTCTCGATGAGGAAGTCGGTGGCAGGGATATCAAACGTCACCGGTTTCCCACTCGGGCGCTGCCCCGTTCCTGCTGCCGTGACGATCGTCCCGTCTGGAAGCACCCTTCGGATCCGGTAGTTCGAACTGTCAAGGATGTAGAGACTCCCGTCGGGCGCCAAGGCCAGGCTCCTCGGATAGTAGAGCTGCGCTAGAACTGCCGGGCCTCCGTCACCAGTGAAGCCCGAAGCGCCGGTTCCGGCGAAGGTCGTGATTACTCCGCTTGGGTCTACCCGGCGAATTGCATGGTTGCCGGTGTCGGCGATATACACTGTGCCATCCTCGTCGACAGCCACCGCTGAAGGCATCTTCAGCAGCGCGTTCGTCGCTGGTCCACCGTCACCCGCGTAGCCGGACTTGTAGGTGGTGCCTGCGACCTGATACCAGCTTCCTGCTGGCAGACTGGCCGTGACAACATGGTTGGTTGGGTCGGGGTAGAAGAGAGTCCCGTCAGCACCAAACCGGAAGAACCTCTGTGAGCCGTCGTTGGAGCTTTTGTTTACGAGTTCCACGATCCCCGGCACGTACTCGTTCGACACACGCCGCCCGTCTCCTCTCTCGAGACGTCTGGTCTCGGTGTCGTACGCGTGGTGAACGCTCAATGTCCATCCACCGAGGCCCAGCGCCTTCGCATTCCATCCGCCGAGGTAGTTGGTCCAGACGCGCTTGACGGGGTACTCCAATCGCGCAAGGCTGGAGGGTATCTGAACTCCACTTGGTATGCCGAACCTTTCCGCTTGGGCATACGTGGAAGCGTACATGTACGTCACGGTCGTAGTGACGCGCTGGCGGCCCTGCGTTGCGCGACCAAATGCGTCGCGACCATCCCAGTTGAACTCGTATGACGCGTTCGGACTCGCAGGAAACTCGTAGCTGAAAGCCCGACCTGCGACTTCCACCGCTAGCTCGATGCGCTTGAGCGACTCAGGCACGGTGGGCCCACTCAGCGGAATCAGCAGGCTGTAGTCCCTGCGTCTGCCCGGACACCTGCTGCTATTGTAGTGGAGAGTATACCCTGTGCCGGCGACCGGCAGCTCCTCCTTCAGGACTTGGGTCTGGCATCCTATGGCCGAGCCAGCTTCCTCGTCGCATTCAGTATCCGGTTCCGGTGGTTCGGGTGGCGCACCGCCGGTACCCCCGCTTCCTCCAGTCCCGCCGGTGCCGCCAGTTCCTCCAGTCCCGCCGGTTCCCCCGGTTCCGCCAGTCGGCGGACGCGGCGGATCGGGCGGAGGATCATCCGTGTCCGGTGGCCAGGGGGACCAGTTGCAGTCGAATGGCGAGAAATGGCAGAGCCTCACACGCCAAAGGCTGCCTCCGTCGGGATACACGTTTGCGAGTTCCGCGAGCTCCTCTTGAGTGATGCCAAAGGTGTCGAGGGCCGCCCCTGTGTCGGCAACGCCGTCCCCAGTGACGTCCACCGCCGCTGCTCCGTCCGTCGTGTCCAGAATGTCGAGCACTATCCCGGTCTCCTCGGCGAGCCACTTGCCCTGCTCTTGATCGTAGCTGCCGAAAGGCACTTTCGTTCCGGCTGGGAAGTCGAGGAAGTTGTCCACGTAGTACACGAGCGGCCGGTCGAATTCGACGCGCTGTGCTCCGGCACCCAGCGCCTGGTCCGCAGTGAGCTCGAACGCATACGTGTAGGCGACGGTTGGCGGCAACGTGCCCGGCATGGCCTCGCTCCCGTTCTCGCCCACCGTGTACTCGGTGATCCGCACGTCGAGGTTCTCGGCCGGTTCAGTATGGCCGTCCGAGTGGACAAGCAAGGCTTGGGTACCCGCTGGAACGAGCATCACACCTTGCCTTTCGCCGTCTTCGTCAGCTTCCAGGCTGCCGATGGCGACCTGGAACTCTTGCCCGGTGTCCGAAAGGTCTACGGGGCTCACGGCGGGATCCACGGGAACAAGGGCGATATCCGGCACATGGACGTAGTCATCCCACTGGGTCTCCATCGTACGTTCGGCAGGCAAGTACCCTTCGTGCTCGACGCGTACGACCAGACGCCCCCCGCCATTGACCACCATGACGTATCGACCGTCGGCCTGGCTGTGGGTCTGCCCGAGCTCGGGATGGTTCAGGATGCTGATGGTCGCATTCTGGATCTGTTCGCCATCGCGCGTGATCACGCGGCCCAGGACGGCACTCGCACGTTGGCCCTCGATGATGGCTGGGTCGACACCAGTCTGCAACGGGTCCAGTCCAGAGTAGACCCAGGCCATGCCGTCATGGAGCGTGGTCACGACAGTTGGGTCGATGGCTTCGCACGTCTTGCGCTGCAGCCCGTTGACCGGATCGCAGAACTCCACGGTGCACGGGTCACCGTCGTCAAAATCCAGCGGTGCGCCTGGAAGGCACTGTCCAGATGCATCACAGGTTCCTGGACCGGCACATGCGTTTCCTTCGTCGCACTCGGTCCCCTCTGCGAGCGGCGTATGCGACACTGCACCCGTCGCTGGGTCGCAGCTGTCCGCTGTGCACGGATTGCCGTCGTCCAGGACCGGGGGCGTCCCGGCCACGCACGCACCGCTGCCGTCGCAGGTTTCGTTGCCATTGCAGAGATCAGCGTCGCCACACACCGTCCCTGCGGCAACCGGACTGTGAGCGACGCCGGTTGCCGGATCGCAACTGTCAGCCGTACACGGATTGCCGTCGTCCAGGACCGGGGGCGTTCCGGCCGCGCACACTCCGCTGCCGTCGCAGGTTTCGTTGCCGTTGCACAGATCGGTGTCGGCGCACGATGTGCCTGCCGGAACCGGTGCGTGAGCCACACCCGTCGCCGGATCGCAGCTGTCGGCCGTGCACGGATTCCCGTCATCTACATAGGGCGGGCTTCCGCCCATGCAGGCGCCGGTGCCGTCACAGGTCTCGTCGCCGTTGCACAGGTTCGCATCGGCGCACGACGTCCCCGCTGCGACCGGGTCATGAGTCACACCGGTCGCCGGGTCACAGGTGTCGGCCGTGCACGGATTCCCGTCATCTACATAGGGCGGGCTTGCGGCCATGCAGACGCCGCTGCCATCGCAGGTCTCGTCGCCGTTGCAGAGGTCTCCGTCGGCGCACGACGTCCCTGCCGCGACCGGGTCATGAGCCACACCGGTCGCCGGGTTGCAGGTGTCGTCAGTACACGGATTGCCGTCGTCGACGATCGGCGGCGTTCCAGCGACGCAAGCAGCCGTCGCGTTGCACGTCTCGTTCCCGTTGCACAGATCGCTGTCGGCGCACGGTGTGCCTTCCGCCACCGGAGCATGGGCCACCCCGGTCGCTGGATCGCACGAATCCGCCGTGCACGGATTCCCGTCGTCCACTACTGGCGGCGTCCCGGACACGCACGTACCGCCGCCGTCACACGTCTCGTCGCCGTTGCACAGGTCCGCGTCGGCGCACGACGTCCCGGCGGCCTCCGGCGTATGAACGATGCCTGTCGCAGGGTCGCAGCTGTCCGCCGTACACGGGTTGCCATCGTCGACTGCAGGCGGCGTGCCCGCCACGCAGACGGCGCTCGCGTTGCACGTTTCGTTTCCATTGCACAGGTTGCCGTCCGGACACGGGGTGCCCTCGGCTACCGGACTGTGGACCACGCCCATCGCCGGGTCGCAGCTATCGGCTGTGCACGGATCCCCATCGTCCACCACCGGCGGGCTTCCGGCCACGCACACGGCGCTCGCGTTGCACGTTTCGTTGCCGTTGCACGAATCCGCATCGCCGCAGGGCGTGCCCTCGGCTGCTGGCACGTGAATCACGCCCATCGGTGGGTCGCAGCTGTCCGCCGTGCACGGGTTGCCGTCGTCATAGGAGGCTGTGTTCACCGGATGGGTACAGACGCCATCGCCGCACACGTCGATCGTACAGGCATCGCCGTCGTCGGCGCACGGGACCG
>JAFGIS010000635.1 GCA_016929495.1 Polyangiaceae bacterium | reverse complement strand
CGCCGGCTTGCGCCCGCGTCTGCGCCGCGTCGCCGGCTGCCTCGCCGTCACCCGCCTGCGTCTGCGCTCCGTCGCCAGAATCCGAACCGTCGCCTGATTGCGTCTTTGTCTGGGTCTGCGTTCCGTCGCCTGACGCCGACTCCGCTGCAGACATGATTTCCCGGGCGCGGGTGCGCACTTGCTCCATCGAGGCCTCGGCCACGCCGGCACCGCAAGCGGCTTGGATTTCGCCACACAGACTGGCCATCTCCTGCTGTCCGCCTTCGGCAGCCTTCAACATGCAGCTCTGTACGTGCTGGCCACATTCGACGACCGGCTTACGGGCCTCGCCCACGGTCTCTCCGAGCTTCTGGCAGCCCTCGGCACGTGCCTCACACTCGTCGCCCCTGCATTGAGCGACGCCTTCCCAACAGCCGACCGCTTCGCTTCGCACCTGGCCCAGCTGCTTGTCGAGGTTGTCGCAACCGTTGGCCATTTCACCGCAGATCGCCTCTCCGGCGGCATCATCGGCCTTGCATTCGTCGGCCTTCTTCTGGCACGCGCGTACGGAAGCCGCGTCCGCCTCCTCGAGCTCGGCGATGGCCTGCGCTGCGGTGCCAGAGAAGTCAATGGCATCGTCGCTCGCACATCCGGCAACAACGGCCAGTATCGCCACGCTCGAGAACCAAGTCATTCTGCTCATCATGTGCTCCTCCTTGGGGTGAGGCTTCCGTCAAATCCGGTCGCTGACATGGAGACGAAGCCCGGGGATGGAGAGTTCCCGCGTGTTGCGAAGCGCTACTCCTCCAGCGCGGCGTTTCCCTGGAAGCGACGATCGAGAGCCAATGGGCCGATACTCCGAGCGTCAACGCCGTGGAGCTCGGTCTGCCTTGGCGCCGCTATGGACGACAGCGTCGCTCCATCCCGCAATGCCGCCGACGGCCGGTCAGAAACTCATTTCGAGATCCAGCTCGAACAGATGCTGGACGAAAGAGCGGTCGTCGTAGTCGAACTGGTGGCCGGGATCCGTGGCGTCGTACGAGACGTTCGATTCGTTGACGATAAGGGTGTAGCTCGGCACCACGCGCACGTGGCCGCCGGAATCCAGCTGGAATTCTCCCCTCACGGTCCCAGTCCACCGTGTGTCCGCGCGGGTCTTCCGGCTCGCTGGTACGCCAGCTATCCGGCTCTCATCCAGGTATTCGCGCAGCTCGAGCTCGGCGTAGCCGCGCAGCCGTAGCCAATCGACGGGTTTGACGCTCGCGCTCAGCGACGGACCGCCGCTCGCGTACCCGAGCGGCACGAGGTAGTCCGCGCCGTCGCACAGACCGGCGCAGGCCGGCAACGCGGTCGTGTCGACGGAGCTTACGCGCGTTCCGATCGCATTGTACCGTCCGACAACGCCGAGCCGCAGACTGGCGCGACGCCACGACCAGTCGTGAACCACTCTGGCGTCGAGCCGGTTTCCGCCCAGGAAATCCCAGCCCTCGAAGCCCGTGATGCTCCGAAAATCGAGCGAAAGGCGCAATGCGCGCACGGCCGAAAGAGTCAGTTCAGCGTGTGCGCCCAGCAGAACGTCCCAGCTGAACGGCTCGACTGGACTGAGCCCGACCCACGTGAGCGACGGACCGGCGCCCAGCCCCACGACCAGACTGGGCGCGGCGGCCCAATCGAGCGCCACGGTCAGGCTGTGTGCCTGGATCGTCAGGTCCTGGACGGTGTTGCGCCAGAAACCGATCCAGTCGCCAGCGTAGCCGACATCTGCCGCCCAGCGATCGGAAAGACGCTCCTGCCGTCCAAGGCCGGCCGAGACGACGCCATACTCGGCCCCGCCTTGCCCCCGATTGCCCAGGGTCAGCACCTTGCCGGCTCCGGACTGCCACGGGTTGGTGTCATAGCCGGCACCCAATGTGAGCCATCCGTAGTATTGCGATGGAGACAAGGGATCGAGCTCTTTCAGAAGAGCCCGAACCGCCTTGGCCCGCTGCTCGTCGAGCCCGAGCCCGAGCGCCTGCTTCAGCTCGGCCGAGGCAGCCGGCTCGTTGCCCAGCGCGAGTTGTGCACGCCCCAGAGCGTGGTGCAGATCAGCGTCGTTCGGAGCGTCACGGAGCGCGCCCAAGAGGACCTGCTTGGCGCCAGCCGCATCGCCTCGCTCGAGCCGAGCGACGGCCAGCCCGTGTTGGACGTCCACGCGCTCCTCCGCAGAAGCCGCCGCGAAGTACCCCGAAGCCAACACGAGCTCGCGCTCGGCGGTGATCGCATCGGAAGCGCGCAACGCCTTCTCCGCGGCGCGAACGTGCTGCACGAACCGTTGCCGCTCAGCGGCCCGCTGGATCTCGCGTTCGGCGGCGCCAATCTCGTCGAGCAGGCTGCTGCGCCGGGACGCGAGCTCCGTCGCATCGGTGGGAACGGACTCTGCGAGGCGACGGGCTTCTTCGATGCGGCCGAGACGTAGGGCCGCTGCGGCTGCGTTCAGATGCGCCCGGTCGGCTGCCGCCGAGCCCAGCTCCGCGGCGCGCAGGAAAGCCTGTTTCGCTTCGGCTAAGCGGCCCATTTCGAACAGGCAGGCCCCGAGATTGAGCTCGATGGTCGCGCGATCCTGGGCGGACGTCGTGAGCTCACGCGCTGCCTCATAGCCCTGAACCGCCTCGGCGAAACGTCCTTCCCTGAAGTCCGCGGCAGCGGATCGCGCTAGCTCTTGCAGCGTTGGGACGCCTCCGTCGGCTGGCGCTGGCGACTGCGTCTCGGTCTGTGCCTGTGCTGCAGCGAGCTCTAGGCAACCGCCAACCACGATCGCAATGGCCCAACCCAGACGCGCTATGTCCGTTCTGGCCGGTGGCCTCACTGCCCCCTCTTCCTTTGG
Organism: Polyangiaceae bacterium; assembly: GCA_016929495.1. Classification (GTDB taxonomy): domain Bacteria; phylum Myxococcota_A; class Polyangia; order Polyangiales; family Polyangiaceae; genus JAFGIS01. Next base: position 4,406 of record JAFGIS010000635.1, on the reverse strand, counting down.
TTCATCTGGCGCTGCTGCGCCGCGCCGCCTCTCTGCGCGCGCTCACTGCCTGCGCCTGATCGTCCCGCCTCGGTGCGTCCTCGCCCTTCGCGATTCTGAACCCCGCTGTGCTCGCCTGCGCTCTGGTTCTGCCCAGCGCGACGCAAACCCGAAGTCGCCGGGGACGGCGCGGACGGCGTCGTCACGGCAGAACTCGAAGGCGACGACGTGCCCTTCGTTGGCGTGCGCTGCGCCGTGTTGCCGCCAGGCCATGACAAATCGAGCTGCTCGAGAGGCGCGGACGCGGGCTGGACATCAGCGGAGGCCGGCTGGGCCTCGGAGCCAGGCTGCGTGCCCCCTTTGGGCTCCCCTGGCGCGATGCTCCCGTTCGCTCGGGCCGAATCGTCTGCCGCTACCGCGTCCTCGCCGCTCGGATCCATCAAGCGGGAACTCGCGCGCTTGGGCCGGTCCGGAGCTGGATGAGCAAGCGGAGCTCCAACGGGAGCAACGCTGCCAGAGGTGCGTTCGGCGGACTCCGGGGGCGTCAACGGAGCCGCCGGCGCGGCGTTGGATCGCCCCCTCGTTTTGCGCGTCGCCGCCGCTTTGGCCTTGCCCTGCTCGGCCCCGGCCTGCGGCTTCGTTGTCGGTTGCGGGGACCAGTAGTGCGAGAGCACGCCGCTCGCCGCCGCAGCCGCAAGCGGCACGCTCAGGGCCGCGATGAGCACGAGCGTGACTTTGCGGCGCGGCCTGGGGCGAAACGGCACCACCACAGCGCCGGTCTGCTGGCTCGCTCGGACCAGCCGCTCATGAAGTGCGGCTTCGAATCCGTCGGGTAGCGGGGTCTCCTTGAGCCGGCTGAGCTGCCCGAGCAGCCGATCGTGGGTGGGGCTCATCGCGCGCCTCTTCTCTGGGTATTGGACGAGGCGAGGTCGGCCCCGGTTCCGGCGTGTTTGTCTGACCGCTGGGGGGCAATGCTAGTCCGACTCAGTCTGTTCGCGAGCTGATCGCGAGCGCGCGAAATGCGCGAGCGGACGGTGCCGATCGGCACACCTTCCACCTCCGCGATATCGGCGTAGCTCATGCCTTCGACATCGGAGAGCAAGAGAGGCACCCGGAACCTCGGCGGAAGCGCACGAATGGCGTCCCACAGCTGCTCGGCCTGTTGGCGCTCTTCCAGCAGTCCCTCGGGCGGCCGCTCCGAGTCCGACGCCGTTTCGTCGATCTCGTCCTCCCGGCCACGTGCCCGAACCAGACGTCCCCGGAGGCTGTCGAGGAATGTGCTGCGCGCGACAGTGTAGAGCCATGTGGGCAATGCCGCGCGTCCGTCGTAGGTTCCGAACGAACGAAAGGCCTTGATCAGCGCGTCCTGCGCCAGGTCATCGGCATCGGTCGGGTTGCGACAGAAAGAGAGCGCAAAGCGCCGGATGGCAGACAGGTGTGGGCGCACCAGCTCCTCGAACGCCAGCGGATCGCCCTGGCGCGCTCGGTCGAGGAGGGTGGGTACTTCGTCCACCGGTGGCATGGCTTCGACGAGGTCCAACGGCGCGGAGTTCCGTAAGAATGAGCCCCAGACCACGGGTTTCGAACGATTTCCCCGAGCGAGTCAAGATCCCGCATCGTCCGGCCAGTTGGCATGGTGTGAGCTACCGATTCTCCAGAAACAGCCGTTGCGACAGGGTAGTGCCGATGTTCCTGCGCGGGAACTACGGCCGCGCCGGGTGCGTCGCACTCCCAGACGCTCCCTGAGAACACGGTGAGCGCCCCCACAGGAGAGACCGCGATGAAGAGCCTTCACACTTGCCTGGGTTGGTTGACGTTGACCGCCGTACTGAGCTGTGCGGGGCTAGCTCTGGGACAGACGGGCGAAATCGAGCGCATAGACGCCGATACGCTGCAGCGCGAACGAAGCGCCCGGCCAGCGGGTACCCAGCAGCAGGACACGACACCAACGAAGGCGGCGCGCAAGAGTCAGGCCAACCGTACGAACAACGAGGACGCCGCTCGACACCAGTACCGCCATCGGTGGCAGAAGCGATCCGGAACGGCCAGCTCGTCGCCGGCCGCATCGTCACAACGAACGGGCCAGGGTGCCGCCAGACAAGATGCGCGGGCGGGTGGCAAGTCCACGGGACAGTCGACCGGGCTGCGCAATGCGGTTCGTCGCCGCGATCGGATCCACGCGACCGCAGCGGATGGCCAACGCGACCAGGCCCGCGCCAGTGATCGCCTGCGTACGCGTCAGCAGCGCTGCTCAGAGGCCGGCGAGCACCGCCAGCAACGGCGCCGTGCTGGGGCCAGCAACGCAGCCGCCGGCGGCAGCGGCGCGGGCGCTGCTCGCGGCGGGCGGCAGTAGTCGGCGCTGCAAGCCCGGGTCCGCGGTACGCGCCATCTGGCTCGTCGTGGTTCCGGAGCAGCCTGGACAGCGATCACAGCAGTATCTGATTGCAGACCCCGTACTGCTCGTTGCAGAACCCGGAGCAGCAGCCAGCATCCAAACGGCACGCCACTCCGAGAGGAACGCACTCGAGCAGCCTCGGCGTGCACTGGCCGTCCATGCACAGGCCGTCGCAACAGTCTCCGTCGGCGGTGCAGGCACCATCGGTCGGTACGCAGGCCGGGCCGCACACCAGATTGCGGTCCTGGTCGGGCAGACACAGTCCGGAGCAGCATTCGTCGCCGAACGCGCAGGACTGCCCGTCCGGCACACATTCTTCGGGCGTGCCAGCCGTGAAGCAGCGATGAACCCCGATCACGCTCGGCAGGCACAGCCTGTTGCCCCCGTCCCGCCCGTTGGGGCAACAGTTCGCAGCCTGGCCGGTCCAGCAGACTTCGCCGGGCTGCATGCAGCCCGGCGGTTTGATGCAGCGATGGATGCCATCGCTGTCCGCGTCGCGCCGCGCCGAGCAGCAGTCAGCGTCGTCGGCGCAGACTTCGCCAATGGGCCGGCAACCACCAGCGTACTGGCAGACGGAAGTCCCCGTTCCCGGATCCGCGCAAATGCCCGTGCAGCATTCGTGATACCCGGTGCAAGGCTCGCCGGCTGTCTGGCAGCGCCCCGTATCCGGGCAGAGGCCATCGTCGCCGCAGGTGCCGCTGCAACAGTCGCCGTCCGTCTCGCAGCTCTCGCCTGCGACGGCAGAAATGGCATCACGCGGCCAGGTCGAGCCCGGCCGCGTGGCCCATCTCAACGGCTATTGCCTACTCGTGCGTCGTGCTCACCAGACGGTGCTCTCCACCGTGTTGGTGACGACCGATCCGGTGGTCACGCCGCCCACGAGGAAGATCCGGCCGCTACCGGCACTACTACCCAGCAAGTAGCGCGGGACGCTGAACTGGAAGCCTGCATCCCAGTTCTGTAGGTCCGGCGGATCATCCGGTGGCCCGGCGCAGGTGACGCCGCCGCCGCAGATCTGAGTGGCACGACAGCGATCGTCCGGCCCCACGTTCCCGCCACCAAATACCCAGATCTGGTTGGCGACCGCAGCGTAGCCGTAGCCCGCAAAATTCGACATGAGGGGGTCGACCTCGATCCAGGTGCCGAGCGTGCCTCCGGCCTGCACCAGGGCCGCGTCGAACTCGGTAATGGCCATGGTTGCGCCAGCATTGGTGCCACTGCCGGCGTAGATCCACGTGTCTCCAGGAGTGACACGAGTGGTGGCGAGCCTGTCCACGACCACGGCGCCGAGCTGCCAGCGAGCGGGCCCTGCCAATGGATTCGCAGCTACCTCGGTCCACTCTGCTCCAGAAGGGGGCAGACCCGTTGTGCCGTCAATGGGCAGGTACTCGTACGTGGCGAGCAGACCATTGGACGTGGTCCGGCCAGCAACCGCATACAGGTACCACGTATCCGCGTCGGCTGGGTCCTGGGCCTTGGCCAGTCCGAACCCCTCCCGCGGCGTGTCCATGGCAGGCATGGTCTGCCACACGCCGAGGTCACCGATGACGAGAGCCGTTTGGTCCTCCGTCGTGTCCCCGCCGCTGTCCACGAAGAGGTTGGTGGCGCCGTCGATCTCACCCACCAGCTCCTCGCTGCCCACGGGCGCGCCAGGCTGCGCACTGCGGAACACGCGGTACTGAGTCGCGCCGGCCACGGGGGTCCACTGCAGCGTTACCTCGAGCGGCTCCGCCAAGCCGGCCGGAACGACGATGGCCTGCGGATCGCTCGGGAGCGTCTCTCCTCCCGGGTTGTCCGCATCCGAGCCGTCCATCACGGCCGAGACCGTGTAGTACCAGACTCCAGCATCGAGCCCGCCGGGCGCGAGCTCGAGCGCCACGTCGCTGATCGTCGGGGCATCGAGCGGGTCGAGGATTTCGGCTCGTATCGCCGAGGCCACTGGATTGGCACCGTCGTTGCCGCCCACGACGTACAGATACCGCCCGATGATCTCGGCCCGCGCCAGTGTGCGCGCCGCGGGCAGAACGCGCGG
>JAFGIS010000634.1 GCA_016929495.1 Polyangiaceae bacterium | reverse complement strand
GAGAAGAGCTACGGCCCAGAGCACCCGGACGTGGCCATCGACCTCAACAACCTGGCCGCGCTGCTCAGGGACACGAACCGGCCGGAGCAGGCCGAGCCGCTCTGTCGTCGGGCGCTCGGCATCTGGGAGAAGGCGCTCGGCCCGGAGCATCCGCAGGTGGCTCTCGGCCTCAACAACCTGGCCAACCTGCTCTCGGCCACGAACCGGCCCGAGCAGGCCGAGCCGCTCCTTCGCCGTGCGCTCGGCATCGACGAGAAGGCGCTGGGCCCGGAGCACCCGAACGTGGCCACCGACCTCAACAACCTGGCCGCGCTGCTCAGGGACACGAACCGGCCCGAGCAGGCCGAGCCGCTGTATCGCCGCGCGCTCGGCATCTTCGAAGCCAGCCTCGGCCCAGAACACCCCCGCACGCTCAAGTGTCGAGCCAATCTGGACAAGCTCCTCGCCAAGCTCCCCGGACAGCCGCGTCAGCCCTAAACACACGACGGCCCACGAGGCGCTCTGGCCCCGCGAGCCGTCATGTGCCGTCTCCGGTCTCTCTGCGCCTCGGCTACGCGCCTGCTGTCGGGCTTGCTGGCGGAGCTGCACCCGCCGCGGCCGTGGGCTCGTTGGTCAGCGGCGCGCTCTCTACCGCGGCGCGGACGCGCCGGCGCGGGAAGAACGAGCGGACGAGCGCGCGATTGCCGGGATAGACCGTGGTGAGCGCGCCTTCGTTGCGCCGCAGCTGCCGGACGAGATCGAAGCGCAGCAGCCGCTCTTTGGCAAAGGCCTCGGCGTAACCCTGATGCGCGTCGGCGGCCGTCTTCTCGGCAGCGACCATCTTGCTCGCGAGCTCGAGGAGCGTCTGGGCATGCCGGGCGCCGAGATCGGGTGCACGCTCGCGCATGGTCCCGACCATCTGCTCGACCTTGCGCACCTGCGCCGTGCCTCTCAGGGCCACCAGGACCGCCAGCCCGTCAGGGAACAGGGCACGGTACTCGGGCGCGCTTCGGTCCTTGCCTACCAGTGCGAGCGCCTCGAGCTCGACGGTGCGACAAGCTTGATCGAGCTCGTAGTCGGCGCGGTCGAGCAGAGCGCCCGTCATGACTTCGCGCTCGCTGGTCTCGAGCCGCACGTGCCATTGCGCTTTGAGGCTCGCGCCGAGCTCGCTCGCCGGCGGCGCGAGCGCCACCGTCGCAGGATCCGAGCTCCCCGGGCAGCACCGACCGATCCCCGTGGAGCCGCGAGCGATGGTAGAGGGCGAGGCCCGCCATCGTCAATGACGAGGACGCTCGGCACCCCCTGCACACGAGACCGCTCGCAAACCGGTCCGTTCAGCACGCCCCAGCCGGAGCCCAGCCGGGCCCCACGCCGCACGCCGCCGTATCGCGCAGAGCCTCGCTCGGCCTCGAGCGCCTGCGGCCGGCGCGCTGCGGCCGAGCGCCGCCGCGCTCACGGGCCTGGCGGTCGCTCGACGCTTCGGGCGGCGCGCGCTCGTTCGAAGCCGCGGCGTTTTTCGTCCGCGAAACGAGCCAGCCATTGCTTCTGCAGCCGTTTTGCGACGGCAAGACGCGCTGTCGGGCGAGCCGCAGGGGCGTTTTGCGGACGCCAAGGAGCGAACGGACGCGTTGGTGCGCCGCTGGGCGTTCGAACAATGCGGTTACGACGCGTCGTCGCGCCGTTTTTCGATGGGCCAACGCGGCCCGGTTGCGTTCTGTGCGCGTTTCGCGACCGAAAAACGCCGTCCAGGCTAGCGACCCGGCCGTATTGGGAGCGACAAGTCCTTGAAAAATCGGCACATCGTTGGCATGCGTCCCGCCGACCTCGCCGGGGTGGCGTTCGCCGGCCGCTCTGGGCGGCCCCGGGGTCCGAGCGTTGGGGGCGCGGTCAGAAGGTGTCCGGGGCACCGCGGCGTCAGCCCTCAGCTCGTGCACAATGCGTTCGAACCGGCGCAAACGCTCCTTTGGCAGCCTTCCCGCGCCGCGACCCGCCTTTGCTACCGGCATTGAGAGTTTCGGTTTCGCTTGATTCCAGAATCGTGCCCGTGCCGTTCCGGCCTGGCTTGCCGCCGACGGAAGTCTTGCGGGACGCCACCAGCAGTTGCTGACGAAGCAGCGCGTTTCCCGCCCCCCCAAGTTGCCTCCCTCACCGTGTTCGGGAGAACATGGGGCCCCCGGCGCAGAAACTCCTCGAGGCTCAAGCCAAGCCCCTGGACCTGAGCAAAGGGCTCGGCGAGCGCAGCGCGTACCCGCTGCGCAGAAAGCGTCTTGGTCCTCTGCTCGTGCATGGCCCAGGCCAGGGGTTGCAGCACCTGCCGCGCGGCGGCGTCGGGCAGCACGGGCCGTCCCTCGCGCTGTCCAGCCCAGGTCTCGAGCAGGAACGAGATGCACACGTCGTAGAGCTTGGCTCGGCTCTCGGGCAGACTATCGCCCGAGTAATGCACCAGGCACAGGACCGAGAGCAAGAGCGGGTTGCGCGTCATTTCGCGCAGGCGGTATTCGGCCTCGCGCTCTCTGCCGAGCAGCGCCTCGAGCAGTGACGCGGCGCGCTCGTGAGCCCGTTCGACGGTGCCGCCCTGACCCACTTCGACGGCCACGTACCAGCGTTCGACGAAGGCGCGCACCTTGTTGCGATCGAGCCACTGAACATGCGCAGTCAGAAACTGATTGTGTAGCCGCGCCTCGCGCTGCCAGGCCGCGAAACGGCAGGTGCCCACGAACCGCGATCCGGAAAAATGCGCCACCTCGTCGTCGAGCCAGTGGCAGACATCGACGCGCGTCGCTTCGTCCCGCACTTCGTCGAGTCCGTCGAGCAGGAACAGGACTGGCAGATCCCCTTGGCCGAGTCGTTGGCCCGCTGCCTCGTAGCCCAGCGCCTTGAGCTCGCGCCGAAGCACCTTGAGCAAACCGCGCGCAGCCAGATTGCCCCCGGCCCCGGTGCGGAGCTGACTGAACCTGAGCAACACCGGCACCAGCCCCTTTGGCATGCCCAGGGCTTCGGTGCCTTCGGCGACGGCGCGACATAGAAGGTGCTTCAGAAGCGTCGTCTTGCCTGCGCCCGGATCCCCGAGCAGCACGAGCCCGGCCTTGCTCCTGCGTTCGGCAAGTCGCAGCGCGTCCGCGAGGTTCATGAGCTCGGACTGCTCGAAAGCGGCTTCGTCGGGATGCTCGCTATGATGGAGACGTCGCAACGGTTCGCGGTCCGGACGGGGACGGCCGGCCTCCACGCTGAGATCCACGAACACGTCGTCGAGCGTGAGCTGGATCCGCTCGCGGTTCTGATACCCGAGCACGCGGAGCACACGATGGTGCCGCCACGCCCACTCGAGATAGCTGCCGAGCGGCTCTTCGGGGCGCAGGGGCGGCGCGGCCGGCTCTTCGAGCGCCTCCGGGTACTCCTTCCACGCGACCTGTCTCAGACGATACAGCGCACCAGGCCCGTGCTTCTCTGCCTCGGCCAAGACCCGGAACCATACGAGCTCTGCGCTCCCCGAGAAATCGATGTGTCGTCCATCGAGGTCGGCATCGCTCACCACGCGCCGTGCCTCGTCTGGGTCCGGGTACAGGCGCGCCAGCAGCGAGCGCAGGTCCGTGTTCGCCGCGCTCATGTGCGCTCCCTAGCTCCCTTTCCCTCTGGATGCGCACGCGCTTCGCGTGGGATCGTCACGCAGTATCTCTACTCCGGCGACGCCCGTCCTGTCTATTCGGTGCCCACGGATCCGTCCCCAAGGCCGGGTCAACTTCGGCCGCCTGCACGCCCTGAACCGCGCGAACAGAGATCTACCCGGACACAGCCGTTCTCCCGTCTGGAACCCGCCCCCAACCCCCTGTACCCTGCCGCGCATGCAAGCCTTCTACGCCACCGCCTGGGGCGGCCCCGACGTCATGCGCCACGGCGACCTGCCCGATCCGCATCCGGGTCGCGGCGAGGTTCGGGTCGCCGTGCAAGCGAGCTCGATCAACCCGGTGGACTGGAAAGTCCGGGTTGGAATGGTTCGCTGGCTCCCGGGGCAGCACCTGCCCCGTCCCTTGGGGACCGATTTCGCGGGCGTCGTGGACGAGGTCGGCAAGGGGGTGAGCTCCTTCAGAGTCGGCGACCGCGTCTACGGCATCGTCGTGACCATGCTCGGCCACGCTGGCGCTCACGCCGAGTACGTCAACGCCCCAGTGAATCGACTGCGTCGCATGCCTGACGGTCTCGGGTTCGTAGAGGCTGCGGCCCTGCCGGTCGCGGCGCTCACGGCGCTCAATGGGTTGCGCCTTGCCGGCGAGCGCGCGGCCCAGCGTGTGCTCGTCAACGGGGCCACGGGCGGGGTGGGGCATTTCGCGGTTCAGATGGCACGGGCGCGAGGCGCGACCGTGACGGCGGTGTGCAGCGCTCGCAATCTGGAGCGCGCACGGGAGCTTGGGGCGCACACGGTCCTCGACTACCAGTCGCAAGACTTCACCACCCTGGAGGATCGGTACGACCTCGTTTTGGACGCGCATGCGAGCGCGGGCTATTCGCGGGCGTCTCGGGTTCTCGAGCCCACTGGGGCCTACGCCAGCACCCTTCCGACTCCGGCGTTGATCTTCCGCGATTTCGCCTCGTCGGTCCTGCCCGTAGGGCGCGCGTACTTGGCCAACATGCGGGGGCATCCAGAGGACTATGCCGAGCTCGAACGGCTGCTCGCGGACGGCAGCGTCAAGCCGATCGTCGAGCATGTCTACTCGCTCGCCGATGCCGCCAAGGCGTTTGCCCTGGCCGAGGCGGGGGGCGTGGTCGGCAAGGTCGCTGTCCAGGTGAGGTGAGGCTCTGTTGCCCGACGAGCCCATTGGCCGGCAGGCACGACGCGCGCCCTCTTGTCTCCCGGAGCCGATGGGTGCTCCCTCAACTCAATCGAAACGCGGCACTAGCGCCGCCTGGCTCCAACTCCGACATCACTCATCGCGAGGGTTTCTATGAACGGTATGCCGATCCAAGTCCTTCTCGTCCCGCTCATTGGCCTCGTCGTCGTGGCCTACATGCTCGTGATGCGCTACAAGCGGGTCACCACGAGCGACCAGCAGTACTCGAACTACCGCGCGGGGGAGCTGGCGCAGCGGCTCGGGCTGCAGCTCTTGTCCGGCGACCCGGGTTTCAACCTCTTCATCATCCACACCGATCAGCAGGTCCTGAACGGCCCCACCGACAAGAAGCCCGTCGACGTCAACATCAAGATGGCGGGCAGCCCGCAGGGGGTGCCCCTGGAGCTCATCTACGTCTACAACGTCACCCAGAAGACTGGGTTCGACGTCATCCGGCGGGAGACTCTGTTCGACTGCCGGATGATCGCCCACACGCGGCAGCCTTTCCCCTCCTTCGAAGTACTGAGTCGGAACACCGCCATGGGGCCGATCCAGCAGATTCTGCCGCTCCCCGCGGTCCCGACGGGCAACCCGATCGTCGATGCTGCCTATCTGGTGGCCACCGGGGAGCCCCGGCTCGCGCAGCTGCTGGGGACGCTGATCCCCGGGTTTGCGCAGCTGGACCAAAACAGGAACGGCATCCACCTGGTCGGCGAGGGCACGAGCATCTCGTTCGTGATGCAGCAGAACACGGCCCCGCTCGTGGCCAACGCGCTCTACTACGCCGAATCGATGGCCATGAACCTGAGCCAGGTCGCGAAAGCCGTCGGCGGCTAGTGCTCAGCTGTCCGGGAACGCGGCGACGCTGCTCGCGGCAGGCGTGCTCGGGCGCGAAGGAGCTGCCGCTCGGGGAGTGCGTCGGGCAGCCGGCTCTGAGCGCGCCGGTCGCGCTGGTCTGCGCGACGCGGACGGTGCGGCCACGACGCGACGCGGGACCGTCGTGGTTGCTTGAGCCTTCGCGCCATGCCTTGGCTCGTCCGTTCGAGATCCGTCGGAAGCAGAGCCGATCTGTGGGCTCGCGGGTATCGAGACGGGCTTGCTTGGGTTCTGGGCGGTGCGCGCGGATGTTCGCGCGGGGAGCTTGGTGTCCTTCGGGCTTTGCGCGGGTGTTCGCGCGAGGGGCTTGCTGGCATCCTTTGCGCTCTGCGCTGCCAGTGCCGTCGCAGGGGTTGGAGCTGCAGGCGTTTGGGAAGCATGCGGCGCGCTCAACCAGCGAAGGGCTCCTGTCGCGAGGGCGCCGGCGACCAGGCCGGCGCCCAGCCACTTGGCTCCCATGACGAGAAGGCCCTTCGAAGTGACGGCGCGCTCCACGCCGCCGCTGCCCGCGACCGCTTTCAGCCCAGCGTGCGCCGCGGTGCCGTTGGTGCCCGGCGCGTCCGCGCGGGCCAGTGAGGTGCCCACGCCCAGGGTTCGGATGAGAGTGCGAGGGCCGTCCTCGGGCGGTACGTCTTGTTCGGCCGACTCGAGCAGCCAGCGCTCGACCGGGGACGCGCCTTCGTCGAGCATTCTGCAGAGCCCTGTCACGCCCGGTCCTTGCGGCACTGGGCTGCTCAGTTGGTGGCGAGCGGCTATCCTCCGGAACGACTCGCGGGCGCCTCGAACGCGTGGTCCCACTGTCTGCACCGGGATATCGAGCAACTCGGCGATTTCCAGCACGCCGAGCCCTTCGAGCTCCAGCAGCACGAAGACCGTCCGAGACTTGAGCCACATCCCATCCAGGATTTCATCGAGCAGCGCTCGCGCGCGTCTTCGGTCGGTGAGCTGTTCGAGTGCGGACAACGGATCCGCTGGTTCGGCCGAAGAGTCTTCACCCTGCTGGCGACGCCGGCCCATGACCCCGCATCGCGTGGAGGCCACGCGAAGGGTCAGGCTCAGGAGGAAGCCCCTTTCCCGAGCCTCTTCGATACCGTCGAGCCTGCTCAAGGCAACCAGGAACACCTCTTCCAGGGCGTCGTGGATCTCCGCTTCGGCAATGCCCAGCCTACGGAGCGTTCTCCACAGAAGCGCGTAGTTGGCGTGGACGAGGGCGCCGAGCCGGCGCTCGCGCTCTGCCGCCTCGGCGAACGAGTCCGATGCGCTGGCGCGGCGGGCCGGCTTTTGGACAATGGGCCCTTGGCTTTGAGCAGTCTCGAGCGGCGCACGCGTCAAGAGCTCGCCCGATGCACGCCGGCCTGTCTCCAACCCATCCTCGAGATTGTCGGACAGCACCTGCTTGCTCACATGTCAATCATGACCGCTCGCGGACGAGCCGATCGCGAGAAATCGAAGAATGTGGGATCTGACGTCGAATGATCCTTAGTGAGACCCGCCGACGATTCCAGCTCAGCGGAACGACGATTCCAGCATCAATGTAACCGAAAACCGGGCGGCGTACGGCCGCGGCTCCCTTGGGGGCGGCGCTTTTTGCCCCTCAACTCAATCGACACGCGGCACCAGTGCCCTGTCTCCGAGACAGGGCACACCCGAGGAGCTACGGCTCGGCTCGGGGCACCCGTCGCAGCACTGACTCCAGAAGCCCACCGAGCTCTACCAGAGTGCGGTCGTCGCCGAGGCGCGCGAGAGCCGCGCGGACCTTGTCGACCGTGGGCTCCACGAACTTCAGGAAGCTTGGATTGTGCTTCTTCCGATCGATGAAGACGAACCGTCCAGCGTCCTTGAGCTTGCGCTGCACGGTGACCAGGTCGAACTCCCTCCCGAGCCTTTCGCGATCGGCGGCCGAGCCTCCCATCGACTGCATGTATTCGTCGAGACGAGCGTCGATGAAGGATCGCTCGAACGATTGATAGCTATCGGACAGCAGTGCCACCAGGTCGTACACGCGCGGGCCGAGCAATGCGTCCTGGAAGTCGATCCACACGAGCTCCGGTGCTCCGTTCGAAGAGCGGACCATCAGATTCCGGCTCTGGTAGTCGCGATGTACGAAACCGTACGACCAGCGGCTGATCATCTCGACCAAGTACTCGGACGCCGCATCGAAGAGTCGACGTTCGGCCGAGCCGAGGGTTACACCCCGAGCCTCCAGGCCCCACTCACGGAAATGGTCGATTTCCCAGCGAAGCAGATCTCGATCGAAGCGTCGCTGTCCGACGATGCTGGTCGCGGGCAGATCCGCGAGCGCCCGCTGAGCTCGTGCCAGGTCCACGACGGCCAAGCGGACCATGTCGTCCCTCGATTCGGGGAACGACTCGAGGTGGTTGGCGAGCGTATCGTCGCCGAGATCCTCGACCAGTACCCAGCCGTCCTGGCACGCTTCCCCCAGCAGCCGCGGTACCCGCACGCCGCGCTGTTCGAGCAGAGCGCGCACCTCGAGCAGGGGCCATGGTCGTCCGGGCGAGCCGGTTGGCTGGGTGACCTCCTCGGGGCGGTCGGCATCGGGCACGAACATGGCGACGGCGGAGCCGCTGGGCTCGAGGCCCACGCGATAGAACTCGCGCGTCGAGGCACCGCCCGGCATCCGCACCGCAGCGGCTGGGTCGGAGCCCGTGAGGCGACGAACGAGCGAGCGAAGAACCTCTAGGTTGGCTGATGAAGACATGCAGACAGCTGGCCCGAGTCTGGGCCGGGCGGCTAGTCCATCGGCACTTCGTCCCCCTTGCCGAGTACGACGACGCCGCCTTCGGAGATCCTGAACCCGCGAGCCCGATCCGCGGCGGCGTCGACGCCGATCCGGGCGCCGGGAGGTACCTTCACGTTCTTGTCGAGGATGGCGCGGCGCACGACGGCACCGCGCCCGATTTCCACGTCCTGCAGCAACACAGCGTCCTCGACGATCGCGCTCGAGTGTACCAGGACACCGGGCGAGAGCACCGAGCGCCGGACCGTGCCGCCCGCTATGATGACGCCAGAGCTCACCGTCGAGTCGTAGGCCGCGCCCCGCCGAGTGTCCTCGTCGAAAACGAACTTGGCGGGCGGCAGGGCGCCCTGGCTCGTATGGATCGGCCACTGGCTGTTGTAAAGGTTGAACACCGGGTGCACGCTCACCAGATCCATGTTTCCGTCGTAGTAGCTATCGAGCGTTCCGACGTCCCGCCAGTAGCCCCGGTCTCGATCGGTGGCGCCGGGCACCGTGTTCTCAGCGAAATCGTAGACGTTCGCGTCGCCGGCCTGGACCATCATGGTCACGATGTTGCCGCTCATGTCGTGCGAGCTGCGTTCGTTTTCGGCATCCGCGCGCAGCGCATCCACCAGAGCGTCGGCGCTGAAAACGAAGTTGCCCATGGACGCGAAGACCATTTTCGGATGGCCGGGCATCCCCGGAGCATCCCCGGGCTTTTCCCGGCAGTTGGTGATCTTGTGGTTCGGCCCGACCTCGAGGACGCCGTACCGAAAGGCTTCGCTTCGCGGGACACGGATCCCTGCCACCGTGACGCCTGCACCGCCCTCCATGTGCGCCAGGACCATCTGCCACGGATCCATGCGATAGATGTGGTCGGCGTTGAAGATGGCGATGTAGTCCGGCCGCTCGTCATTGATCAGATTGAGGTTCTGATAGACGGCATCGGCCGAGCCTTCGAACCAGCGCTTGCCGAGGCGCATCTGAGCGGGAACGCTCATGACGTAGTGGTTGAACAGCGGCGCCATGCGCCAGGTCTGAGCGATGTGGCGGTCGAGGCTATGGCTCTTGTACTGGGTCAGGACGGCAATGCGCAGACAGCCGCCGTTGACCAGATTGCTCAGCGCGAAGTCGACGATACGGTAGTTGGCCCCGAAGGGCACCGCGGGCTTGGCCCGGTCGCGCGTCAGCGGGGCCAGGCGCTTCCCCTCGCCGCCGGCAAGCACCATTCCGAGCACGTGGGGGCGCTGGGCCATGCTGTACGCTACCCTGCCCAGGCCATGGCGTGAAAGCCGTGATCCACGTAGACGGTAGTCCCCGTCATGGCGCTCGCGAGGGGGCTCGCGAGGAAGGCCGCGACGCTTGCCACCTGCGCAGCCTCCAGCCGCTCTCGCAGAGGACTCGAATGCTCGTGTGCCTCGATCAGTCGGTCGATGAAGCCGAGCGCAGTTGCCGCGCGAGTCACGAGAGGTCCGGCCGAGATGGTGTTGACGCGCAGGCCATAGCGGCGCCCTGCCTCGAACGCCAGCACCCGCGTATCGTTCTCGAGCGCGGCTTTGGCGGAGCTCATGCCACCGCCGTAGCCGGCGATCACGCGCTCGCCCGCCACGTAGGTGATGCTGACGGCCGCCCCACCGGGGCGCATCAGCGGGGCGAAGCGCTGCACCAAGGCGACCATGGAGTAGGAGCTGTGACCGACCGCGCTCAGGTAGCCGCCTCGGCTCGTCTCGAGCAGCGGTTTCTTGACCTCCGGGGCATTGGCGACACAGTGCACCAGAACGTCGAGCGCATTGTGGCCAAAGTCCGTCGCGAATTGCCGTACCAGGCCGGAGAGGGAAAAGTCTCCACAGTCGTCGTAGCGTCGATCTTGGCGGACCGCCTCGGGCACGTCCTCCAGCTGGTCGTACGCCACGTCGAGCGCATAGACCTTCTCGAAGCTCATGAGCGACCCGTCCCCGAGACGTCGCGCCGCGTCGAGTTTGCCGAGGCTGATCTGCTTGTTTAGAACACGCAGGGCCGGAGGCCACGTGGTGATGCACACGCTGGCTCCGGCCTCGCTGAGCGCCTTTGCGATCGCGAACCCGAACCCAGACGCATCGGCGACGCCAACGACGATGGCACGCCGACCCGACAGATCGATGGAAAGCATGTTCCAGTCTCCGGGGGCGCGTGTGCAGACGCGCTCCCGCGCGCTGGCTCAGCCGTTTCCGGCCGTCCCGGGGGCTCCAGCCGCCTCGGCTGCCTCGGGGGCTCCCGCCGATCCAGCACTTCCTGGCGATCCAGCACTTCCTGCAGATCCGGCCTGGCCCTGTTCGCCTCCGGTGCTCTCGGTGCCTCCGGTGCTCTCGGTGCCTCCGGTGCTCTCGGTGCCGCCCGTGCTCTCGGTGCCGCCCGTGGCCTTGGTGCCACCCGTGGCCTTGGTGCCACCCGTGCTTGCCTCTTCAGGTTGGCCGCCCTCGCCGCCCGTGGCCTCCTTCTCCTCTTCGGCACTGATCTTGCTGCGGTCCACGTCCGTGATCAGCGTGCAGCCAGTGACCAACAGCCCCACGAGACTGGCGAGAGCAAAAGAACGAGAAACGAGTTTCATGACAGCCCTGCTGGTTCGAGTCGGACCCGGTTAGGTTCGGCATTGTCCTCCGCTCTCCGGGCAAGCGCAAGGCTTCGCGAGGGGCGGCGTTCGGCGACCCCTTCGCGGGTCATGCCCGGCTGAATGGTCCGTTTGCCGCGCGGGAGCCCGGGACATCGTCGGTTTGACCGCGTGCCAGCACGGGCGGGAAGCGGCATGAGCCCCGGGGCCCGTCTGATGGAGGTTTTCGGGGTGCGCAGTTCGTTCGGCCGCCCGGGCTCCCGGGGGCTGTTGCTCCGTCGACTGGTCGGGGACATGCGGCGGCTGCGATCCGACCCTTCTGCCCCGCAGGCGCAGGGGGGCCTCGGACGACCGTCATGTGACAATGCCGTTGCGGGTGCCGCTGGGTCTCAGCGCCGACGCCGCGCAGACACCGACGCCGTGTGCGACACGGATCGCGTCGCGTGCGACCGCCGCGAGGATCTGTCTCGCTCTGTCGGCGGAGGGACAATCGAGATCTGCGACCGAGTCTCGGGCGCGCTTCGTTCGGCACTGGGGGGTGTCCTGGTGCAGCGAATCTTGGCCGACGAATTTCCACGACTTGGGCGACCGACCCGTCGCTGGTCCGAGAGTGCGCTCAGCACTCGGGACAGCAGCCGATCCTGATACCCTGGCCAGAGATGCGTATCCAGTCGCTCCGGGGACGCGTCGAGAACTCGTGCAGATTTCTCCCGCTGGCGCTGGCAAACAGCACGGCTGTGCACGCGGCCACTCATCCCGCGGCGACGATGCCACGTCCGCTGGCGAGCACGCGGGGTGACGAGGCCCTGGACGAGGACGCGCTCGACGACGCGGTTTACGCTGGAAAAGAGTCCACGTAGCCACCAAAGGAAAGGAGCACTACACTGTGAACATCATGCAGCGCGCAAAGGCCGAACCCCTGCACGCCGTCGTCAAGAACGGCAGTCTGGTAGTGGAAGAGACGACTCCCTTGCCCGAGGGCCAGGTCTTTGAACTGGTCCCCGTCGAGATCGAAGATAGCTTTGACGAGGAGGAGCGGGCCGCGCTGCATCGCGCGCTGGAACGCGGCTCGGCGGATATCGAGGCCGGTCGAACCGTGGATGCTCGCGATCTGCTGGCCAAGCTGGAAGCTCGGCGGTGAAGCTCCGGCTCTCCGAAGACGCGCAGCAAGACATCGAGAGGATTGATGCTTGGTGGCGCGAGAACCGTCCTGCCGCGCCCCTGCTCTTCCGCCAAGAGCTGCGAGACGCGATGGACCTGCTCGAAACCCACCCCGAATGCGGGACGCCCTACAAGACAGCGAAGAAGACGTATCGCCGGGTCGTGCTGCCGAAGACCCGGTACCTGCTGTACTACGAATACGACAAGGAAGCCGACCTGCTCGCCGTCACCACCATCTGGAGTGCGCGGCGGGGCAGCGGACCCAAGCTCTGAACCGTCGCCATCCACGAAGCTCGCCAACAGCCCACTGGCGGGCCTTTTCTGCGTGAAGCGACTCTCTTGGTGCAGGGATTCTTGGCCGACGAATTTCCACGATTTTGACGGCCGACAGCACCGCTCGGCACGGCGCACGCCCCTGTCCGATGAGCCCAACAGCTGCACACCCATTCAGCCCACGACAACGCGGCACAAGGCTGTCCCGACGGCGCGCGCAGCGCTTGGCAATTACGTCTCTTCCTCTTTCACGCGGCCCGTCGCAGCTCGACGATCGGGAGCTCCTTTGAACACTCGAAGTGCGACACGACGAGATCCAACGTGACTCCGCGTCTGCCTCGAACACCCCGCCCCGGCCAGCGCGCCCGCGGCTCAAACCGCGGCCCCGCGTGAGCCGGCTCTCGCCCGAAGTACACCTCGTGCGGCGTCGCCCCACCGAGCCCCTGGTGCGGTCGGTGCTCGCCGTAACGCCCTCAGTCGCCCACCCTCTGCGGGCCCCCATCCGCGCGAGCGAGCGGAGCGAGCGAGTCCGGATAAGGCAGGGCCCCGGCCGCGCGCAGCGCAGCGAGCACGGCCGATCGCACACCGACGCCCCACTGCGGGGGCATCACCAGCCACACACAATGACTATGACCACAACCTGACGCGCACCACGCGCCCCGATGCGGTGCTCGTGGATCGGAGCTATGATGGGGCCGGTCGCTTGGATGTGTTGACCATGCCGAGCGGAGCGATCGACGAGCAGTACTACCCGGCGGGGTGCGATATCCCAGCGGGGTGCGCTCCGGGCAGGCTGGCGTCGATCGTGGGGCCGAGTGGCGTCACGCTGGGTGTCCGATTCCGTCCGCGAATGCCAGCGGCCTCGGCGCGTACGCGCAAGATGGGTGGCTTGCCCTGCACGCAGGTGGAGGCCGACGCCTATCACGACGGCGCTGAGCGACCTGAGCGCGGTGAGCTCCGAGGTTCGACTACCAGACGCAGTTGACCTCTTTGAAAGCGTGCAGAGTAGCGTCCTTCGTCAGCAGAGGGACGCCGCGAATGAGCGCCGTCGCGACGATGACTCTATCAGCAGGGTCGCCATGATCCCAGGGCAGCGAAAGGCTGCGCAGCCACGTGCTCGTGTCCACGGGGAGGAGCTCGACGACGTGTGCTCGTTCGAGCCGGCGGGCCAGCTCCTCGATGCTGATCGGAAGCTCCAGTTTGCCGCGTCTCACCTTGATCCCGAGCTCCCAGATCGAAATGGCGCTCGCGAACCCACCATGGCGCTCCATGTCAGCCGTCCAGCGCCGGGCCGTCTCGGAGAGCTTCTCCGGATCGAGCGCCCACCAGAGCAGGGCGTGCGTATCGACGACAATCACGTGTCCGGCCACTCGTCGCTCGTCGGAGCGAGCGGATCCTCATGGTAGACGATGCGGCCCTGAACGTCGGCGAAGGCGGTCGCCAACGGCACGCGTTTGACGATGGGGACGATCCGCAGCACCGGCTCGTTGTTGTCCGTGACCTCGATGACTCGCCCAGTTTCCTCGACACGGCGAAAGTACTCGAGCATCTTGGCCTTGAGCACGCTCTTGGAAACTCGTTCCATGCCAGAATTGTGACCATGGTCATGACCATGGTCAAGTCGGAGGTAGACCTCGGGGCGTTGTACTCCGGTGCCGGCAGCGCACAGACAGCGACCGGCGTGCGTGTGACGGTCGCCGGACGATCGACCGTGCTCGCGGAGAACCTGTCCCCGACCGCCAACTCGTCTCTCTCGCTGAGCACGACGCGAGCGGCCTTCGACCTGTGGGTACGCGCCGGCAGCTCCGGTCGCGTGGCGCTGCGCGGCGTGCGCCTGTGGGCCAGCGTGGGCGGCAGCCTTCGCGAGCTCTACCCAGCTGGACTGCTGAACGAGGTACACCGGCTGATCGCATCTCGAGGTTGGCGTTTCGCTCTCACCGGGTCGAGCGCGCGCAAACTCCGTCGGGGCGGAGCAAACCTATTGGCCGGCCGCGCGCGCACTCTGGCCATGCACCCCTGACCGCCCGCGAGCTCGGCGATCGGTACGACTTGGCGCATTCGCTGCGCTTCGGGCAGCTCCCGAGCGCGTACGTCGATACGGATCCCGGATCGTATCTCAGAAGCTACGTCGGCACCTACCTGCGCGAGGAGGTTCAGGCCGAGGCTTTGACGCGCAATCTCGACGCCTTCTCGCGGTTCCTGGTGGCGGCCAGCTTCTCGCAGGCTGGTGTTCTCTCGGTGGCGAACGTTGCCCGGGATCTCGGGTTGCCCCGCAAGACGGTGGAAGGATACTTCGACCTCTTGGAGGACTTGTTGCTGTCGGTGCGGCTGCCCGTGTTCGCGCGCCGAGCCCGGCGGCCCCTCGCGTCGCATCGCAAGTTCTTCCTGTTCGACGCGGGAGTGCATCGCGCGCTGCGACCCAGGGGTCCCCTCGATTCCGCCGAGGAGATCGAGGGTCCGGCGGTCGAAACCCTCGTGCTCGAAGAGCTCCGCGCGACGAACGACAACCTCGGGTTGGGCTACGATCTGTTCTACTGGCTAACGCGTGATCACAAAAAAGTGGATTTCGTTCTCTATGGAGAGCGAGGCCTGTTGGCGTTCGAGGTCAAGCGCTTCTCCACCTATCGATCGCGCGATCTCGACCCTCTTCGCCTGTTCACGCGCGACTATCCGGAGGCGCGCTGCTTTCTGCTGTACTGTGGTCGCGAGGACTACGAATTCGATGGCATCCGCGTGCTCCCACTCGCCCAGGCGCTGCCGGCCTTCGGAGACCTGCTCTGAACCATTCCGCATCACCCGCACGGGGACGCTGTAGAGCTGCCCGGGGCAGAACGGCAGAATCCGATGAGGTGGAGGGGGCCGAACCGGGGCCGGACCGGCGAGCGGTGGAATCGGGCTCGGGGCTGGATCCGCGCGGGTGTCCAGGCGCACAGGGTGCGGCCAGGCAGGGCTGGGCCGGGCGTCTTCCCGCCGGAAATCCGGCGTGACCGCGGGGTGAACCGATCGGGACTGCGTGGTATAGGGGTCCTCCCATGAACGAGTCCCAGGCGGCCCTGGTCGAGGCCGCGCATCAGCACCTGTATCCCAACTACAAGCAACCACCGCTGGTCCTCGCGCGCGGTCGCGGCTCGCAGGTGTGGGATCTCGAGGGCAAGCGCTACCTCGACTTCTACGCGGGCATCGCGGTGAGCACGCTTGGCCACGGCCATCCACGGCTGACTCGGGCCATTGCCGAGCAGGCCGCCCAGCTCATCCACGTCTCCAACTACTTCTTCAACGAGCCGAACATTCGTTTGGCCGGAGAGCTCTGCAAACGTACAGGCATGCAGCGAGCCCTGTTCTGCAACTCCGGCACCGAGGCGGTCGAAGCGATGCTCAAGCTCGCGCGCCGTTATCACTACGTGCGCGGCGCCCAGGATCGCTACACCGTGATCGCCTTCGCGAACTCATTCCATGGTCGAACGCTTGGCGCGTTGACCGTGACCGGACAGCCGAAATACCGGGATGGGTTCGGACCGCTCACTGGCGTCAAGCACGTGCCCTTCGGCGACGTGGCCGCCGTTGGGCAGGCTTTGGACGACCACGTGGCCGCGATTCTGGTCGAACCGGTACAAGGAGAGGGCGGGGTGGTGGTCGCGCCGCCGGGCTTCCTCGAGCAGCTGCGTGCGCTGTGCGACTCGAGCGGCGCGCTCTTCATCGCAGACGAGGTGCAAACGGGTGTGGGTCGTACGGGGCGCTTCCTGGCGTGCGAGCATTTCGGCGTCCAGCCCGACGCGGTGGCCCTGGCCAAGGGTCTCGGCGGTGGCGTGCCGATCGGCGCGGTCGCGTGCAGGGAGCGCTACACGGAGGCCCTTCCGCCCGGGAGCCACGGCTCCACCTTTGCCGGCAATCCCCTGGCGTCTGCCGCGGCGCTGGCGGTGCTCGAAACCATCGACCAAGAGCAGCTGATCGCCGCGGTGCAGCAGAAGGGCGAGCGGCTGGGTCGAGCGCTCCAAGCGCTCGTGGCACGCTACCCCGACATCCTGCAACAGACCCGGGGGCTCGGGCTCCTGCAGGTCCTCGTCGTCCAGGACGGGCGTGACATTATGGCGATCCATGCGGCCCTGCGCGACGCCGGGCTTCTGCTCACCGTGGCTGGCGGCAACGCGCTGCGTGTCTCGCCGCCGCTCACGATCACTGACCAAGAGCTCGACGAGGGCATTTCCCTCATCGACCAAGTACTGCGGCGGGTGGTCTGATGCGTCATCTGAGAAACCTGGTGGATGTCGGTCGCGAAGGCTTGTGCGTCCTTCTGGACGCCGCCGATCGCTTCAGGGATCGCCGCGGTGACCCGGACATCGAGCGTCCGCTGGCGGGCAAGTCCGTGGCCCTGGTGTTCGAAAAGGCGTCCACGCGTACTCGAGTCTCGCTCGAGATCGCCGTCGCCGAGCTCGGCGGGCATCCGCTCGTCATGACCAGCTCGGGATCGCAACTCGCACGCGGCGAGCCCTTGGCAGACACGGCACGCGTCTTGTCACGCATGGTGCATGCCATCACCTTCAGGACCGCCGGTCACGACCGGCTGCTCGAGCTCATTGCCCACAGCACGGTGCCCGTGCTCAACGCGCTGACCGACAGCTCACATCCGATGCAGCTGCTGGCCGACCTGCAGACGGTACGGAGCAAGTTCGGGCGATTGGATGGCCTCAACTACGCGTGGATCGGCGATGGCAACAACATGGCCAATTCCTGGATCGAGGCGGCCGGTCTGCTCCGGCTCAGGCTCGTGCTAGCCTGCCCCAAAGGCTACGACCCGGACCAGGCAATGATCGAGGCCGCCGTCGAGCAAGGCGCGAGCATCGAGCTGGTGCGTGATCCCATCGAGGCGGCACGAGGCGCCGACGTCATCAGTACCGACGTATTCGCCAGCATGGGAAAGGAGCAAGAGCAGGCTCAGCGGCTCGAGGCGTTTCGCGGCATGTGCGTGACCCAACAGGTTGCGGCCCTGGCGGCTCCAACGCACGTCGTGATGCACTGCCTGCCGGCCCACCGCGGCGAGGAGATCGAGGACGCGGTGATCGAAGGTCCGAACAGCGTCGTTTGGGATCAGGCCGAGGCGCGTCTGCACACGGCCAAGGCGGCCCTGGTCTGGGCGTTCGGTCACGATGGCTGATCGGGAGCGCGGCGCCGGAGACCCTCGTCCTGTCGTGGGACCCGTCGCCAAGCCCGTCGGCTGTGCGCGTTGTGGGCAGCCCGTGGATCCGCTCCGGGCCGCGCGCGTTGCCATCTTCTACGACCGTTTTCGCTACTTCTGCTCAGCCGCGTGCCGCGAGCACTATGATCCCGAGGCTCGCCACTCGCCGATACCGCAACCGCGGCGTCGGGACACTCCTGCTCTGACCAGCGCTCAGGTCATCGCCACGCGCAGCAGCAGCGATGACGTCGAGCTCGAGGCCCGTCGCAGAGCCGCGCGGGCGCTGGCCGTGGTAGGAGCCGATGGTCTCGGTGAGCTCGGTCGCGATGCCGAGCCGGAGTTCGTTCGCGCCGAAGAGCCCGAAGAGGCAGCTGTGCCAGGCCCGGCCCCCACGCGCGCCGTGCGCCAAGAGCCAGGCGCCTCTGAAGACCTGGGCTCGCTCCTGCTGACGCTAGCGATGGTCGGGGGAGTGCTCGGGTTCGCGCTCGCGCTGGTGGGCTCCTCGCGCGTGGCGCTCACATCGAGGCTCGTCGTCGTGGTCGTTGCGACGGGAGCACTGCTCGCCTACTTTGCCACCGGTCGACGCGATCCGAGCGAGCCGCACCCATTCGCGGTGCTTGCGGCGCCGTGTGCGGCCGCGCTGGCGGCCGTAGCTGCTTGGCTCGCCCGGCATCCTCGCACAGACGGCACGCTGACCCTCGCTGGTTTGATCGTGGCCGTCGTCGCGGCAGGCGCATGGCTCATGCAGCGCCTTCTGCGCCCGGTCGATGTGGAGCGTGAGCAGATCGCCACGGCGCTGGACCAGGCCGCTCAGCGCGTCGTCGGAGACGACGTCGCCTCCGTGCGTGCCGCTGATCTCAGGCCGGGTGAGGAGATCGTGGTTGGCCCCGCAGAGACCGTGACAGCCGACGCCATCGTCACCGCCGGCGCTGCCAGCGTCCAGCTCTGGCATGGCGGGCCGCTCGTTGCCGAGCGCATCGAGGGGGACGCGGTCGTGGCTGGCGCACGGGTCATCAAAGGTAGGCTCCGCGCCGTGGTTGGCTGGGCAGGCTACGACCGCGCCTGGCTCAAGTTGACCACCGACCCGCGTCGTCGCGCTGAGCTGTTGGCCCCTCTCTCTCGCATCGGGCGGCTCGCTGCCGAGCGAGGCGCACCACTTGCCGCGGCGTTGGCGGCGCTGACGGCCTTTGCCGCCAACCAGGACCTGCTTGGCATCTTCGTGCTCGCCATCGCGGCAGAGTCCGCGATGGCGACTCAAGCGGTGGCCCAGGTTGCAGCGCTGCACGTCGCCCGAACGGTGCTCACGGCTTTGCGGCGCGGTATCGTCTTCTCGAGCGCGGATGCGCTCGACGCGACGGGGCGCGTTTCCGTCGCGGCTTTCTGCGCGCGCGGCACGCTGCTGCTCGGCGAGCCGGAAGTGGCCAACATCGAGGCGCTGGCGGGCCAGGAGTCCGAGCGAGTGCTGGCCCTGGTGGCTGGGGCCGAGGCCGGGGTGCGCGATCCGGTCGGTACGGCCGTGCTGCGCGCGGCCCGGATGCGGGGCGTACGTCCGGACGCCGTTCGCAGCCCGACCCAGCAGGTAGGGCTCGGAGTCACGGCGGTCGCGGCCAACGGCCAACCGCTCGTGGTCGGCACCCGGGCGCTGATGCTTCGCGAGCGGATCAGCGTGGCTGCGGCTGAGACCAAGATCCTGGACCTGGAGGCCATGGGGCGCACGGTGCTGCTCGTCGCCCTCGGCGGCCACCTGGTCGGGATCTTGGGGTTCCAGGACGGCCTGCGACCGGGCGCGCGGGCGGCCGTGCAGCACGTGCTCGACGCGGGAGTCGAACCCGTCCTGCTCTCCGGAGACTCGCGTGAGACCTGCGAAGCGCTCGGTCGTGTTCTGGACATCGAGCACATCCGACCAGAAGTGCTTCCGGCGGACCGCGGCGACGAAGTGCGGCGCTTGGCCGACGGAGGGGCCAACGTGTCGGTTATCGGCCAGAGCCCTGCCGACGACGCGGCCCTCGCGGCGGCGGACGTCTCAGTGGCTCTGGCCTCGGCTGGCGCCACCAACGCCGAGTGGCACGTACACTTGGTCTCGGACGATGTTCGCGACGCCGCCTACGCCATCCGGCTGGCCCATCGCTGTCGTGCCGAAAGCATCCTCGGCCTTGGGTTCGCGCTCGGCCCTGGCGTGCTCGGTGCCGTGGCCGTGGCGTTTGGCCTCGTTCCCCCGGCCGTTGCTCCTGTGGCGGCGTTGGTCGGGCTGCTCGCCACCGTGTACCGACTGCGAGCGCGCGACGAAGAGGTAGAGTGAGCCCAAGCTTCTTGTCCTGGAGAGTGCTTGGGGGCCGGCGCGAAACCCGCGACCGGATGCGACGAGTGTATTGACGCGAACTTGCCATGCGCGCGATACCCAGGCGATGAAGGGTTCGGTCGCCGGTGCGAAAATCACCGGTCCGCCTCGCGTTCATGACGTCCAGCGGCTGCGTCGGCGCCTGGACGCACACATGCGTCAGCGGGGCCTGCGCTCCACCGACCAACGGCGTGTCATCGTCGATACCTTCTTCGATATCGACGAGCACGCGACGATCGACCGGCTCGCGGAACTCGTGCGGTCGAGGGACCCACGCATCGGGTACGCAACCGTCTATCGCACGGTGAGAATGCTCGTCGCCAGCGGAGTCGCCAAAGAGCGGCGCTTCGGCGACGGCCACACCCGCTACGAGCTGGCAGACGAGCAGGCTCATCACGACCATCTCATTTGCCTCGCTTGCGGGCGCATTACCGTATTCGAGGAGCCGTCGATCGAGCCCGTGCGGCAGCGCATCGCCGAGCGCCATGGTTTCGAGCTGCACGAGCACAAGCACGAGCTGTACGGGCTGTGTGAGCAGTGCAGGAAGGGGTAATGCCCTGTCTCCAAGACAGGGAGTGAGCAACAACGCGCTTGTTGGCTCAGATGGGGGGTATTCGCTGCAGACTTCGACGGCTTCGCCTATTTTGACGCCCTCGAAGTCTGCGGCGAATCACGGAGACAGGGCAGTAGGGGGCGCGGCTCACGTCGCCGGTGTCCTCCTGCGGGTCGCCTTCCGCCGCGTGTCCGCGGCGGCGACCGGAACGGCATCGAGCAGGGTCGCCGGCAAGCCCTCCGGGCGCTCGAGAGCGACGAGGTGGGACACAAGAAGAACCACTCGTTCACAGGGCTCGGAGCGCGTGACTACCGCGCGGAGCCGGTCGTAGAACTCCCGATAGAGCGTGACCACTTCGCTCAGATCAGCCTGAGAGACATTGAACACCGCGTAGGAGGCCTTGTGGTGATAACCCTGCCTGGCGCGGTCCAGGGCGATCTGGGTCCACCATTCCTTGACCTGGCGGGAACGCTCTGGATCAGCTCGGGTGTCTACCGTTCGCGTGCTGTCGACGACCCAGCGCCCGCCTTTACGGCGGATCTGCCGCGAGCTCGACAGAAGCTCGAGACAACGAGTCTCCTCCGTGAGGTCGATTCCGAGACGCCGGGCGATCCAGCCCGTCGTGTGCTCCGGCAAAGCCTGGTACTCGGCGAGCTCGAGCACGCGCAGGACCGCGTGCGACCAGGGGCTACGGTACGCGGCCTCGCGTGCGGCTTCGTGCTCGGCCCACTCTGCTGCTACGGAGGGGAGCTTGGCCGGATCCACGAGGACCGAAACGAAGTCGAGCAAGCGTTGGCTCGCGGCATCGACCATGAGGAGCAGCTCCGGCAGGCGCGGCTCCGCTTCTGCCTTGAGCCAGCGGGAGACGGCGAACCGACTGCGCTCCGCGCGACGCGCGAGCTCTCCGATGCCCGTCGTGCCAGCGAGGTAGCGCAGCAGCTCTGCAACGCCCTCGGGCGAGAGCGGATCGACCTCGGTCATCCACTCGGGCTCACCGCGAAAGAAGCGCCCGAGCGCCGTCCGTACGTCCACGCCCGCGCGCTGGGCTGCACGCAGGCTGAGCGCGCCGGTGGGGAAGGTCTTGCCGTTCTCCCAGCGGTAGGCCACATTGCTCTTGAAGCCGAGACGACGACTGAACGCGGGCTGGGAGCGTCGGCCGCGCAGGGCTCGGAGCAGGTCAGAGGCGAGCCGTTCGTAGTCCATGTCGTCAATATTCGCACAGGTTGGGGCGGATCCTGTGTACGAAATGTGCGGTTCCTGCGTTGACCGCCCCGGTGGCTCGGTCGATACTCCTCTCTTGAGCCCATGCGCGGGTGTGTGCGACAGCTGACCAAGAAGCAACGAACCTGGGCGGGCGTGCTCGGCCTGCTTTCGGTGCTGGGCGCCGTGGCGCTCGTCCCAGGTTGCGGTTGCGGCGGCTGGACCGGCGGGTGGTGTGCCGAGTCCAGCTCGGAAGATGGCAGCGGCTGCTCCGACCAGACCATCGCCTACGAGCAGCACTCGGTACAGGGCCCGAGCGCCCAAGAGCTCATCGCCGACCACGGGGGGACTCGCCTCGGCACGTCGCGTACGGTCAGCGAGGCTTTCTGGACTGCGACGGGACTCGAACCTACCAGCTCGTCCATGCCGTTCGAACTCAACGTCACCTACGCCGATGGCGAAGTCCTCGAAAACACGTGCACACCGTCGCTGACAGTCGCGGTAGAGCTGACCGTCAAGCTAGGCAGCGGGCTTGCCGCGTGGCAGGTTCCAGCTGAACTTGAGCTCGTTTCCGGCGACGTGAGTCTGTCGGCGGTCCTGCCTGCGGCCGGCACGGCGCTTTCGGCCGATCTTGACCTGTACGTCCAATTCGATGCCGAGACTGCGACGGCGTGGCTTCGTCCTGTCAGCGGTCCCGCTGACGCGTTGGCCGAGTTCGTGATCCAGTGAAGGGCTTCGGCAGCTAGTCCAGTATCACGACCGGCTCATCCGAGAACGTGATCTGCTCGAGCCCCTGGGCGCCGACGTAGAATGTGTTCTCGATGCCCACCGCACCCTGGCCCGCAAAGACCGCCTTGGGTTCGAAAGCGAACGCCATGCCGACGGCGAGCTCGAAAGCCTTCCCGCCTCGACCGATGAGGGGATACTCGTCGATCTCGACGCCTAGGCCATGACCGATGAAGGAGACCTGAGCCCCTGCGATGCCCATGAACTGAGCGGCGTAGCCGAGCTCGTGAGCCAGGCCCAGGCACTGTTCGTAGAGCTCGGCGCAGTTGGTGCCGGGCGCGGCGAGCTCGCGCATGAGCTCCTGGACGCGGACCATGTCCTGGTAGGCGAGTGCGAGGTGGTTCGGGAGCTCACCGATGGAGAAGACGCGCGTTTGGTCCGTCCAGTAGCCCTCGGCCCATCCGGCGTTGTCCACGATGATCGGCTCGTGCGCCCCGATCCGATGCCAACCGGCTCCTTGCCCGAAGCTCGGATGCGGCCCCGCGCCGCCCAGGGGCGTGTCCAGGTAGGCCGGGAGCGCGGAGTCCGGCCCGGAACAGATGTGCGCGTACAGCATCTCGCCGTTGAAGCTCCGCATCCGGATGAGCCCTGGGTGTCCGGAGAGGCGGGCCGTGTGCTCGAGCTCCGCCGCGAGCTCGATATCCGTCATGCCCTCCCGGATGACTTCTCGTGCACGCCGGTACACGGCGTCAGCCTGCCGCGCCGATTCCCGCAGCTGAGCGAGCTCCCAATCGGACTTGAACATGCGCACGCGTCGAATCAGATCACTCGCGTCGACCGCCTGTGCCCCGGGGAAGGTCTTGCGGTAGCGCTCGTAGAACGCAACCGGTAGGACATCGAGCTCGAAGCCGAGCCGTCGGGGCAGAGGGTGCCCGTGCTCTTGAAGCAGGCCTGGCATGTCGCGCATGCCCGCGAGCGGCACGATATGCTCGAGAGCCGACTCCTGCCGCGCCCGCCGCGCATCCTTGCGCACCATGTAGAGCGGTGCGCCCTCGGCCGGGACGTATAGGGTACCGGCTTGCAGCGTGCCGGTGAAGTAGAACAGGTCCGCACTCTGAACGACGACGACCCCGTCCAGGCCTGTCCGAGCCATGGCGGTCTGCAGGGCCCGATGGCGGGCGGCGAGTTCAGATGCTGGGACGGTCAACTTGGTTTTCCGGGTGGAGCGTCCACTCAGGCGCGAGCCCGAACCCTACAGCATCGGCTCGAGGACGCCAGAACCGTCGAGACAACGCCGGGATCTAAAACCGCCCCTGGATCTGCACCGCTCCAGGCCCGATCTGCAGGGCCGCCCGCGGCTGGTTCTGTGTCTTGGGCGACCCGTCGGTGAGCACTAGGATGGCGCCGACGCCGAGCCCGACGATGCCCACGCCCAGACCGGCATAGCCGAGTCCAGTGAGCACGCCTCGGGTCTGTCCGTCGCTGACCGCCGATTGGGGGCAGTCACCGCCCGCGCAGTCTTTCGTCAGCTCGCTTTCTTTGCCGCGCGCGCCGTAGATCAAGCCTACGTAGGCTCCGAGTCCGACCACGCCAACCGCTCCCACGACGTAGCCGACCGTGCTTTGGTTCAACGTTCGGTGCTCTGGAGGCGGCGGCGGCGGCGGTGGTGGCGGCGGCGGCGGAGCCACGGGCTTCGGGCACGGTGGGCTGACCACCACTGCTTTGAGCTCCCTGGTTTCTCCGGCTCGGAGCGTGAGTTGCACGGTCTGCTGCTTCCCATCGGGACCGGTCAGAACGACCGCCACGGTCCCTGGATTGACCGGCAAGGGTTCGCCCCAGTCCGAGGACGGCACGGTCTGGTTGCCAAGCTCGACCTTCGTTCCAGCCTGGACCGTCACGAACGCCAGCTTCGCCTTCAGGTCCTTGAGCTCCGCCTGCGCGGACTCCTCGGTGCTTCGGTATTTCTTCTGATCCTGGGTGAGCGCATCCACCCCGGCGATGACCCCCTCGAGCTCCCGGTGCGCTTCTGCCAGCCTTCCCAGCTGGACCAGAGCTCGTGCCAGCATCAACTGGGAGTTCGGGCTGGAAACGATGTCATACGAAGTGCGAAAGGCTTTGGCGGCCTCCTCGAACTTGTGAGCCTCCATGGCTGCCATTCCCGCAACGAAGGGTTCCTTGGCCTCCTTGAGCTGGGCCCGGGTTGCAGCTTCGACGGACACCCCCTTTGCGCTTGCAGTCGCGGCAACGAGTAGAGCCGCCAGACCGAGACGGGCCGTCATGCTCTTGGCTTCGAAACGTAGCATCGATACCGATTCTCCTCCGGTCAAAGATCGCTCGGGACGTATCGCTTCTTGGGCTTCCTGCGGAAATGCGGCTGCGGTTGAGCCGCCACTGTCGGCTTGGTGGCTGAGCTGTCCTGGGATGCCTCGGCGGTCGACGACGAGGCACTCTGCGGCTCCGGGGCGTCCTCCGGCGCGGCCTGCGGCAGTGTGGCCTCGACCGGTGTCGGCGCGGCTGCCGCGCTGGGCGGTTTGGCAGGACGGGATGGCACCGTCTGGCTCGCTGGAGGTGCTGCTCGGGCTGTCGCCGCCGGTTCGCCGGCGTCCCGGGCAGCTGGCGCGGCCGAAGACGAGATGGCTCGTTGCACCAGGAGCGTGAGGACCACGGCGCTCAACGCGGTCGCGGCGAAACCCAGAGCAAGCGTGGTCACGCCGATCCGAACGGTGCGCTTCTCACGCTCCGCTTGCGGGGCCGCCTGCACGGGCTCATGCGTAGGTGCGGGTGCTGCAGCCGATTTGCCCGACAAGGACTCCGCGAGGCTGATGCTCAAATCCTGCGTGGCGGCCTGCCTGATTTCTGCGAGCTTGGCAGCCCCGATCACCGCGGTGGGCGGCTCGGAAGCCTCGGTCGCTGTTGGCACGGACGCAGCCTCGACCGGCTTCGAAGGCGGCTCGGCAGGACCGGAGGGCGGCGTTGCTGCGGCGCCGGCACCATTCTTGTCCATCCCGAGCAGCGTCATGATGCGCGCCGATCCCGCGTCGGGCTTGGGGTCGTTCGTTGCCGGGGTCAGCGGCGGAACGCCCAGCAGCGTCGGATTGTGCGACGTCGATACGTGGGTTCCCGGCACGCCCACCAGCGTCCGCCGCAGCTGCGCGAGACTGCTCTTCAGATCGGCGGGTCTGGCCGCTGGTGCAGGTTCGGGTGGCGGCTGCACCGCGCGAGCGGGCTCGGCCTGGGGCGCCGGGGGCGGAGGGCTCACGACGATCATCGGCCTGCTCTGGACAGCCGCCTGGCCCGCCGCCTCTGTTCTAGCTCGAGGCGGCCGTGGTCGAACACGGCCCCCTTCCGGTGCCTTGGGTCGGATACTCTGCAGCTTTTGGCTGAGCTGCGGCAGGGGAGCCTGGTCGAGGCGGAACAGAGTCGACTCCCGACGGAGCAGCAGATCAGTGAACTCGATGACTTTGCCGTACCCTGCGACGACGTCCACGGTTTTGCTCAGCGCGCTGGCGAATTCGGCGCGCGTGGCAAAGCGCTTGTCCGGCTGCAGCGAGAGCGCCGTGCGCAGGACCTGCGGCATACCGCGGGGCATGCGGACGCCGGCCGGCATGGCTATGGCTGCGCTCGGGAGTTCCTTGAGCAGCCGCTGCGCGACCTCGGTGCTGTCGCCCGCCAGCAGCCGTTTTCCGGTCAGCGTTTCCCAGAGAACGACTCCCACGGCAAAGACGTCCGAACGCTCGTCGCTCAAGAACCTCGGGTCGAGCATTTCCGGCGCGGCGTATGCCAGCGCGCCCGTCAGCGCGCGAAGCGACTCCCACTTCAGGGCAGCCGCAACCACTTGACCGTCCAGAGAGCGCGTCCTGCCATCGCCGCAGAGGTACAAGGACGTCGCCGCGACGCTGCCGGCGCTCCACTCGAGTCCCGAAGACTCGCAGACCTCTTGCCCCTGGCCGAGACTGGCCAGGATATCCAGGGCGATTCGGACTGCGACGCCAGCAGGAAAGGTCATACGGCGTTCTTCGGCACGAACTCGGAGACTGCTGAGCAGACTGCCCTCGGAATGGTCGTGGATCAGCGCGAACCATCCTGAGCCGAAAACCGCGTCCGCCACGCGCAGAACACCGTCGTGTCCGATCTCCGTGCTGTCCCACGCCGCCTGCGAAATACTCTCCTCCTCGGAGGCTGCAAGCCCGCGGGGCAGGATGAAGACTCGCGCCAGTGCTGGCAGCGCGCCTTCGTCCGTGTCGGTGCGGGCTTCAAAGAGCGGCCCGAACGGACCTTGCGCTATCTCGCGCAGGAACGAGTGCCGTCCCACCTTGGAGCCTTCAGTCGGGGCTGGTTCGCGCTCAGTCAATCGATTCGTACCGGCGGGTGCCTGACAGCGGCGGGCGAAACCTCATTTTGCGGTAACGGAGGGCTCCTGTCACCCGTGCAGTGAGAGCGGTTCGAGATCGGCCGGCAATCTGCGCTTTTTGGGGCGGTTACATAAGTTCATGTCCTACCTCACCTCCAAGGATCGAGCCGCGCTGTGCGCGGGGCAGGAGTCTTGCTGCTCGAGCGGCGGCCCATCACGGAACGCTCGGGCCCGCTTGCACGGCAGATCGACAGCTCGGTTGCAGCCATCGACGGCGATGCGCCAACTCGTTTGGCGCCTGGCGCATGTTGCTGCACGTCGGGACCGTCAGCGCTGACGGTATGCTTGTTGCAAGTCGCGTCGATTGAGCTCCGGTCTGGGCCGCGGATCCCGGTTCTGACGAGAGCTCAGGGTCGACCTGGGAATCCGAATTTCTGGTCGGGGTGGCGCGACACTCCCGAGGCTCACGTCTGCTGTGGGAGCCGCGAGACGGCTCGCGCTCAATTCAAGGAGGATCTCGTCATGCAACCGAATAGGGCTCTGGCCACGCGACGATTGTGTCACGGAGTGCGCCGAGCACGCCCCGCACTCGTGCTCGTCTTCTGGACGTGTTCGGTCGTAGTCGTTGGAGCCTGCCTGGACAGGCCCGTTGCCCCTGAGGAGCCGCACACCAGCAACGTCTTCGTGGACCAGATGGTTCGGTCCGGAATCGACCGAATCGATCTGCTGTTCATGATCGACAACTCCCGCTCGATGCAGGACAAGCAACGCTTGCTTTCGCGAGCTGTGCCGACACTGTTGCAGCGACTGCTCAATCCGCCGTGCATCGACGTGACAACTGGGTTGGCGAACGAAGTGGACGGTCCAGACTCAGCCTGTCCTCCGAACGCACGCCGGGAGTTCACGCCCGTCAGCGATGTGCACATCGCCGTCGTGAGCTCGAGCCTGGGCGATCACGGCTACGGCACCGTCTGCGAGGGCAAGCCCGAGGTGAACGACCGGGCCCACCTGATCAGCGATGAGAACCGTCCGGACGTCCCCGACCTCTCCGGTACGAACAACCTGCGCTTTCTCGTTTGGGACAACCGAGCCGACGACGACCCGCGTAGGCCCGAGCCGCGCGGGGAGAGGCGCCTTGACCCGATGATCGAGGACTTCCAGAACCACGTCGTTGCGGCCGGAGAGCACGGCTGTGGCTACGAGGCGTCGCTCGAGTCCTGGTACCGCTTCTTGATCGACCCCGCCCCGCCGCTTCAAGTGACCAAGGGGGCGGACGATACCGTCCAACGCCAGGGGGTGGACCAGGTCATCTTGGACCAACGCAAGGCGTTCTTGCGCTCGGATTCGCTGGTCGCGATCGTGATGTTGACGGATGAGAACGACTGCTCGGTCCAGGATTCCGGCTATGGCTGGCTGGTCGCAAGCGACAAGATGCAGGCGGGAACGAGCGCCTGCGCAAGGGACCCCAATGACCGCTGCTGTACGTACTGTGGGTATGCCGTGGCGCCGGACGGGTGTCCGGCGCTCGGTACCGACCCGGCCTGTCAATCCGCTCCCACGGACAATCCGAACCTGCGCTGCTGGGACCAGAAGCGCAGGTTCGGAGTCGATCTGTTGTACCCGACGTCACGCTACTCCACGGCTCTCGACAGCAAGGAGCTGTGTCCGGACTCCCCCTTCGGCGATGCCGACTGCCAGTGCCGCAGGGCCCAGGAGCTCGGGCTGGGGGACGACTGCCTCGCGGGTGTGGGCAAGCGCGTTCGCAATCCCCTCTACACCCATCTGCAGGCCTCGCAGGCCGGCGTGACGGTCCCCGCCGAGCGCGAGCCGGATATCGTGTTCCTGGCGGGCATCGTCGGCGTCCCCTGGCAGGACTTGGCGACCACCGAGACCGTGAACGAACCGGGCAAGCTCGAGTTCAAGGTCTCGAGCGAGCTGGACTGGCGTCTCATCCTGGGAGAACCCGGCACGGCCGAGAGCCCGTACTCGCCGCCCGTCGACACGTTGATGCGCGAGAGCGTAGAGCCGCGCCTCGATGGCGTCCCTCATCCGATCACCGGTGTCGCCCCTGCCCCGCCCGAATCCGTCTCCCCGGACGCCAATCCGATCAATGGCCACGAGTGGTCTCCAGTGAAGATGGAAGACCTCCAGTATGCATGTGTGTTCGACTTGGCCCCCCTATTGGGAGACGAGGTCCGCGACTGTTTGGCCATCGGCGAATCGACGTGCGACTGCTACGACGAGAGCGCGGATCTGGTCGCGGTCAACGCGCGCAAGAAGCCGCTGTGTCAGGGGCCGAACGGGTACAGCACCGTGCAATCGAGAGCCAAGGCCTACCCGGGACTTCGCCACCTGGACGTGCTGAAGCGCTATGGTGACAACTCCATCGTCGCATCCATCTGTCCCAAGGTGCTCGATGCGGACGAGAACGATGCCAACTACGGCTACAACCCGGCCGTCAACGCGATCGTCGACCGCCTCAAGGAGAGAATCGAGGGTCGCTGCTTGCCGAGACGGCTGTCCTACGACCAACAGACCCACAAGCTCCCGTGCCAGATCGTCGAAGCCACCCCGCCCGGAGGCTACGCCGCGGCTGCGGGTTGTCCCGAGGGCCGCGACGCCATCGACCCCAACAAAGATGATGACCAGAAGCTTGCCGACGCAGTCCGTGATCACCTGCGGGAAGCAGGCAGCTGCGGCGCAGGCACGAGCTCGTGCGAGGGCTTCCGCCTGTGCAAGCTCCAGGCTCTCGACGGCGCCAACCGCGATCGGTGCCAAAACGACCCGAGCGAACTAGAAGACGTCGTCGGCTACTGCTACGTCGCCGACACTGCCGACCAGCGGATCGGAAACCCGAAGCTCATGGAGCAGTGCAGAGATTCCGAGAAACGCTTGTTGCGATTCGTGGGGCGCAATGTTCCCGCTCAGGGCTCGACCGTCTTCGTTGCATGCGCAGGAGACACGTATCTGCGAGAGTAACGCGCGTCTCCATGGAGCCGAGAGGCGAAGACGCCGCCCCAGCGGGCCCCCCTGGCGACGCTTGCGGTCCCGGACCGCCTCGTTTGCCCCACGGTACCCCCTCAGGGTCGGTCATCGTTCTTGGTGAAACCGTGTGCTAGCGGGCGCGAGGCATCGGCAGACGACGCCTCGCACCCGAGGCAGCACGACCGAGCGGACTACCAGCGATTGCGACGATCGTCACCACCGCGGCCACCACGGCCGCCACGGCCGCCGCCGCCGAAGCCACCGCCGCCACGGCCGCCGCCGCCGCCGAAGCCACCGCCGCCACGGCCGCCGCCGCCGAAGCCACCGCCACGCGGCTTGCGCTCCTCCGCGATGTTGACGCGAAGGGGGCGACCGTCCAGGTCAGCGCCATCCAGCTCGGAGATGGCTTTCTGCGCGTCGGCGTCGCTGGCCATCACCACGAAAGCAAAGCCACGCGAACGTCCGGTCTCGCGGTCGAGCACGAGCGTCGCTTCGGTCACCTCGCCCACCTGCGAGAAGGTCCGCACGACCTCTTCTTCGCTGGTCTGAAAAGAAAGATTGCCCACGTATAGTCGGTTGTTCATGCACTGCTCTCTGTCGGGAGCCTCCTGGCGGAGGCGGTTTCGGTCACCTGACACGCGACGCACTCACGCATCAGTTGCGGCGTTTGCGCGCCGCATCACAGGATCCTGCTTGGACGAACGACTACCGCATCCTCAATGAACGAGAGAGCAGCCAGACGGTCACCTAACACGCTGTGAATGCCCGCAGACTAGCTCGGCGGCCCGTCCAATGCAATCCGCTGGCCTGGGAGGGGCTACTGTCGGCCGAACAGACCGGCCGAATCGGCGCACCGGTCCCGGACCGCCTCCGACGCCAACGACCCCGGGCTGCGACCCACCTCTACTCCCCAAGCCTACCCCGAATTTCGACCGCGACCTGACCCCGCGAAACCACAGGCCTGCCGGCGAACTTGGGCATGCGAGCCACCTTGACGACGATGGGGTCGTCGACGGCTGTCGAGAGGCGGATGACCTGGCCCACTTTCAGTCCGAGGACGTGCTTCAGGCCGAGCTCGACGCTTCCGAGCTCAGCGACGACTTCAATACGCACCTCACGTAGCGCCTCGGCCATTCGTGGGTCGCTCGCGTGCTCCGCGTCCTCCTCGTTGTCGCGCGCAGCCAGCTCGAGCGCCTCGGCGCCGATGATGATGCCGATGGCGGCCTCGGCTGCTATCGACTCGAACGTGCAGTCCACGCGCAGACCATCGGGGGTCGCGCGTTCGCTGGGTTCATCGGCTGCACGGGCCTGGGCCGAGACGATGCTGAGGGTCAAACCCACCTCATCGCGAACCACATCGGCGAAGCGCTGGGCGATGTCGCGCGCCACCCGAGCGATGAGCGCTCGCTGGGCCAACGTCAGATCGGATCCGACGTCAGCGGCGCTCGCGGCGCGCGCTCCGAGAGAGCCTTCCAGCACGAGCCGCAGTGCCGGTGCGTTGAGCGTCATCATACCCCACGCCGGCATTTCCTCGGCCTCGAGATACACATCGAAGCTCGGGCCGTCCTCGTGCTGACGGGTGGGGCTGAGGATCGACACCGGCTGCGCCACCAGCTGGGCTTTCTGCCTCACCATGAAGGGTAGTGCTCTTCGTGCGGCACGGCAGAAGCGCTCGGCGACCAGCGCCATCGCCTGCATGGCGGCACGCAAGTGCCGCTCTCGGCCGGTTAGATCCACCAGCTTTGGTGCCCCCGCGCCTGGCCCCGGCCCCGGCGGCAACGTGCTCTGTCGTTTGGGCGGTCCGGCTTGGCGTTCTGGCTTCATTGTGAGACGAAGTCGGTGATGACCACGCGTTTGACGTGTTTCCTGCCAAAGGCGCGCATCACTGACGCACTGAGCTCTTGGCTAACCGTGGCGAACCGCTTCGACCCCGTGAGCTCATCCACGGATTTCGAGCGAAGATAGGCGATCGCAGCTTCGCGGCCGCGAGGGACGAGGTTCTTGACGTGTTCCGGTGAGGCATCCGCCGCGATCTCGAGGGCCAATCCCACTTTGAGATGGTGGACGCCGTCGTCACCGTCGCGCACGTCCACCACGAGCGCCTCGAGCTCGAGCGGTGGGGGTATGTCGTCGGGTTGCGACTCCTCGGCAGTCTTGGCTGCCGCGGGTCCGGCAATCCGAGACGCCAGGCGGGGACCGACCAGGGCCCCGGCCGTCCCAGCGCCCAGAACGAGCGCCAGGACGACCAGGATCCCGATCCACCGCTTGCGCGGCCTGCTCTCCACCGCTGCTGGCTGTACAGCCTCGTCAGACATGTAACCCTCTGAGGCCAACGAGCATCACCTTGCAATAGTGCTACTAGTATTAACGCTTGATGTTGATCAGCTCCTGCAGCATCTCATCCGCAGTCGTGATCGTCTTGGAGTTGGCGGCGAAGGAGCGTTGATGTTGGATGAGACCGACGAATTCCTCGGCCAGATCGACGTTGGAGCTTTCGAGTGTTCCCGACGACACGGCGCCGCGGCCACCGCTGCCAGCAGTGCCCATGGCCGCCGCACCGCTCTCGCGTGTGTCGATCCACAGGTTCTGTCCAGCGCGGCCCAAGCCGTCGTTGTTGCGGAACTTGGCGATGGCGAGCTGCCCGATCGCGATCTTCTGACCGTTGGTGTACAGGCCCATCACCACGCCGGTGCCGTCCACCTGCACGCCCGAGAAGTCGCCGGATGAGTAGCCGTCCTGCGACTGAGACGAGACATTGGACGGAGAGGCGAACTGCGTGGTGCCGTCGAGACCCGTGCCGCCGTCGGCGATGGCGGTCCCGAAGTCCAGTGTGACCACCTGGCCGGCAGTGGCGCCCGTGAAGTCCGCGGTCACGGTGGTGGCCGAAACGGCGTCCAGGGCACCATCGGTGGTGAACGTCAAGGTCCCGGTGCCAACCTCTTGATTGGTGCCGGCCGTGCCGCCGAGGTCTCCGGCATCGATGACCCCGTGCCAGTCCCACGTGTTGTCGGCGGTCTT
Organism: Polyangiaceae bacterium; assembly: GCA_016929495.1. Lineage (GTDB taxonomy): Bacteria > Myxococcota_A > Polyangia > Polyangiales > Polyangiaceae > JAFGIS01. The sequence goes on along the minus strand of JAFGIS010000634.1, from coordinate 2,957 downwards.
GACGAAGTACACGTCCATGGTGTGCGCATTGCCGAGTGAGTCGTACACGGTCATGGTCGAAGAGAAGTTGGCCGTGTTGGCGGGATCCGTGATGTCGAACGGATTGGTCGGAATCACCGCTGACGAGTCGAGATTGGCGGTGATCTCCGCGTTCTCCGTGGCATGCGGCTGGATGGCCGACGTGGGAGCCTGGATCGAGGAGATGCTGGCCTGGAAGGTTCCGTCAGGATTGGCGGCGTAGCCTTGAACCTGCAAACCGTTGGGATTCACCAGGTAGCCCTGGTTGTTGATCTCGAACTGGCCCGCACGAGTGAAGAAGTTCGCCGACACGCCGTCCACGGTGCCATTGACGACGAAGAAACCGTCGCCATTGAGCGCCAAGTCGGTTGCGATGCCCGTGTTGGCGAGCGATCCCTGGGTGAACATCTGCTGGATGTCGCCGACACGCACGCCGGAGCCCGGCAGGGACGAGCCTGTGCCGGCCAGAATCGAGTGGCCGAGCACATCCTGGAATACAGCGCGCTGGCTCTTGAAGCCGACGGTGTTGACGTTGGCGATGTTGTCGCCGACGACGCCGAGGGCCTCGCCCTCAGCGCGAAGGCCTGAAACGCCTGAGTACATTGCACGCAAAACCATGAGGATCTCCTATGTCTATCGGTGATTGTTCGTTGGGTTATGGGTTACTGGGTGGAGAATCGACCCTGAGAAGGTCGGAAACTGGAACACTGACCCCGTTCGCCAGATGCAGCACCGGGTAGCCTTGGTCGAAGGATACGGCCTCGACCGTGCTCTGCGTCTGCTGGGACACGCTGACCGGAGTCCCCTCGCCGACGGTGGCTCTGACGCTGACCTTGTAGCTACCTGCCGGTTGCACGAGGCCCGTGTTGTCGCGGCCATCCCAGGTCAGCTGGACGAGCCCGCTCGCGTGGGCGCCGACGTCGATCGTTCGGACCGTGCGTCCGTTCTGGTCTTGAATGAAGACCGTCGTGGCGTCGCTGTTGCCTTCGAGCGTGAAGTTGACGGGGACCGCGGTGCCACTGCCCTTCGCCGTGACCATCGATCCGCGCACCGTGGCTTCCTTGCCGACGAGGTTGACCGTCTCGGTGTTGGCCAGACCGCGGGACTGAGTGCTCAACAGATCCAGCCGATCGTTGATGGCCGTGACTTGCTCGAGCGAAGAGAACTGGGCAAGCTGGGCGACGAACTCCGAGTTGTCCTGAGGCTCCAGCGGGTCCTGGTGCCGGAGCTGCGCCACCAGGAGCTTCAAGAAGTCGTCTCGATCGAGGTTCTGCTCGACCGCTTCTTGCGTCGCGAACGCCGACGACGTCGTCGTGGTGGCCTGGATCGCGTCAGTCATCGTTCGTCATCCCGTAACGTCGAGCCGCTTCGACCTCTTCTGCTGCAAACCTCGATCCGAACCGTTGCCAGAGTCCCCTCGGACCCGTCGGCCTCTTGGGAACGCTAGGGGCTGAGCAAGAACAGTGCCGATGGGCTGCAGCTGCACGACCCGGACTGTTTCCACGGCGAGACCGACCGTCGCGAGCGCCTGCATCAGCGTTTCTCGCTCGGCTCCGAACAGTGCCAGGGCCTTGGCGTCCGCAGAACCGATGACCACGCGCACGCCGCCTTCGCGCCGCTCGACAACTATGGCCACCTCGCCCAGCTGTTCGCTATCCACGCGCATTTGCACGCGTCCTGGCTCGTTCACCCTGTCGGCCCCCGCCGCGTCACCGGACGCATCGCACGGCTGACCGATTCCGGGCTGTCCGAAACCGGGGCGCACCGGCGTCATCTGACCAACGCCGCGCCGCCAAGTGTCTGGCGATCCCGGGACGTCCATGGAAAACGGGACAGAGGCCGATCTGCCGGCCACCATGTCGCAGAGCATGGCCGACCAGCGTTCGACCTCGGCCTGGTGACATCGGCGCCGCATGTCGTCCTCGGAGACCGTGTTGCGCTCATCGTGCGCGTTGGAGAGAGGACTGGTTTTCATGGCGGGTCCGCGGAGGAGCGGCGTTTCGCAACGACCTGGCGCGCGCAGTGTTCGTCCTGCGCCTTGCGCTCCTCTCCCTCGTTCTGCTTGAGCTCGAAGCGTGCCAGTCGGCTGTCGAGCAGCTCCACGCGCTTGAGCTCGTTGCGGGCCGCCAGCGTGCTCTGCTGCGCACGTTCGACCACAGCGTCGGCGCGCGCCAGTTGGTGGTGCGCGTGCTGCAAATGGCCGGTCCTCGCCTCGACCCATTGGCTGGCGGCCGCCAGGTCGGCTACCTGAACCACTTGGCGCGTCAGTGCCTCACGGTACTCGGCTGCTTGCCGGAGCATCTGTCGCTCCTGGTGGGCGCGTTCCGCCGCGGCCGCCTGGGCATTGCGGCTCTGCTGAAGAGCCTGGACCTTGTTCTCGAGTTGACGCTCCCGGTGTTTGACGACTTTGTCGAGACGCTTTCTTCGTGAAGTCATGGCCCGCGTCCGGTGTCAGCAAAACGACTGAGTGTCTGCAGTCGCGCCAGCGTTTCTGCCGCGCTGGTGCGCTCTGCGGTACGTTGGCGGAGGAAGCCGTCGAGATGGGGCATAGCCTTGAGAGCGGCTTCCACCCGCGGATCGCTGCCTGCTTGATAGGCACCGACCTGGATCAGATCAGCGGCTTCTCGATAGGCCGAAAGCAGCTCCCTGAGCGCGCCTGCCGCAGCAAGCTGCTGGGGATGGGCCACCTCGGTGGCCAGGCGGGAGATGCTTTGCAGTACGTCGATGGCCGGATAGTGGCCCTTTTCGGCCAGCTGGCGCGACATCACGATGTGGCCATCCAGGATGCTTCGCACCGCATCGCTGATGGGGTCCGTGAGGTCGTCGCCCTCCACCAGTACTGTGTACAAGGCGGTCATGGTTCCAGCGCCCGAACCCGTTCCCGCGCGCTCGAGCAGACGCGGCAGCGCCGCGAAGACGCTAGGCGGGTAGCCCTTGGT
>JAFGIS010000633.1 GCA_016929495.1 Polyangiaceae bacterium | reverse complement strand
CCCACCCTGTCCGGCAGCCGCTGCAGCACCACCCAATCCGTGCTCGGTGGCGCCGTCGTCCGGGGCAGCGGGATCCGAGCCGCTGCTCGACCTGCCCTGTCCGGCAGCCGCTGCAGCACCACCCAATCCCGGCTCGGTGGCGCCGTCGTCCGGGGCAAGGGGATCCGAGCCGCTGCATGCGAGCGCACAGGCCCCCATCGCACCTACCAGCAATCCAACGCTCCATCCCGGAACGAACGACGTGTCCATCATGATGGCTCACGGCGCAGCAATCTCCGTGCCGCACGCCCACAGCCGTCGAGGCCACCGCTGTCGAGTCGTAGTCCGCCAAAAAACCGTTCAGGACCTCGGCCAAGCGGGTCGGGAAGCTCGAGACCACTGTGCCACGGTGTGCCACGGCGGTGTGCCACGCGGCCGGCCCAGACGTGGTTGGGACGTTACGTCGAATCTGGGCACCCCGCGCGGCGCCCAGCCCCGGAAACTACCCGTTGGACAAAGCCGCTTCGCGGCGGGTGTGGCACGCAGGAGCGGATCGCGAATTGGATGGGGAACGGCACGAAACTCGCGGACAACCGAAGGGTGACGTCCGTACAGTAGCGAGCCGGCGCGCATAGAGGCCTCCTGGGTCAGCGGTGTCGCAACCACCGCCAACCAAGGAGATCCTCATGCTACGCGACAAGATGGTGCAGGATTTGCGACTAGCTGGCTACGCTGAAAAGACTCGGAAGACGTACCTGGAATGTATCGGCCTTTTTGCCCAGTTCTGCTGGGAGCCGGGCCAGGCCGACCAAGAGCAGGTGCGCGCCTGGGTGGCCAAGCTCGAGCAGAGCAAGGTGGGACCGCAGCGACTGCGCCAGCACTTCGCTGCCCTGAAGTTTCTATTCGGCAAGACGCTGGCACGACCGGAGTCGGTGTCGTGGCCGAAGGAAGGACCCCCAACGACTGCCCACCGTACTGGCGGCTGAGCTCGAACGTGATGACGACCGACTGCAATGAGCCACGCCATGATGACAGGACCCTACGTACGCCTCCCAGACGACCTCGACCTGCTGCGCGTCCCCGAGCGCGCCCAGCTGGCCTTCTTGCGCGTCGCACTCACCCTGACCGAGCAGGCCCTGCTCGGCAAGCACCCCCTGCTCAGACACGCCCCGTTCCCGTCCGCCACAGAGGCCAGAACGACCGCTCTGGCTTGCTCTCTGCTCGTCCGCGGCGCTGAGCTCTGCGCCATGGCCGACGCCTACGAGCGCTTGCTCGTAGACGTCGGCTGGCAACACCAGGATGACGATCACGACGATCTCCCGTTCTGACCCAGACCGGTCACAACGAGATCGCATCAACCACGGGCGGGTGCTCTCACGGGTGCCCGCCCTTCGCTTTTCACGTCGTCCGTCCTCTCATGTTTCTCGCACACACGCCACCGGAACCGCACCCCTCGCATCGCACCGATGTTTGCCCTTCGTCCGCTCGTGGCCCTGCCCATCGTAGCTGCTCCGCAGGCTACGACCGCCCAGGGCAACATTTGCGATCTCACCGCGGTCGACCGCTCGGATCGCTACGACCTCAGTTCTGTGGCGGCGTACGATGTCAATTTGGACGGCAACAGTTCGTTCCCAGGATGGCACCACCATGTATCGGTGGTCCTGTGCTGCTATGCGTTCGTCGTCGCGGAAAGGGCCCGCGCTTTTCCCCCCTCGGCCCCAGGGGAAAGTCCGGACTATCCGCTCGGCGTCGCGGCCTGAGCGCCACTTCGCTGATTCGTTCGTCACATTCCGAATCGCCATTGCTCGGGCGCTGGTCGCGGCTGGAACGTCGAGCAGACGGCCGAGACGCTGGCTACGACGCCCGAGACCATCGCGACCTGGGTCCGGCGGGTCGACAAGCAAGGACCGGCAGCGCTCGTCCGGCTGAAGGAGCCCGTCAAAAGGCGTAGTCGGCAGGCGCCGCGGGCGCCATCGCGACGGGTTTGTCCTGCGCTGTATCGGCCTGAATGGGTGTGCAGCTCTCGGGCTCATCGGACAGGGCCGCAAGCCGCGTCGAGCGAGTTCGTCGCTCGGCAAAACCGTCGAGATTCGTTAGCCAGGAATCGGTGCAGCAGGACACACCGCTGCGCCACGACAGGGTCACCGCCGCAGGCGTGCGACAAATGCCTCTCCACGGCTCTTGGCAGCTTTCTCAACTCGTGCTCGCGTGAAGCGTTCCTGCTCGCCAGAGAACGCTTCCTCTAGGTGAGCAAAGTTCCGCGCAAGCCGAGTCAGTACGCTTCCCAAGTCCTCAGGCTCCCTCTTCGCAAGCACCGCCTCGACCGACTTCCAGCCCATTGCAATGTCCACATCGTCGAACTGATGGAACTCCTCGGGGCGCGAAGGCGATGCCAGATCCACGAAATCCTGGGCCCGTTCTCGCTGAAATCGGATGAGCAGTGACCCGACTCTGAACACCGCTTCAGCATTCCCGAAGTGCTGCGTGTCGTACTTCTCGCACTTCAGTTCGACGTCATCGAAGCCCGCTGCTCTCAGTAGATTCGCCGCGTGTTGAACAAGTGGATTCACCGCCATCATCGGCTCCTTAGGGTGGTAACAGCATGGTCCCCTGTGGGTTCAGCGTGTACCCATGCGACTTGAGGTATTGGAGCTCCCTCGCAAAGAAGCTTCCTGCTCGTGCCTCCGCCGCTGGCGTCGAAAGAACAACCCGGTCACCACGCGCAATCAGTCGATCCAAGAACCTCTGATTCGCGGCCCACTGCTCCGCCGCGCTCATCTTGTTCCAGACCCTAGTCGGGATGTTGAACCGCCGCGCCCCCAGCTCAGCGGCCCTCTCCAGATACTCTGGGTGGTGTCCTAGCACTGTCGTCCCGCGCGCTACCGCCTCTGCAGCCTTCCCGATCCGCAGCACCCTCTTGAGCCACGCCCCAAACCGAGCCAGAAGACGAACCTTCCCCGGGCCGGCGGGCATGGGCGCGAGATCCGTGGCTATGGCCATGCCCTCGCCGATGGGTCCCCACAATCCGTCATATGTGTTCGGAACTTGCTTCGTCATCTCGTTGAGGAGGTACGCCTGGCTGCCGGGCCGTGGACCTTCAGCCAAGTACCCACTCGTGTCCACAGGCGCCCCCGGCCCATTCAACAGCCCCCCGCCGCTCGCCGGGCCCGCACGCACCCCGGCGTCGTACGCCGCCTGCCCCGCCGCCTGCGCCCCCTGGAACACCGTGTTCAACCCCCCTG
>JAFGIS010000632.1 GCA_016929495.1 Polyangiaceae bacterium | reverse complement strand
GGTGGCACCGCCCGCCTCGGTGCCGGCCGTTGCTCCTGCGGCAGCGTCAAGGCCGGCCGCGCCAGCGGAGATGTCGGGCGGCGCCTGTCCGCCTCGCTCATGGAAGTCGGCGTCGAGGACCTCCGCACATCGCACCGTGCCTAGGAGCAACATGACACCGATGGCGAAACGCCAACTCCCGTGTCCTGCCGAACTCACGGGCATCACATCCTTCCCAGTTCAACCTCGAGGCCGAGACCTAGCCAACAAGCGTGCCATAGTGCGCTCGGAATCCAACCGGATTCTGCTTGACCCTCTGTTCGACGGCCAAGGCCAGCCCATTGCCGGCGGACGGAGGTGGCGGTCGGTGGGTCCAGGATTACCGGCCGTCTGTTCGGGTATCATGGTCAACACGAGCAAGCGAGGCGACCGGGGTTGGGGTTCTTACGAGCTGTCCACCATCACAGGCGAGCGCGGATGGTTCGTGGGCGGCCATGCAATCGGCCGCGGACCGCTGCGCGGTGTGGAGGCGATTGCCGGCAGCTGTGCATTTGCGCGGGCACGCGCGGTTGCGCGCGCAAATGCGCAGATCCGAGCCGCATCGGGAGCTCACGCTCGGCCGAACAGAGTGCCTTGCGGCAAGCGAATGCCGCCAAGTACGTCTGCACGGCGTCATCACCCTCGTCACACCGACGCGCTGGCACGCTCCGTGCTTGGCATCGGCGAGTGGCGTGGCTGAGCCGGAGCGAGCTCCGGGCCCAGCGGGGTGCGAGGTGAAGGCGAACAGACTGGTCATGGAACGGCAAGCTTCACCCTTCGTGCTGCTCGTCGACCGGGACATCAACGCGCTGCAGACGCTGACGCGCCAGCTCCAAGACTTCGGAAGGCACGCCCAGGGTTTCACCTCGCCCAGGGCGGCGCTGCAATTCGCAGCCGACGCGGGGCCCGCGTCCTGCCTGGCGGTCGTGGTCGACGACGGCCACCCCGACGTCCTCCCCACAGACGCTCTCTGCAGCCTATCGAGGCGATATCCGCGTGCGGTGGCCGTACTCACGGGGGCCCCTGCCAACGCTCGGACGGTCGTCAACTACTTGTCGCTGGGATGGTCGTACCTTCCCAAACCCTACGATGCGAAGTCACTCCTCGAATACATCACCATCGTAGGAGTGCGGGCCCTCACCCAGAAGCTGAGCTCCTTCGCCAGCTGCAACCGACTCGCCCCGCGCGAGAAGCAGCTCCTGTTGAGCGCGTTTCGTGGGTCTAACAACGACGAAGCCGCCAGCGAGCTCGGCTGCAGTCGAGCGACCGTGAGCACCTACTGGAACCGCATCTTCCGGAAGGTCGGAGTCCGCAGCCAGCGGGATGTCTTCGTGGCCCTTTGCGCGTTCCAGACCGGCATGCCGCTCGGGGCGTCCATCCCGTGCGTTCAGGGCGACTTCTCCTCTCGTGCTGGTGCGGCGATGGCCTCAACGCCACCCCAATCGAGTAGGCACCTCGTCGATGGCGCGACTTCGAAACGCGGCCATGCACGGGGCAGCGCGTCGGGTCCGGAGCCAAGCGGCAGCACGCCATCGTGTTCGTCCACTCCCTCCCCGCGTGCGGTGGACGCTCGTTGATCATGATCCAAGCTGGCTGCATTTGCATCGGATAATGCGTGGGTCAGGCTGCAGCGCTGGCCGTCAAGCCTCAGGCGTCAGGCTTCAGCAGCAAGGACCTTCGATCGGGCTGATTGCCGATGCCTGACGCCTGACGGCCAAGCTCCCTGTTGGGTTTCTGGCTCCGCCAGGATGGGGTCACCTCAGCCGTCGTCAGGCCCACCCTGCCGCATTCTTGCTAGCTCTGGCCATGTAGCATCCGAAACGGGCGTCCTCATGGCGGGCACCCACACCTCGCTTACTACAGTGGCGCCGTTGTTCTCGTACTTGAACGCGGCTTGACAGCCCGGTTGAACGACAGAGCTTTGTCCATTGTCCAGATACCCACATTCGAACTTCGTTCGCGTTGCAGTCGCCGGGATGCCGTGTGCGGCGGCCAGCTGCGCCTGTCGCTCGAGCAGTGCACCGACGGAAACCACCTCCCGCTGCGAGCCTTTCACGACGTCTAGCCGTGACCAGGTGACGTCGACCGACACCAACTCGCCCTGAGGTGAGACCCCGATTCGTACTCTCGACCCCCGACCCAACACTGGCACCCCATCAATGAGGCGAATGTACTCTAGGATGTTCACCGCAACGGTCTCTGCCAAGAGCTTGCCGTCATTGCCACGAAGCCCCAGCATTTCTCTCGAGACCTGGAACGGAACGAGCTTCTCCCGCGGCGAGTATCCCAGCAATCCAGCAACGGGGCCTTCCGCGACGTCGGCTGCCTGCGAGATCAGGGCGTCAAGGGGCGTCGGCGGCGCCTCGTCCCATACGGAAGCATTGGCGAGAGCATCATTCAGGTAGTCGAAATGGTCTCCGCGAGCCGCCACCGACAGAAACCACCCAGTATCGGAAGCGATGGAGATCCAATCGTCGCCGGCTCGTTGCTGAGCTTTGCCGCTCAGGTGCGCGAACCCATCCAATCCATCCTGCCACGCTTGGAGCCGGGACTCGTTCCCAGGACCAGCTCTGCGCTTGAGGAGGGGAAGGGCACTCCGGCCCAGTCCAGCCTGCTCCGAACTGGCCCTCACCGAATCCCGCTGAGGCGCGCCCTCGGCGAAGGTGAGGGAAGGGACTGACACAAACGCAAGGACGACTGCTGCCAACATGAAACGTCGCATATCTGGTCCCTCCTTACTACCCGTTGGTTCGGTACGCTATGCACCAGTGGTTGACTATGCCAGGGGCCTGGCGCGCGGCATCGCCCCTTCGATCATAGGTTTTGAAATTGTACCATGTCATGTGCCGCAGACGATCAAGACAGTCTGCCGAGTCCGTTCCCGTAACGAGCGCCGCGGAGTCATTGTCATAGGACGAAGACGACAGGCCACTGATCCACGCCGCCTTGATGGACCAGTTCTGGTGAAGCCGGACGGCAAACTGGGCTGCGATCCACTCGGTCCCACCCCCTGACACATTCTTGATTGCATCATGGCTACCCAGCGCGATGCGAAGCCCGCCCATGAAAACGGGTTCCCACCGGGCAACGGTGTAGCTGTTCCATTGCAGCGTCTTGCAGGCGATTGTAGCGAATATGCTCAGCCCCGGCCGTCCACTCAAACATTCACCCAGGCGCATGTCGCCCGATTCCGCCAAGGAATCACGGTTCCACATCGCCCATCTGGAATCCGTCGTGGTTGTATCGCCGTGTGTGTCGGTAAGGAAGAGGTCCACCGCCTCGAGTCCGTAGGGGCCAGAATCATGGTACTTCCCCCAGTAATCCTTCTTGTTCCACAGGTCGAAGTAGAACCACAACGTGGCCGAACGTTGAAGCTCGTTGCTGAAATTATCGGTAGTGTCCCACTGGGCAAGCAACCTACTTTGCCAGCCGTCTGGGCGTTCCGGGGTGGGTTCGAAAGACTCGGTGGCATGGATGCCGAAGGTGTTTCCGGACCATGTTACCGGCTGCACCACGGATCCGATTTCCAGACCCTCGTCAGGCTTGCTTGTGTCCAGTC
>JAFGIS010000631.1 GCA_016929495.1 Polyangiaceae bacterium | reverse complement strand
GGTGATGTTGCCGCGACACAGGCGCAGTGCCCTCCGCAGGGATTCCAGTTCCTTGTCGCGCTGAAGTCGCTTCTCCAGTTCCTGGCGGACCACCGCCTGGCGCACCGCGCCGTCGTCGAATGCCTCGCCGTTGCTCGCTGGCTGCTTGTGGACTTCGGCATACTGCATGGTCTTCGGCAAGTGTGCGCGGCGCAGCACCGTCTCTTGTGAACGAGCCTCGGCCAAATAGCGCGTCAATTGATCGAGCTCGCGGACGTTGTAGGGCCAATGATGACAGCACAGGCACTCCACGAGACGAGGATCCACGGCAGGCAAGGGTCCGTCCCAATGGCGTTGCAGCAATTGGGCGAACAGTCCCGGTACGTCCTCGCGGCGCTCGCGCAGCGGCGGTACGGCGATGGTAAGCCCGGCCAATCGCGCACAGAGATCGGCACGAAGACGCTGCTGCTCGACGGCCCGCTGCAATGGCTCTTGGCTGGCTGCGATGACCCGAACATCGACGGGCACTGCGACGGATTCGCCGACGGGTACTATGACCCGTTCCTCCAACGTGCGCAGCAGCTTGGGTTGCACGCACAGCGGCATCTCGGTCACTTCGTCGAGTAGAAGTGTGCCACCCTGCGCAGCTCGAAAGCGCCCGAGGTAGGTGCGGTCGGCGCCGGCCAATGCGCCCTTGCGGTAGCCGAATAGCTCGCCCTCCATGGCGTCTTTGGACAGCGCCGCGCAGTTGGCCGCCACCCATTCGCCGGTGCGACCGCTCCAGTGATGGATGGCTTGGGCCAGTCGCGCCTTGCCGCTCCCCGTCTCACCCTGGATCACGATGCGAACGTCGCTCCGCGCAGCCCGCTCAGCGTCCATCACGGCAGCCTGCAGCTGTGCGCCGCCGTAGAGCCCAGGAGCCAATTGCCGGAAAGACGAAGGACCGCTTTCGGGGCCGGCCTCGAAGGGCCGCACGATCCCGACCCACTCCCCCAGACGCAGCACGCTGCCGACACGCAAGACCGATTGCTCGACGCGCTGTGCATCGACATGGACGCCGTTGCGACTGCCGAGGTCGTGAACGACCCATTCGGATCCAATGCGCAGAAGCTCCGCGTGCTGCCGCGAAATCTCGGCTCCTTCGAGCACCACGTTGCAGGCCTCACCGCGCCCCAATAGGATGCGTGTCCCTACGAACGGCGTCGTGAGCGTGTTCGGGATGGGGAATACCCAGATGACTCCGTAGGGGGTGCTGCGGCCGGTGGTTCCGTGCGTGCTCGCGCCAGGCACCGTGGTTCCGAGGGTCCTGTGGTCGCCCATGGGGATCGGCCAGTTATACGCTGGGCCTGTCGAGGGAGTCCACGGGACGGTGGCAGCCATCAAAAAGAGCCGAAGGCAGTGGCCGCGGAGTCTCGAGCGGCAGCGACGGTGCCGGTCCTGTGGACCGGTCGGATGGGCCTGCTCGCAGCGTGGCCGAAACACGACTGCGCCCAGCGCACCGACGCGCACACGGACCTTCGGCGCAGCGTTCGTAGGGCGATCGTTCGCATGCCTGCTTCGAGCGTCACTCGATGCACGTGCGCATGTACATCCGCCCGCGAACCACGCAGCTCGAGCCCGTTGGCACTTGAGTCGCCGATCGGGCCACCGCGAATCGGTCGACCGTCGTTGCGTGCAGTGACGCTGCGCGCAGCGCGTCCGTCGATGTAGGCATCGACTCGGTCGAGCCCTTCCGGTGCGAGCTCGAGCCGCCGGGAAGCGTCGCCCGACCACGGCATCGAGTACGGAGCGCGGCTGCCGGGAGAGCAGCAGCCCCGCGTGCGCGTCAGGTCGCCTTCGTACAGGAGCAGGTCATCGCGGGTCACTCGTGGTGTAGGCCGTTGAACCGAAACAGATCACACAAGTACAGACAACATCGACTTTTGCAGGCGCAATGAAGCGATGTTGCGCGCCATCCCTTTTGGTCGTGTTGGCCGCAACGGTGATGCTAGCTTATCGATGCCGGGCATCGCAATGACTAGCCGGGAAGGAGTACCGTCGTGCGCACTACCTCTCTTTCGCTCTTGATGTTGGCTGCGATCGGCGTGGTGGCGTGGGGGTGCGGGGAAGACTCTTCGACAACGTCGCAAACGGGCGGTACCACCGCAAATGGCGGAGCCACCAGCACGGGCGGCATGGGCGACATGGGTGGCGCGACGGCCACGGGGGGAACCACGGCCACGGGGGGAACCACGGCCACGGGCGGCACCCTCGGTTTCGGCGGGACCACGGGCTTCGGCGGGACGACCACAGCTTTGCCGACAGGCGGTACACCGGCCACCGGCGGTATCACGGCGACAGGCGGTTTGGTCGAAACCGGTGGCACGACGACCGCTGGCGGGACAACGGGCTTGGGTGGCAGCACCCCGACGGGCGGCACCGTTCCAACCGGCGGGACCCCGCCCACCGGTGGGACCACGGCCGCGGGCGGGACCACGGCTGTCGCCGGGACAAGCTTCGGCGGATCTACGGCGGCCGCCGGAGCTACGACCACGGGCGGGACCACGGCCGCTGGCGGGAGAAGCTTTGGCGGGACCACGGCCACGGGCGGCTCCACCGCAACCGGCGGGACCAGCTCGGGCACCGCGGGCAGCGGTGGTGGGACGGGTAGCGATCCAGAAGTCGATTGCTCGGCGACCATGCCGACCGGCGGCACGGATCACTGCGGAGCCAATACTCAGGGCAACGCGGGCGGCCTCAGCTGGTCACTGTGGTCGAATGCGATAAACGGCAACTCATGCATTACCACGTTCAACACCACGGCGTTCAGTGCACGCTGGAGCAATTCGGGCGACTTCCTGGCCCGCGTCGGCGTGGAATGGGGCAACAGCGGCAAGACATACGACCAAATGGGGACGATCAAGGCGCAGTTCTCCTACACCAGGACGGGAAGCGGTGGCGGCTTCTCATATATTGGAATCTACGGCTGGTCGAACAACCCGTGTGTTGAATACTATATCGTCGAGGACTCCTTCAACAACTTCCCGTTCAATGCGTACAACGCGACCCAGACGGGAACGGCCACGATCGATGGCGAGAGCTACAAGCTGTTCCGGAACACCACGCAGGGAACCGGTGGCTCGAGATGCTCCGGCGTCTCGCAGTGGGATCAGTTCTGGAGTATCCGTCAGAAGGCTCGCCAGTGCGGGACCGTATCCATCACCGAGCACTTCGATGCGTGGAAGGCCGCAGGCATGAACATGGGGAGCATGCTCGAGGCCAAGATCCTCGTGGAAGTAGGCGGTGGCACGGGAAGCATCGAGTTCCCGGTGGCCAACGTGACGGCCGGGTGAACCCCACGATGTACCTGCAGCGTCGTCCTTCTGGTCTGGCTCTCGCTCTCGCGAGCTTCGCGCTCTCCCTGTCCTGTGGCAGCTCCGGGAGCTCGTCGACGGGAACGGGTGGAACCTCGCCGGCCGGCTCCGGAGGTGTGTCGGGCCCGGCAGGCAGCGGCGGCACGACGAGTGCTGCCGACACGGGCGGCACGACGAGCGCTGCCGACACGGGCGGCACGACGAGTGCTGCCGGAACGGGCGGCACGACGAGCGCTGCCGACACGGGCGGCACGACGAACGTCGGCGGCAGCGGCGGAACGATGGGCGCTTCCGGAAGTAGCGGCACGGTGGGCACTGGTGGATCAGTTGGTGGACGTGGCGGCAACGCGGCGCGCGGGGGCAGGACGGGCAACGCGGGCGGTGGCGGGCTGACGGGCGCCGGTGGGACTGTTGGTGGACGTGGCGGCAATACGGCTACCGGCGGTGCGAACGGCGGCGGCGAAACGGGCGGAGGCGCAACGGGAGGTGGCGCGGACGCTGGCGGCGGAGCGGGCGGTGGGGGTGGGGCGGCCGGCGCCGCTGGAACAGGTGGCGGTGGCACGCTCGGGCCCAGCGTGGGTTGCGGTACGCCGACGGGGCTCCAGAGCGGTCGCGCGAGCATCGACGTCTCCGGGAAGACGCGCGAGTACATCCTCGCGTTGCCGGATGACTACGATCCGAGCCACCCCTACAAGCTGATCTTTGGCTGGCACCCGTGGGGAGGGTCGGCGCAGCAGATTGCGAGCGGCGGCTACTTCGGACTTGCGAGCGTGATCAATGGCCAAGCGATTCTCGTTGCGCCCGAGGGTCAGGACTACCAGGATAACGGCCTCGGCTGGGGGAACGCGAATGGCGAAGACGTCGATTTCCTGCACGCGATGCTGGAGCGCTTTGGCTCGGAGCTCTGCATCGACCAAGACAGGATCTTCTCCACCGGGTTCAGCTTCGGTGCCATGTTCTCGTTCACGCTCGCCTGTACGCAGGACAGCATGATGCGAGCCATTGCGCCTCAGGCCGGTAACGCGACGACCAGCGGCCGCTGCGAAAACGGCACACGATCGGTGGCGACGATGGCGTTCATCGGCAGCGACGACACCCTGCTCTCCGGCCATCGGCAAGCGGTTCAGATCTTCGTCGAGCGCAACGGATGCTCAACGCAGACGACGACGATGCAGTCGAGCTGGTGCGACGGCCTCGGCTCGAACAACCAGCCGTGTACCTGCGTGGAGTACCAGGGCTGCAAGGACGGCTACCCCGTGATCGAGTGCGAGTACAAGGCCGGTCACCAGTTTGCGCCGAACGCGGGCGCTACGATGTGGGACTTCTTCTCGCAGTTCTGATCGAGGTGTCGAACGGGCCCGCGCGGAGCGGGTGCATCGCTCGGCCAAGGCGATGGTCCCAGTTCTAACCCCTTGGGGCGGCTGCAGCGGCCATCAGCTGTACCCGCTATTCTGCAGCAGTATCACGTTCGTTCGCGACCGCGTCTCCCCGGCGCTCGTCACGTACACGGCTGGCTTGTCGACGACCGGGCACACTTTCTCGCAGGCGCCGCAGCCGACGCAGAGCGTTGGATCGATGTGGGGCCGCTTCACCTTCACGGTGCGCATCGGGGCCGCGCCCTCACCCTCGTACTTGCTGTCGCGCTTGGGCACCTCGACTTCCTCGGTCCAGATGGCCTTGGGTGAGGTCGGGCAGAATTCCTCGCACACGATGCACGGGGTGGACATGGCCCAGGGCAAGCAACGGCCGAGGTCGTACATGGCCGTTCCGATGCGCACCGGGGGACGGCCGACGCCCATCTTCGTTTTTTCGTCGATTTTGCGGATGGCGCCCGTGGGGCACACTTGGCCGCACAGAACGCAGGAGAACTCGCAGTAGCCGACGCGGGGGATCAGGATCGGAGTCCACAGTCCTTCTGGGCCGGCCTCGAGCACAGCGGGGTGCAGGGCGTTGTTCGGACAGACCTTCATGCACTCGCCGCAGCGCACGCAGCGCTCCAGAAACTCCCGTTCCTCGACGGCTCCCGGCGGGCGTATGACTTTCTCGCTGTACGCCTTGTCCGGCCACGTGCCGATACGCAGAGCCGGCACGGCCACGGCGCCGGCCGCAGCCGTAGCCATGACCGTGCGACGCCGAAGGTCCGGTGTGCGCTCGGCGCTGTTGCGGTTCGGCAGGAACCTGAACTTGATCGTGTCCTCGGGGCAGGCGGCCTCGCAATTGAGGCACATGTGGCATTCGGCTTGCCGGTGTTTCACGCCGCCCTGGGGACTGTCCGCTCCCTGACAATGGCGTAGGCAGAGGTTGCAGTCCGTGCACTTCTCGTGGCGCTTCTCCATCCCGAAGAGCGAGAAGCGCGACAGGATCCCGAGAAGGGCGCCGAGCGGGCAGAGGGCCCGGCACCAGAAGCGCGGGATGAACCGGTTCATGAACAGGACCGCGACGAGCAGCAGCAGGATGAACCACGCTGCGTTGAAGTAGGCCTGCTCCGAGGTCCAGACATGACGGGCCAGCCAGTCCTGTGCCGCGTCTCCGGTCGTCTGGACCGAGCGTGCCGGTACGGCGGCCGCGGCGTCGCCCACGCGAATGCCGACGTATTGCAGCGCCGGGAGCACGCCAAGCCCGATGCCGCGTACGGCGAAGCAGATAGGATCGAAGGCGCCGCCCCACGCGCTGCCCACCAGCGCCGCGGCCAAGAAGGCCAGCATCAAGTAGTACTTGCCGGCTTGCCACCAGTGTGTGCGGTTGGCTTCGATGCGCGGTGTGCCACGCAGAACGCGGCTCGGCAGGATCCAGCCGAAGAAATGGTTGAGCGTCCCGAAGGGACAAATCCAGCCGCAGAAGACCCGACCGAAAACGAGAGTGAGGCCGATGACGATGAGCGACAAAGCGAGGCCGCGATAGACCACGCGCGTGCTGAGGAACGTCATCACGGCGACGAACGGATCCGTCTGCACGAACAGCTCGACGGGCCATGGCAGCCGTACCGGCTGATTCGCGGATCCGGAGAAGGTGCCGCGGAACGCGGTGCCGACCAGAAACCACAGGAATAGAAACAGAAACGCAGCCTGCGACAGGCGGCGAAGCCAGACCAGGATCCTGATGCTGCGCCGCGCCGGGATGCCGGATCCGGGCCGCGTTCGTTTCGAGCTCAGACGACCCCTGAGCCAGGAGAGTGCGCGCGGCGCCGTGCGGTCGAGCGGCGGTTCTCGTTTCACCTCATACCTCGACGTGCCGGAGCCGTTGCCAGTCCGTGGTTCCGAGGCCGCGCCCCTGCGCGAGCTTCAAGTAGCCGATGTTCTGTGGCCTCTCGCCGATGAGGGTGCAAGCGTACGCGTCGGCGGCCACCTGATCGATGCTCGCGACGACCTGGAAGACATCGCGTGCGTCGTCGATGTTGCCGCCCTGCGGCCCGTTGCGCATTAGAACCCGCGTCGCGTCGACCACCGTGAGCGTCGGGCGCAGGAAGGTCGCCAGGTCCGCGATGGAGGCGTCCAGCTCTTGATGAAGCCGGTTTCTGCGTCCCCCGAGCAGGCCGTACCAGTTCTTCATCGCGCCCGTGTACCGAGCCAGGTTGTGGTGCTTGGCCACGGGCACGTTGATGACTTTGTCCGCGTCGAGGATGGGAGTGAGCACGGGCCATGTGTCGAGCACGTCTCCGTGAAGCCGGAGCTCGCGAAACCGGTGCTCAGCCGGGAGGATGACGGTGGCACCGGCGTCGTAGGCCGCGCGCCAGATCCCGGAACGCTGGAAGCATCGATTCGGTTCGTTGCACGACGCATCCGTGACGACGACGCGCCCGGCCCCAGCCTGTAGCGCGAGCTTCACGAGCTCCGCAACGACCCGGGGATTGGTGTTGGCGGCGTGCACGGGCAAGCGGTCCCAGCCGATGTTCGGCTTGATGGCGACCACGTCGCCGCGCGAGACGAAACGCTTCATGCCGCCCAGGGCTTCGACGGCGCGTCGCGCCAGCACTTCCGGCTCCTGGGTGCTCTTCGCAATAGCCAGGCTCGGCTGCTCGG
This sequence comes from Polyangiaceae bacterium, assembly GCA_016929495.1. GTDB lineage: Bacteria > Myxococcota_A > Polyangia > Polyangiales > Polyangiaceae > JAFGIS01. The sequence continues at coordinate 31,119 of JAFGIS010000631.1, read as the reverse complement.
GGCGCGCCTTGGCACCGAAATCGCGGACCTGCCGGTCGCGGACCTGCCCGGCTCGGGTTTCGTCGCCGCGGTCGAACCGCGCTTTCGCCAACGCCCCTCCGCCGGCCAGCAGGGCAGCGGATATGGCGATCCTCTGGATCGCTTCGCGTCGGGAAACGCCGTTCGACATCGCCGGGATCCTGATGGAGCGGATAGTCGACGTCAACTTTGGCCCCGAGGCCGTGGCTGTGTGCCCTCGCCCTCGGGCGAGCGCCAGCGACGCCGTAGCAGGACCCTCGTGCGACGCCGGCCGGACCCATCGACATCGGGACCGCCGGTTCGGTACAAAAAACTCGCCGCTTCTGGGCCGTACTGTTCCATTCTAGTCGGGACTCGATGATCCCCGAGGAGAAGCTCAACACACTCGTGCGGCGTAGCGCCGAGATCGACCAGCTGCTGTGCGAGGCAGGGGTGCTCTCCGACCCCGCCAGGCTCAGAGCGCTCAACCGAGAGCAGCACCAGCTGATGCCCGTCGTCGAGGCGTTCCGACAGTGGCAGGAGCTCTCCCGCCAGATCCGGGATGACCGCGAGGCTCTGGACGACCCGGAGCTCGGGCCTCTGGCGCGCGAGGAGCTGCCCGAGCTCGAGACGCGGCTCGAGCGAACCGAGCGTGCCCTGCAGATACTGCTCTTGCCGGCCGATCCCAACGACACCAAGAACACGCTGCTCGAGATCCGAGCCGGGACCGGCGGCGAGGAGGCGGCGCTGTTCGCGGGGGATCTATTCAGAATGTACGCACGCTACGCGGAGCGGCGCGGGTGGGCCGTCGAAGTGATGAGCAGCAGTGAAGCAGCCGCCGGAGGGGTGAAGGAGCTGATCGCGCTCATCAGCGGCGATAGGGTCTACTCGACGCTCAAGCACGAAGGTGGCGTCCATCGAGTACAGCGGGTGCCGGAGACCGAGGCGCAGGGCCGCATCCATACCTCCACCGCGACCGTGGCCGTGCTGCCCGAGGCCGACGACGTCGACGTCCAGCTCGACGACAAGGATCTGAGGTTCGACATCGCCGCGTCCGGGGGTCCCGGCGGACAGGGAGTCAACACCACCAACAGCGCCGTGCAAGTGACGCACCTGCCCACGGGCATCATCGTCAAGTGCCAGGACGAACGCAGCCAGATCAAGAACAAGTCCCGTGCTCTCAAGATCCTGCGCAGTCGCCTGCTCGACATCGAACAGAAGCGTCAGGCGGACGCGATCCGTGACGAACGGCGCACCATGGTCAAAGCCGGGGATCGTTCGGAGAAGATCCGCACCTACAACTTCCCGCAGAACAGGCTCACGGATCACCGCATCGGTCTGACGCTGTACAAACTCGACCGGGTCATCGGGGGCGAGCTCGACGAGCTGCTGGACGCGGTCGGAGCGTGGCACCAGGCCGAGCGTCTGAAGAAACCGGACGACACTCTGCCAGGCTCGCAGCCATGACTCTGCCGTCCGTCGACCCCGAAGCCTTGCTTTGCGCGCTCGTGCTTGCGCCGCGAACCTTCTCCCGCAATCGCTTCTTCGAGCTGTACGAGGACGTCCTGACTCGCCGAGCCTGGCGCAGGGCCGCGCGCATCCGCGGCATGGTCCGGCAGCTCGGCGGCATCGGCCAGCCTGCGGCCGAGGTCGTCGGAGAGCAGGTCATGGACGACGGCCGGGTGCTGCTCCGCTATCGGCTCAAGCACCTCGACTTCACCCGCACGACGGCGCTCACTGCGCTCGAAGCCTCGGTGCTGCGGTACGCCCTGCACCGAGCCAAACGAGGGCCGCTCGATTCTGCCGACCAGCGCAGGGTCCACGAAGCATTGCGCCGGCTCGGCCGCGGACTCGTGTTCGCCGGAGTGCCGCCGCTCGACGACCCCGAGCTCGAGAAGCAGCGTTCGCCAGCGTAACGGCGGCCGCTCGTGCGAGGGGCTTGTTCGGACTGCGTGTCGGACGTATAGCTCGGGTGCCGTGGTCCACAGAGTTGCTTCCCCCGTCTGTTCGCCTTCGCGCCGTGTGGTCCTCGCCATGGGGTCGCTGTCCGTCTTGGCCCTGTGTGCCTGCGGCGGGGCCTCGTCCTCGACGGCGAAAACGCCCGACGACGAATCCACGAGCATCGGAGCTGGCCCTGCGATGCCCGACAACGCGCCTCCGGACAACCCTTTGCTCGACTGCGGCGACGGAACCTGCAGCCGCTGCGGGAACGGTATCTGCACTCAAGGAATGTACTGCAATGAATCGGCCCGCGGCGGCCCAGCGTGCAACTGGCTGCCCGAGTGTCCGGAGTCACCTGACTGCTCGTGCATCGAGAAGGTGCTCGGCTCGCGCTGCGAATGTGAAGAGCAGGACGGGGCGGCGCACGTGAGGTGCAAGAAGTAGCGACGAGGCTGCTACGACGCGGTCGGTGTGCGACAGCAGCGAGCAGCTACACGTCGGGATCCTCGCCGAGCTCGCGCAACCGAGCCGCCAGGCGCTCCGCACGTTCCTCGGCGGATGTGGCTCGCTCCTCGGCGGAGCTGGCTCGCTGCTCCAGCGCTTCTTTTTCGGCTACCAGGGAATCGACCATGGTCGACAGGCGCCCGATGAGCTCGTCGGCCTCGAGCAAGGCCGCCGTGCCCGCATGGAACCGGATCCGTCCACCCTCGAGCACCAGATCGAGCGTGCACGCTGCCGCTGTCCGCGGTGTGTCGCGACCCGCTCGGGTAGATGAGAGGGGCCGAGTTCGTTCTTGCTTGGCGCGAGGGGGCCGGGACGTGGCCTGCATCGGCTTGACGCCGGCCGCTTCGCCGCCGACACCCAGGCAGGTCGCGACGGCACCGACCGAGGCTGCGGGCACGCCCATCGAGGTCAATCGGACGGAGGGCAAGGGCTCCCGGAAGCCAACCGAGGTGTCGAAATCGCCGACCGAGGTGTCGAAATCGGCGACCGAGGTGTCGAAATCGCCGACCGAGGTGTCGAAATCGCCGACCGAGGTCTCGAAATCGCCAAGCGCACTGACGGCTACGTGATCTTCGACGGCGTCCAGTGGGGGCTTCCCGGCGACGTATCCCTCCTGGGCGATTTCGATTCCGACGAGCGCAATTCCGACGGCCGCGTCGATGACTTGGGCATCTGGCGGCCCTCGGACGGCACGTGGTACGCAGGCTGTGAATGGGGGTAACACATCCTCGCCGACGCCGAAGCAGATCTTGGTGACGGTTCTGGACGCGAAGACGTTTCGGGGCATTCTCCAGCCGAGTGCCTCGGCTCAGCCGAGCGACGACGGCGAAACCAGGCGCAGTTCTTCTTCCCGAAGCTCGGCCCGCAGGCGCGCGACCTGCTCCGAGGTACCGGAACTCGTAGCCGCATTGCCGGATACGAGTCCCGATGTGTCCCGGAGATCATTCGTGCGGTGTTCAGGTCTGGTGTGCAAACAGAACCCTACGAATGCGCCGCTCGCCACAACCGGCCCACCGATGACGAAATGCCATCTGACCGTACACTCACCCTAACACCCGCACGTGGAAGTCCTCGACTACGGCGTAGTGGTGTCACTGCACTTGACGGTGACCGAATACGAGTTCGTTGCTCCGTTCCAGCCATAGATCCGCATGACAAAGATGTTTCTGTCATATTGTGCGGTGTTGAACTGTTCGTAGTTGTCTACCCCCTGCGATACACCCAGGTAGGTCCCCACTGGCTGGTATACTTTCATGTCCAAATCGCCATTTGCATGAGTGAAATCTATCCTCACCTGAGTGACGATGCCCTTGGCACACGCGGCCACGAGATAGTCATTGTCCGTTGAGGTTGAGATCACGTGGTGGGAGGTTGCGGGCCAGGTGATCGTAGTGTGCGACGCAACGTATGTCGTCGAATTGTGGTAGTAGGGCGCGTACAAGGGCGCGGCATCGTCAATCGGTTCAATCGCCGAGGCAGACCCCTGCCCCACAACGAAGCACGCCAATGTCGCGAGAAAACCCAGCATATGCTTGTGATTCATGACAGTCTCCTGGAAACATTCGACAGCAGGTGCGCGTCGCCCGACGCACACCTCCAAGAGACACACGCTTCTCGAGGGTGACACGCGATTTGCTGGGCCAAAGAAACGGCCCTTTTCGTGAACGGCCGGTGGCAGGTCGCGGAGCCAGCCAGGCCGGTCACCGAGCACTGAGCCAGGTCGCCTCTGGCACTGCTCGGTGCCGCTATTGGACCCGCCGCGGCCCTCACCAACACGGCTCACCCTCGCCGCACCCGCCGCAAACTAGTCCAGCACTCTGCCTGAACCGGCTGAACGAACAAGGCCCTCAGGAATTGGCCGGTCCTGGAGCGGACAGCGGACACGACCAGTGGCCAGAACACCCCGGGGCGTGCCTTCTGTCGCTCGGGTACCAGTGCGCCAGCGACGGCAGCACGTCGTGCTCATGCCAGCGCCCACGTGGACGGCGCCGGCCTCACGGCCTCTGTGCCAACACGATCAGTCTGGGCGACGTTTCCCCGAAGAACGCTCCGCGCGTCGCGGGATGTCCGCTGACTTCGATGATGCTGAATCCCACGTCGTGGAGCAGCTTTCCGAGCTCGTGCAGCGAGTACAGGCGTATCGAGTAGTTGCACTCGCGCGTGCGTCCGTCGTCCAGGATGATGGATCGCTTCACCCGCAGCCGGCTGGTGATGTAGTCGATGTTCGTGTCGTCCATGCAGACGCACGCATCGCCGTTGAACCACGTCTGCGACGGCTGACGCGCCGACACGTAGTCGCGGTTGGCCACGTCCAGCAGCAGGGTCCCCTCCGGGCGCAGGGCATGGAAGACGCGCTCGGCGACCGCGAAGTTCTTCTCTTCCTCGAAGTACCCGAAGCTCGTGTTCCAGCACAGGACGGCGTCGAACATGGACTCGAACCCCATCTCGCGCACGTCACCCTGGAGGAAGTTGATTCGCTGTCTTCGGTCCTGCGCATGCTCACCGGCCAGCGCCAGTTGATACAGCGACAGGTCGAAGCCCACGACGCTGAAACCACGGCTCGCGAGCTCTACGGCATGGGCGCCCGAGCCGCACGCCACGTCGAGCACGACGCCGCCGGGCTGGATCCCGAGAGACTGCAGGATGAAATCGCATTCACGAGCAACCTCCTGAGCCGTCAAGCGACGCTCGGCACGGATGAAGTCCTCCGAGAACACATCCTCCCACCACGGGCGACGCAGCCGCTTCTGGCCGTCGCTCTTGACGAACGAGGGCGTCTCGGGTGCCTTCTCTTCGGGCCGAGGCGCTTCCGATCGAGCGGCTTCGGGGGCTGCGGGCTCAGCCTGGCGCCGCGCCGCCCTCTTGGGCGGCGGGGGTCGCTTCAGGCTCTTCGGGGCTTCCTCTGCGGAGCGGTCGGATTCCGGTGTGAGCTCCTCGTACGTGATTTCGGGTGCCTTGGCGACCGTCGGGGCGGCGCCGCCAGACAACACCGGTTCTGCGCGTAACGCGGCTTTGGTTTTCTCCGGCGCTGCCGGGCGGGAGGCGCGTGGTGCGGGCTTCGCCTCGCGTTCGGGCCGTACGCTTGGTGCGACCGGTTCTGCTGTGGGCGCCGCCGACGCGGCGGCGGGCGCGGACGTTTCCTCCACGGGCAGACCAGCCTCGCGACCGGCCGGAGCCTGCGCAGGCTCGGCTGACGGCGCGAGCCGTTGACGTGCCCTGGGCGGGACCGGAGGACGGCTTCGGACGGGTTCTGACGCCTGGGCTGCGTCCGATGTCGACTCCGGAACCGCAACCCCGGCGACACGAGCGCGTGGTGGCGGAGGTCTCCCCCGACGCTCGAAGGCGCCCTCCTCTGCGGCCGGTGTTGTCGTACTCGAAGCGTCCGAACTGGGTACGTTTGGTGCCGGCTCGGCCGTGTGTGTGGTGGCAGAGGGCGGCCCCGGCGCAAGGCCCCCTGCAGGTGCGGCTGCACTCGCTGGGGAGTCGGGTTTGGCGGGACGTGCGAGCGCGACGGGCGAGGCTGGCCGAGTCTCCGGGGATGGAGCTTCGGCCGATGCCACCGCGGTCGTGGGATTGCCAGCATCGCCGGTAGTCTCGCGGATGTCGAAATCGTCGTCGTCCGCTGCTTCCCAACGCGCTGTCACTTCGGGCGCCAAACTCGCCGGCTGCGGACCCTGCGGCGAGGCAGGGGGAGGCGAGGGGCGAGGTGACGACCGCTCACCTTGGGGCGGCAGCGGCGCACGAGCCTCGGGTGCAGCGGGCTCGGCCTCAGCCCGGCGTGCTGTTCGGCCTCCCGGCGCGGTGGCTGCCTCATCGTCCCAAGCGGTGGCCTCGGGCCAGGGGGGCGTCAGCGCTTCGTCATCGATCGACAGTTGGCCCAGCAGATCGAGCGGCGTCTGCTCGCGGGAAACGGATGGCGACGCTGGAGCGTCGGACGGCAATGACGGGCGCGGCGGACGCAGCGGTGTGCGAGCTTCGTCGCTCGCATCGGGCGTGGCGGCCGGCGGCACGCTTGCAGGCCAGACGTCGCTGTCGCGGACGTCGCGTGACTCGAGCCCTGGTGGCGCAGTCACGTTTCGGCCTTCGTCCCGCGCATGTTCGTCTGGCGCGGGCGGTCCGAAGGGGGCCCGCGCATCGGCCGCGTCGTCCGTGGGCGGATTCGAATCAACGCGGATGATTCGCATGGGTATGAGCGAGTCGGGGCGCCGAGCGATGGGCGGTTCGCTTGCTGTGATCGGCTCCTTTGCTTCGGCGCTGTCAGGGGCATCCCTGCTTGCGGCCTCAGGCGTCGACCACGACTCGTCGAGCGCCGCATCTGCTGCCGACGGAGTCTCCGCTGTCGGTGGAGTGTCCGCTGTCGATGGGGTGTTCTTGGACGACAGCGAGTCATCTGCCAACGGAGCGTCGCCCGACAACAGGGGCGGTCTATCGGGCGGCGAGGAGCGCACGAGCGATGGCGGAATGATGAGAGGCGGCGACCCGTTCGGCGAGGACGGGGGCGTCGAGGGTTGGGACTTCGGACGCATCAGTTCGGCAACGCCAGCGTCCTCAGATTCCCATTCTGCAAAAGGATCCGCTGATCCGTACGGATCACGGTCCTCGGCGTCCGTGAGACCGGCGCGTGCCGCGCGCGACGTTTCGTCGAGCTGCTCCGGGCTCGCTTCCCGCGGCGGGGTTCGATCGAGCTCGTCGCTACTCATGACGCTGCCAGCAGACTTTGCCCGTAGCGGATCCTGCCTTCGGGACGACATAGGGTCACTTGCGGCTCTACGAACAGAACGACCGTGGACCCCAGGTGGAAGATCCCGATTTCGTCGCCGCGCTTCACGCCGGGCGAAGGGGACAATTCTCGATCTTCCTGCGCACTCGCCAGATCGGCAATCCCTGTCACGCTGATGCGACCCACCACCATCGCGCCCACCATGACGACCGTCACCCGGCCAAGTCCGGCCGTGTCGACCACGATGGCCACGCGCTTGTTCTTCGCCAACAGCTGAGGGACGTGTCGTTCACCGATGGCATTCACCGGGTAGAGATCGCCCGGGACGTGTCGCACGCGGCTCATCACGCCGTCGACCGGCGAGTGAACTCGATGGTAGTCGCGTGGCGACAGGTAGATCACCGCGAACGAACCGCCGCAGTAGCGTCGAGCGTCCGTCGGGTCACCGATGAGCTCCCCTACATCGTAGAAGCTGCCTTTGACCGAGATGCGCGTTCCAGAATCGACCGGCCCGGTCGCCGACAGTACGCCATCCGCTGGGCTGACCACGACGTCCGGGCTCACGGGACGTGCGCCCTCGCGCAGAGCCCGTGTGAAGAAAGCGTCGAATGTCGGATAGGGACTGGCCGCGGGCTCCACGTCCGCGAGGTCTACTCGGTACGCCTTGCAGTAGGCACCCGTAACCAGTCGCGACAGCGTGGGTGGAAGCGGACGCTCGCAGAGTCGGCCCACCGCACGAGAGAGCTCGACCCTAGGCAGAGCCTTCAGTATTCGCGCCGTGGCGAATGTGCCCAATGTCAACGGAGGTCCTGCGGCGTTTCTGGAAAAGGGCTCACAATAGTACGCGGCGACGGGCGGTCCGGTCAATGTCGCCGCCACACCTTGGCTTCCGCACAGAGGGCCTGGGCCGAAGCGGCTGACACGGCGCCGGTCGCCTGGTCTGACGCCGAGATCTGGGCCTTCTGGACCGCGCGTTGGGCCTGCTGGATCTCAGCACGTCCGCAGGCCGCCTCAGGCAGGAGGGGCGCGATCCCTAGCGCCAAGTCGAAAGCCTTGGCAGCACCTGCCCTGTCGCCGTCGGACACGAGCACCTCGCCTCGGCTCGCCAGCCACCCAGCATGCAGGCCATCCAGCTGTTCTAGCCTCCCTAGTGCAGCGCGCGCCTCGTTCTGCCGTCCTGCGTCGAGAAGGGCCTGGGCCAGTCTAGCACGCACGCTTGCCAGCGCCGGCGCGGTCTGGACAGCCTCGGCCAGGGGCACGGTGGCCGCTGACGCGAACCCGCGCGCGACCAGCAGGTCCCCCAGCCGCACGGCGCCAACGAGCTCGGGCGTCGGCGCCCCATCGTCATGGTGCGACCGAGCCTCATCCGACTCGTTCGGGATGGAGCTCAAGTGCAGCTTCCACCGGGCGAGCCAGCTCTCGAGCGTGTAGCCCGTCACGCTGCGCAGGGCCCGGTCGGCGTCTTCGGGTCCCCGCATCATCTTCAGATCGAGCAGCAACAGAGCGAGCGCCGGCAGCCCGTTCTGCTCGGTCCAGAACTCGACGAAGCTGGCCACCTCCGCATAGGCCGTGGAAGCTGCCTCGGGCGTCGGCAGCATGGCGATGGAGGGCCCCAGTCGATCGATGCCAACCGCTCTGCCCGACCCCAGTGCTTCGCGCGCCTGGTCGGTGTAACAGGCCCGATCATCCAGGGGCCGAGGCGCGCGCCAGGCCGTCTCTTCGCGCTTGGCGATGCCCTCCTGCAGCCACAAGGGTGCGTGGTCGCGGGTCGCCCGTGAGATGGCCAGATGCGTCATCTCGTGAGCTAGCGTGTCCTGCCAGGGGAAGCCAGAGCGCGTTGCGCGAGGAGACACCATGATGACGCGCCCCCAGCGAGCCACGGCGACGGTGCCCGTGGTTTGAGCCGCCTGCAGAGGAAGCCCGGAGACCATGGCGAGCGAGTACTGGTCGCGGACCAAATCGATGCGCAGCGGCCGAGGTAGCGCAACTGCCAGATCGCGCTCCAACGCGTCACGCGCGCGCGTCGCGACGTCTACCAAGAGCGGCGCGAGCACTTGGTCCCTCTCATCCTGGAATCTGAGCCAGACGCCGTGGTCCCGGTCCTCGACGACGAGCGCCGAGGCCGTCGCTCCGGCGCAGCCACGCGCAAGCTCCCCGAGCTCGGCGGCTTCCGGCAGCTCGCGCAGGTGTTGAGCCGACAGGGCGGTGTTTGCCGCAACGCAGTCGCCTCGATACAGCAGCAGACGTGCGCGAAGCATCGTGCCCAGGCTACGGTCAGCGCGCAGATTCGCGATCAAGCGCGCAGCCCGCACGAGCTCGAGCTCGGTGATCGCGTTGTATGCGTCCGCGGGCGAGCCCACCTCCGACTCGGTTGGGCGCCACGCGCCGAGCAGTAGGGCGCCCGCGACGAACGCGGCGCGCGCGAGGACCGCGAGGCCGGAGTGCCGATCGGCTCGCGTCCCGGTCACTTGAGCAACTCCTCTGCGTATCGCCGCACGGCTGGGGCGAGCCCCGCAGAGCCGGGACGTCCGAGACCGCGCAGGACCCGTTCTCGAAAACGAGCGGCCTCGTCGAGCGGTGCGGGGTTGGCCACGCTGCCTTGCGAGCGCATGCCGTTGCGCCGCTCGGCTGACTCGGTCTGTCGGGTATCCGCCGAATCGGACGTGCGTCCTGTCGTTGCCTGTTCCAGGCTCTGTTGAGCCTGGCGCTGCAACCCGAGAGCCTGTCCGGCCTGTCTCTGGTCGAGCGCCGCGCTCGCCTGCTCCATCAAGCCCTGAGCTCGGTGTAGCGCACGCACGGAAGGCTCCGGCAGCATGGCCTCGTCTCGTGTGCCTCGCTCGGCGAGACGCCCCGTTCTCCCTGCCAGCTCTCTCTCTCTGGCAGCCGCATCTCTCAGGGTCTCTCTCGTTTCTTCTGCGGCGATCTTGTTCGCGGCCTGACCCCGTGCCGTCGCCCAGCGCAGGGCCTCCCTGACCGCATGCATGGTCCCGTCGATGGCCCGTGCATCCTCGGGGTTGGGGTCGGCTGCCGAAGCGTTCTTGCGTGCTGCGGCTTCGAGCGAGTTCTTGGCGTCTCGACCACTCGCCATCGCGTCCTCCAAAGCGAGCCCTTGCAGCGAGTCGGCCATGGCGTCTGCATGCTCGCGTGCGAAAGCGGCGTCATCCTCCGCACCCAGCCCATCCGCGACGCGAGGCAAGCGCGCCGCTTGGGTACGCAGGTTGCGAGCCAGGCGATCTGCTTCTGCCTGCCATCCGAGCTCGTCGATTGCGCGGCGGGCCTCCACCACGGCCTGTTCCATCGTGTCCAGGTTTCCGCGATGCTCTTCGACCAGTTGTTCGAGTTCGAGCACGCGTTGGTCGAACAGTGCGTCCGCGTTGCTCGCCCGACCACGAGCCTCGACCGTTCCGCCGTGTCCCGACTCGACCGCTCCAGCCCCTCCGCCGGAGAAGCTCGCATCGGCTAGACGCAGCCTCGCCGCGACGTGGCGAGCAATGACTTCGGCATGGAGCAAGCTGCGCTCCTCGAGGGCCCGCGACAGCCGTGCGACGTCAGCGAGGCATACCGCGCCCAGGTCCGCGCCCAGGTCGCCCAGGTGCGACAGTTGCTGGGCCCCTTCATCGAGCGCCCGTGCTGCCGCTCGGCTGCGAGCGACGCCGAGCTCTTCACGCTCGGTGGTCCGCGCCTGCTCGGCGCCGGACGCCGCTTCATCGGCGACCTCGGCGAGCTTGCGTGACAAGGCGGCCGCGTCCCGTTGCGCCAATGCCTGCAGCGCCGCATCCAACGAGAGTAGAACCATCTTGAGCGTACGCAGGCGTCTGCTCGGCGCGGCGCTTGCGCGTTCGAGTCGGCGGGTCTGGCCTCTCATGAAGGCCGCCAGACCTCGAGACACACCGACCCCCAGGTAGCTCCTGCCGAGCGCAGCATCGAGCGCCCGGCAAGCCTGATGCATGGCCCCTGTCGTGAGCTCAGCCGCGGGCTCGAGCGGAGAGGCGTCGCGGGCTTTGGGTGCCGCTAGCCCGTCCGCCAGCAGACGCAGCAGCGGTGTCAGCGCTCCGGACAGCGTGTCGAAGCGTTGGGCCTCCGCTGTGCCGACGGCAGGCATCGTCACGACGACTGACTCGCTCTTGCCCCATCGCGCGCCCTTTGAGTCATCGTTGTCGCGAGCTTCGATCGTCACCTGGACAGGCAGGAACGCACGCTTCAGAAACGAGTCTTCCATCGTCAGCGTGGTGGCGCTGCCGTACCAACGAGACGTACCCTCCAGACGCGCCAGCACGCGCCGGTCTTCTCTGTCTCCGGAGCGCAGCACCAAGTCGATCTGGCTGAGGCCGTGGTCGTCTTCGACCATGTAGCGTATCTCCTGACGAACGCGCTCCCCGAAACGCACGGTCCGGGGCACATCGTACAGGACGACGGTCGGGAGGGTGTCCTCGATGACCTGGATCTCCAGCCCCTCGGGCTCCTCGATGAGCACGTCACCGAACCGTGCCGCCACTCTGAGCCGCGCGCTCACCGAAGCCGGCCACGCCGCAGTCAGCCGGCCTGCACCGTCATCGTCGAAGGCCACTTCACGTTGGCCATCACTCAGAACGAGGGGCTGGTCTCGACGTCGGCCGAAGCCCCGAATCACCAGCGTGCTGCCGGATGGGACCTCGATGCTGGATCCCATCGTCGCGGGTTCGTCCTCCAGACGCAGGTATGCGGGCGGATGCACGACGGCTTTCGTATCGTCGAGCCACAACAGGGCGACAGGAGCGCGTTGCTTCTGCGCGACGAGAACATCGAGCCCTTCCATGAGGCGTGCCGGCGCGAGCGAGCCTGCGAGCAGCACCGCGCCCGACACGACCCAGCCGCTGACTCGCCAACGTCGAGCGATCCGCGCGGCCTTCTCGTCGAGGGCGCTCGTAGAGGCCTGGGCCAGTAGTCGCGCGAGATGCGCGCGGGCCAATGGTGCCGAGCCGACCGCAGTGTCCTGCTGTGCGCGCTCTGCCAGACGCACCGCTCTTAGGGCTCGTTGCCCCAGAGCGCGGTCGGTGCGCAGGATGGTTCGCCGCACGATGCCCGCTGCATGACGCCACCCGCGGTAGTCCAAGACGCTCCGAACCAGCCAGGCCAGCACTGTCACGCCGACGAGCGCGCCAGCCCCCAGCCGAGCTGCAGGTGTCCCGATGCGGCCGAGGTGTGCGGCAACCACGCAGGCTGCCAGCAGTACGGCCAGCGTGGTGCGCGACATGCGCCCCTGCACTCGCTCTTTCCAAGTGCGCGCGAGTTGCTGCAGGGCAGGCGAAGGCACCCGACGAGCATAGCGCCGGCCGGACCGCCCAGGCAGGTCGGCCGAGGAGCGCTGCACGATTCGGCCCGGTGCTCCGAGTACCGTGTCCATCGAAGCGATGGGACGAGGCCGTCGAAGGATTCGCCGCGCGCCACCGATCTGGCGGGCCATGCCCCTCGTTGTTGGCCCTTGCCTGAATCGTATCGAGGCACGGGCCCCGAGCTCCGGTCGGCGCATGGTGGTAGCCTCGGGGGATCGTGAGAGCCGAGCAGGTGATTCGGACGCTTCTTGCGCTGCCCGAGCTTGAGCTCCGCTGTCAGTGGCTGCGCTTCGAAATCGAACGACTCCCCCGGGACGCCGCCGCCGTGTTGCTCAACGCCCTCTGCGAGCAGAGCGAGCGTGGGAGCCCGTCGGGCAGGGAAGCCATGATGGCCGTCGCACTCTGCGTCGCGGCATTGGGTGATTGCGAGCTCACCGATGAGCTTCGAGCTCAGGCCGAGCGCGACAAGCTGCTCAGTCTGGACCGGCTGCTTCGCAGGGGCCCTGCGCCGGAGGCCGCGGAGAGCGGCCAAGAGGACGTGAGGGTGCCCGACTACGGTCTAGGCCGCGAGCTCACGCTCGGCGAGCGCCGAAGCCTGGCACGTCGTCCCAACCGGCGCGCTTTCGAGCGACTTCTGGCTGACCCGCATCCGTTGGTCGTACGCCAGCTGCTCACCAATCCCCTTCTGACCGAGGATGACGTGGTGAAGATCGCGGCGCGGCGACCGGCTCGGCCGCCGGTGACTCGAGAGCTCGCGGCGTCTGTCCGCTGGCTCAAGAGTGCCCGAGTGAGGGCAGCCCTGGTGCACAACCCTGGCTCGCCTGAAGCCGTGACCGTGCCACTTCTGGCGCTATGCACCCGCCAGGAGCTTGCGTCGCTTCTCGACACTTCCGGCGTTTCGCTGGTACTGCGCGCTACGGCACTCGAGCTTCTCGAGCGCATGCCGCCCTTGCGCCCCGGCGGTCACGGCTCGGTCGTTCAATGACCAAGCCGGAGGGACGTCCTGGAGACAGGGCACTACTCCTCCTCTTCATCATCCGCGTAGCGGAGCATCGCTCCGAGCAGCAGCTCGGCGCCGCAGCTTTCGCATAGCGGAGGCTCCTCGCAACGGACTTCCTCGCCCCGAGTCCAGATGAGGAGTCCGGCGCCCGCGGGTGGGCCCTCGAACGTGTTGCCGCACACGTCGCATTCGTAGACCTGGGGCGGCGGAGGCTCGCTGGGTGTGTCGTCGGAGGCATCCCCCAACACTGGCAAGATGGCTGACACATGCGATAGGCTCATGGCGGCCGAGTATAGTCCCGCCCGGGCCCAAATCCTGCCCGAGATGCGCGAGTGTCCCGTGCGTGGCCCGGTGGCCGGCCTGTGCACTGCCGACGGCAATGGGTCATCGTCCCCCGAAACACCAGGCCAAGATCAAGGCGACCAACAAGAGCAGCGCTATGGCGGCGTGATGAACCGAAGGCCTGAAGTGCGCTCGGACCGGTCCCCGGCGCGCTGCCAAGTGGGTTCGATCGATCCTCCTGACCGGCGCCGCGCCGGTCTCTCCGGGAACCACCTTGAGCAGCAGGAGACCCCGCGGGAAGTCACAACAGGTAGCGGGCAGGCCGCCGCACTCGGGGATCCGCAACACGAGGCCGGACTGACCTTGATGGCTCTGCCGCTGCGGCAGAGTCACAGGCACGATCTCGGGGGGCTCGTCCTTGCTTCGGACGGTGAGCGCGCCCGAGCGACCGCATGCATCGCATCCGCCGCCGCCGCACGCCGCGCAGGTCAGGTGACGCGGCAATTCGAACTCGATGCTCGCACCCTGGTCGAGCCACTCGCCGGGCAGGCGGAGCTCGTACACGGCGTCCGGTCCCCGCTCGCTGACTACGGGTTTGGTGACTCGTCCGAGGATGTGGGCCATGGGAGTGCGAACGTATACCGCCGCTCGTCCTCGGGGTAGCGTAGGGCGAGCAAGCGCGAGGTCGTCAATCCTCCGATGCGCACACCCAGAGCCGCGCTCAGGGGCGGTGCGTCGCTCCCCAGTCGCTCGAGCCGAACGGAAACCTTGTACCGGCCGCTCGTGGGCGCCTTGTCCGCCAGGTAGACCGTTTCCAGATTGGTACTGCACGGAGCGTCCTGGCGTCCCGGGCAGTCTTGGTCCTTGGTGAGCCCGCTTCGCGAGACCCGGCCGACTTCCACGAGCTCGTCGTTGGGGTCGGTGACCAGCAGATCGACGTCAGCTGTCCGGTCCTGCCAGGCCACGGAGAAGGTGACCAGGGCGCTGGGGAGTCCGCAGCCTTCGTCCACCAGCCCATTGCAGTTGTCGTCAAGGGCGTTGAAACACGTCTCGGCTCCTGGCGCGACGCACGGAGCCGGCGCATCGAGAGTGACGCCAAGCTTTCTTTGCGCCGAGCCAGGCGCAGTCACCTCGGGGCCCCGCTGCCGAGGGGCGCTGCAGCTCGCTAGGAGCAAGAGCAACGCCCCTCCAGAGAACAGCAGAGGAAGGGTCACTACCCTACCGCATGTTCTCGAGCGGATCCTTGTCCTCGGGGTTCTTGTCGTCCGTCTTGATGACGCCGCCCCTCTCGATCACCGGGTTCATGAGTTCGTGATACGCTCTGGCTGCGAGCTCTCCGGTTGGCCCGGACTCGCTGCGGAGGGCCAGCAGTACGCCCTGTTCCTTCATGAACTTCAGCGCGCGGATCGCGCCTTCGCGCTTCTCCGTATCGTCGCCCTTGGCCATCTGCATCAGACGGCAGCGAAGCACGACGCGAGTGAACGAGTGCGGGCCGTTGTCGAACATGAGGTTGTTGAACTGCCGCATCAACAACGTTCTGGCCCACACCTGAGGCGTCTCCTTGATCGTGATGTGGCTGATGGCCTCTGCGTTGTCGACCCAGTTGAAGATCCGTCCCTTGTCCAGGTCTTCCGTGGACCAGTAGCCAAAGATGTAATAGTAGAGGCTCTGCAGCTCCTCGAGCGCTTCCTTCGGCTTGCCGGCGTACATGGCCACGGCGCGTGCAGCAACGTCTGGCTTGCCGCCCAGGATGAGGGCCAAGGCCGCATCGTTCATCATCTGCTCGTCGTTCATCATTTCGAACAGCTTCGCCTGGGTCTCTTCGGTCAGTCCGGCCTTGCCGATGGCGTGTGCCACCTGGTGGCGTGTTTCCATCGCGGAGGCCGGCGTCATCAGCTGCAGCAGGGCGTCGGCCGTTCCCGGCACCGGACGCTGGACCAACGTTTCCAGCAGGCACGCCCGCCTGAACTGATCGGATTTGGCTTCGCCGTTGTACTCCTGGATCTTCTTGGCGACCTCGAGCATGTCCTTCTCTTCGCCGACCCACGCCAGGGCGGCGCAGGCCGCCATGCGGCTCTGCTCGTTCTCGCGCACCTCTTCGATGTACTTCATCAGAGGCTTGACGGCTCTGGGGTCACCCCACTGCGAGAAGCCCTCCGAAGCCCCGACGCCCAACGCGCGAAGGGTCATGCCGAGGATGGCCAGGCCGCCCTGCATCAGTCCGTCCATGGTTACGTCGATCTCCTTCGGACGGCGCGTGAGGGCCTTGTCCAGGACCCTCCAAGACGGCGGGTCCTTCAACCAGCCGACGTAGCGCAGGGCGCTCTGTGCGACGACCCATTCTTCGGGCATCGGAGGCTGCTGACCCTCTTTGGGAAGAGGCGCGTCGGGATTGGCCCAGTCGCGCATCGCCTCGATGTCCTTGGTGGAGCCCATGGCCGCCAGGGCGCGCAGGCCGTTGGCGTGCGGAGAAGGCATCTCGTGAATCCAGAAGATGACCGCGTCCTCAGCCTGGTTGCGGATGTCCTCGACCTTCTCCGTGTGCAGGACCGCCAAGTCCGCGATCATCCTGGCCGCCACCACGCGCTCGTTGCTGTCGCGCTTGAGCAGCTGCTCCCAGTCGTTGTCGTCGCTGTAGATCTTCTGCGGGTCCATGCGCAGGGTCTTCGCCAGCGTGGGGACGGCTCGCAGGTCGCCGACCGAAGCCATGATGATGGCGGCGGTGATCTGCCAATGGATGTGCGGGTTCTTCTCGAGAACCGGCATCAGGTAGTCGCCAACACGCGGATCAGCCAGTTTCTCGAGCATTTCGTAGATCTGGTTGGTCTGGTACCAGCGCGACTTCTCGTTGTCTTCCGCGACGGTGTCCAGCGCGACCACCAAACCCTGGGCACCCACGCCATCGCGCAGAGCCTCGAGGTACTTGCGGCGGCTCTCCTTGTCGGAGCCGCGCAGTGCCTTGATCAAGGGCTCGCGTGCACGCTCGTCGCCGATCTTGCCCAGGCCGGGCGCGGCTTGCCGTGAGATCTCGCCGTCGGTATCCTGAAGCAGCTTGATCAGCACGTCGGTGAACTTCGCGTCCGCGTTCTGCGAGAGCACGGTGGCGACCAGCTGTCGTACGGCCGGGCTCGAGTCAGAGGCGTACGTGGCGAGCTTGTCGAGACTGATGAGCTTGACAATCTTGTCCGCGTCGAAAGCGAGGCCCCCGCCCAAGCGTTGAACGGTCGAAAGATGGCCGATGCGATACAGGTCCAGGATCTTGTCGAAGGCCCGGTTGTCGCCGAGCACGACCAGCGCCCAGGCGATCTGCGGCTTGGAGCCGGGTCCGGCCGTCTTGAACGCGGCCAGCAGCGGGTCCTTGGCCTTGTCGGCTGCCGGCGAGCCGTACTCGGAGAGCACCGTGGCAGCCATGCCCTGAACGGCCTCGGACTGGTCACTCAAAGCCTTGATCGCCATGTCCACGCCCGCCGGGTCCTCGGCCCACGCGAGCTGTTTCAGAGCCTCCTGCTTGAGGTAGTCGCTCTGGTTGGTGACGGCCCACTTGCGCCACTGAGGCAGCTGTTCGGCCTGGGTCATCACGTAGATCTGCTGCTTGATCTTCTCGGCGTCCTGGACCTCGACCCGCTGCGCGTCTGTCTTCACACCGATGAACAGCATCACGGCGAGGCCGACCACGGCCACGATCGCCACGAGAATGACGACCGGGTTGAAGCGACCCTTCTTGAAATCACCGCCGCCCAGATCGTAGCCTCCGCCGCCAGCGGGGAGACCGCCGCCTGGGGGAGGGCCCGCGGGCAGGTTGTCGTCGTCCGGCGGCCATTTCGAGAGGTCAACGCGCCCGATGGGCATCGGGGGACGCGGGGCCGGAAGGTTCTGGGGCTGCGTGGCTTCGAGCATGACTCCTCCGAGAGGTGCTGCTGCGGCGAAATGCGGCGGACGCGTGGCACGCCCGCGCCCGAAAACAGCTCCCGGACCTTATATCAACACGGCGCTCACTGCGAGAGCCGTGCAACTCTGATGTGTAGCGGCTACTGGGCCGGTTCCTGCGGGCCCACTCCCCAATAGCTGGAATTCTCCAGTGAGGACACGCTTTCCATCGCTGGCGCGACACCCGAGCGCCCGGTAACGTCCCCCATCGCCCCCACGCACCCCGTCACTGTTGCGGCCGTCACCACCGCGGCGATGACCGCGCTCTCGTACGCGCTGCCGGACGACCTTGCCGCAACGGGCGTGGGCCTCGGGTTCCTCTTCGTAGTGCACCGGGTCGTTCTGCGTGGCGCGTCGAACGAGTCCATCAGACACTTTGGGCTCGCGCTCGGCGGACTGCTCGAGAGCGAGCGGCTCGATGCCGATCGGTTGCTGCGCGACAGCCTTCGAGCGCTCGGCTGGGCCGCCCTGTTCGGACTGATCTTGTTTCCACCGTTCTGGGTCGGTTGGCTGCGGTGGTACGAGCCCCGCGCGTCCTTCGCGCCGATGTTGCCCGCTCACGCGGCCGACGAGGTGCTCGGGCAGCTTCTGGTCATCGCCCTGCCCGAAGAAGCTTTCTACCGAGGCTATCTGCAGCGCGCTCTCGATGATCGCTGGGCGCCGCGCCTGAAGCTTTTCGGCGCCGAGCTCGGCTGGGGAGTGCTCGCTTCGAGTCTGTTCTTCGCGGTGGGGCACCTGCTTACCCAGCCGCAGCCCGGGCGGCTGGCAGTGTTCTTCCCCGCATTGGTTTTCGGCTGGCTGCGAGCCAGAACGGGCGGGATCGGCGCGTCGCTCTGCCTGCACGCACTGAGCAACCTCTTTGCGTCCTTCCTGGCTGCGAGCTACGGTCTCGGCGGATGATCGCTCTGCCTCGGCTGGAAGCCATCGTAGACCGCGCCTTGGAGGAAGACCTCGCGGGCGGTGACCTGACCACCGAGGCGATGGTCAGCCCCGACGCGCGCGCCATTGGGCGTGCCATCGCCCGGATGCCCATGGTGGCGTGCGGTGCCGACGTGTTCGCGCGCGTGTTCACCCGGCTCGATCCCGGAGCGCGCGTCGAACGGCTCAAGGCCGACGGGGAGACCGCTGCGCCGGACGAGGTGCTCTGGATCGTCGAGGGCCAGGCTCACGCGATCCTCATGGGCGAGCGGGTCGCCCTCAACTTCGTGCAGCGCCTGAGCGGCATCGCGACGCTCACCCGAGAGTACGTCACTGCAATTCCCCCGGGATGCTCGACGCGGATCACCGACACCCGCAAGACGACGCCCGGATTGAGGGCGCTGGAGCGCTATGCCGTGCGCTCGGGCGGCGGGAGGAACCACCGCGACGCGCTGGGAGCGGGCGTGCTCATCAAGGACAACCACATCGCCATGGCCGGCGGGGTGCGTCAAGCCATCGAGGCGGCACGGGCCCATGTCCCGCACACTTGCCGGATCGAGATCGAGGTCGAGTCGATGGCCGAGCTCGACGAGGCGCTGGGCGCTCGGGCGGACATCGTGATGCTCGACAACTTCGCAGTCGAACAAGTGGGCGAGGCGGTGCGGCGTGTGGGCGGGAGGGCGATCGTCGAGGTGTCGGGGGGCGTCGGGGTCGAGAGGATTGCGGAGCTCGGGCGGCTCGGGGTGGATGTGATCAGCGTGGGGGCGATCACGCATTCGGCGGGGGCGGTGGATATCTCGCTGGAGATCGAGGGGATCGGGTGAGGGGAGGCGGCGGGGCAGGGGTTGCCCCCCGTCACGGTCTCGACGAAGCACGGTGGCCCGGTCCTCGCGCTGCGCGCTGCGGGCGGGCTCGGCCCCCGGCAAGCGTGCGCCTGCGGCGCACGCGGGGGGCCTGGGCTGGTCAAGACGGCGCGGCCCGGCTCCGCGACGGCGCGGCGGACCCTTGTGGAGAGCGCGCCTCGGCGTGTTTGGCCGCGGCTAGGTAGCTAGGGGCTGCAACACCGGAACCCCAGGTCGTTGGTGGCCGTGTTCCGGTCGAAGATGTCCGAATTAGAACAGTCTAGGAGGAAGTAGTCATTGCCGACGTCGTCTGCAAACGAACCGCCCCGCGCGAGGCAATGGTCCGAGCTACCAGTCTCCCCGTTGCAGGCTTCTTCCCATTCCTTCACGTTGCCGGACATGTCGAACACCCCCGCGTACGCCGAAAGGGGCGATTGGCATGCTGGCAGGCTTGCCACGGGTACCGTATCGGCCATGCCGTGATCGAAGACGTTGCAGGAAGACGCCTGGAACGAGTCTCCATACGGCCATTCATAACGATGTGATGATGAACATGCGATGGACCATTGACGATCGGCAACGTTGTATCGGTCGTTGAAGTCGCTGGCGCCTCCGTCGATGCTTCCACACAGCCGCTTGCCCACGCCTATGCAGTATGCGTACGCATCGCACCAATCCACACAGACCACGGGGTGCTCTGCCTTGTCACCGGGCGGCCACTCGCAGGTGGGTTCGTAGCTGTCGTTCCAAGTGCACTCGTCGTTCTGGCCCGAGGACGGGTCAGGGTGCGTCGCGAGCCATTCCTGATACTGTTCGCGCGTTACCTCAGTGCTGTCGATGCAGTAGACCTCCGGTAGTCGAATCATGGCCGACCCACCCGTCCCGGGGCACGGGCACCCCTCGTCGATCAATCCGTCGCAGTTGTCGTCCGTACCGTTCCCGCAAACCTCAGAATTGCCGGAGAACAGGTCCGGGTTGTCGTCGTCGCAATCGTCGCCGCCATCGGCCACGGCATCGTGCCCATCGCAGTCGAGGTCATTGGCGACACCAGAGCAGTCCTCGTCCACGGAATTGCCGCAAACCTCCGTGTTGCCCGGGTAGCGTTGGTCGTTTCCGTCGTCGCAGTCGTCGCCGCCGTCGGCCTTCGAGTCATGGCCGTCGCAGTCCGCGTCGTTCGCGGCGCCGGAACAGTCTTCGTCTACGTTGTTGCCGCACACCTCGGGGTTGCCCGGGAACCGCTCTCCATGGTCGTCTTCGCAATCGTCCCCACCGCACCCCTTGTGATCATGCCCATCGCCGTCATGGTCCGCGTGTCCGGTCCAGCGCTCGGGGTCGGCTGGGAGACAGTCCTCGGCGTTGACCTGCCCGTCGAAATCCTGGTCCAGGATGCGATCGATATCCGGAACCTCGGCGTCTGAGCCGAGCTCGTCGAGCCGCGCCTGAAAGGACTCTTCCACAGCCGCTGTGTCCAGAGCCTGCTGGGCTTCGTGTAGCTCGTCCACCACAGCCTGGCGCACGGTTCCGTCGCTCGCAAGCCCGGCTGAGATCGTGTTGACCAGCTCCTGGATCCGCGCATCCAACGGGCCCCCTCGGAGCTCGGCCGCCTTGGCGACCACGGCGCTCACCGCGAAGAGGTACGCGTTGGCATCCGTGTCACCCCCGGCGATGTTCAGGCTCGTGCCCTGCTTGCCCGGGTCGAAATCAGGCAGGCCGATCTCGAGTCCAGCCCGAAGCTCGGTTTCCGCCTGAGCCGACGCATCGTCGAACGAGAGCTTCTGCCCGACGAGCGCCTTGACTCGGTTGTACGACAGGTGCGTGACCAGGTTGACGAACACGGTCTGCGTGCCGGAGATCGTAATCTCATGGAAGGCGCGAAGCACGATCTGGGCGCCGGACAGAGTGCCTGAGAGCTCGTTGTAGTAGAAACCGCTTGCCTCCAGGGAAACGAAGCCGCTGTAGTCGAAGTCCACACTGAATTCGCCGAGGTCATTGATCGTCTGAGTGCTGTAGACCTGCCCGGACGGGCTTCCGGACGCATCCACCTCGGACACGGCTACGCTCGAGCCGAGCACGAACGGGCCCTTCTGTACGGCTCCCCTGAGCGTCGCCTTGCCGATGGACGGGCGGCCTGTGCCTCCTGCTCCTGCGGCAAGAGCCGAGGCGCCCCCTTGGCCCCCTCCGGACGCGTGTGCTCGGGCATCACCACCCGAACCGCTGGCACCTGCTGCTTCTGCGGATGGCTTCGTTTCGCCATTGTCGGGGTGGCTCTGTGCTTCACCCCCTGCGCCGGCAGAGGCGTGACGCCCGCCGTTGCTGGCGCCAGCGTCGCCTGTGGACGCGTTCGACCCGCCACTGTCGCTTGCGCTCGTGCCTCCACCCCCCGCGCCAGCAAAGCCCGACGCTCGCCCGGAGTGACGGTCGCCGCCGCAGGCCATGATGCCAGCGAGGAACACACACGATAGCAGCCCGAATCGACAAGCTTTGGTCACCATCGCTCATGACCTCCATGCAGAGCCGTGGGAGTGTCGCTCCGCAGACATTCCGCCGCGCACAATAGAAACAGAGTCTGCCCAGTCGCACTGCTGGAAAACGCTGTCAAGGCAGTCGGCCATGACTTCGTGCCCGGCGAAGCTGCCGCGGCCGGCAAGCCCAAACGGATCAGCAAGCCGAACGCGAGCTACTCTCGGTGGTCTTGTCCAAGAGCGGTAGCCTCGTGCTTGCGCTTCGCGCTTCGGGCGGGGAGGGCGCCCAGGCTCGTCCTGGCCGGCGGCGTCCGCCAAAGCCATAGAGGCCGCGCGGGCCGGCGTCCCAGGCGCGGCTTGGGGCGGACGCGATCAGTGTGGGGGCGCTCACGCATTCGGCGGCGGCGGATACTTCACTGGAGATCGAGGGGATCGGGTGGTGGGGGGAGGCGGACAGGGCTTCCCCCCGTCGCAGTTTCGTCAAAGCACGGTGGCCTGGTCCCTGCGCTTCGCGCTTCGCGCTGCGGGCGGCCGGCACCCCGACAAGCGTGCGCTTGCGGCGCCCGTGGGGGGCCCGGGCTGGGTGCAGTTCTGCCGCGCAAGCTTGAAGCCGCTGAGGGTTGTCCGGGTGGACGGTCGCTCGACAGGTATAGTGCTCCGGCGCAGCACGTTTGACGCCGCAGGGTGGGCGCTGCCTGCTGGCGCCGTCCTCGGGACTCCGATCGGGCGCCCTGGACAGTAGCAAAATCTTGGACAGACTTCTGGATACATGTTCTCCGTTCGGTACGTGCAAGAGGCGGAGCAAGATCTGCGAGCGCCTCGCGCGCGCCTGACGGCAAGCCCCATGAGATCCGGTCGCCGGCGGAAGCTGCTCAAGGGCATCGAGCCGCCGTGGAATGCGTGTCGTCCGGTGTGGCAGCTTCGCGTCGCGGACTTCCGCGTCTTCTACGACGTCGACGAGCAGCAGCGCACAGTCACGGTGCGGGCGGTGCGTCGCAAGGGCATCAAGGCCACGAAGGAGATCCTATGAAGGTGGTTGCATTGGGAACGGCGAAGAATGGGTTGAGCAGCTACGTGGACGCAGCGCAGAACGACCGAGTGTTGATCACGCGTCACGGAAGGCCGGCTGCGCTCCTGATCGGTGTCGAGGGCGACGAGTTCGAAGATCTGATGACCAGCTCCGATCCCGACTTCTGGCGCATGATTGAAGGTCGACGCCGGAGCAGCAAGACCGTTACGGCCCAAGAGATGCGACGTCGGCTCCAGGTGGAGTCCAAGCCGAAGCCCCGCCGGCGACGTTGAGGCGTCTGTACTGGCAGCGCGTGGGGGCGCTCACCCGTTCGGCGGGAGCGGCGACGCTACGCTGCCGATCGAGGCGATCGGCTGAGGCGTGCTTCCCGGCGATCGGAGGCGCTGCCTCACGGCCGCCGGCTCTGCAGATGCATCGCGATCAAGTACGCGCAGATGTCGGCGGCCCCCACGCCGTTCGCCACACCCCGGATCGGTCGACTGTTCATGAGACGCTCGTCGTAGGCGGCTTCCGGTGCGCTCGTGCGTATCCGTGCCACGGTGGCCGCGAAGCTCTCGAAGCTCGATGGGCGCAGATCGGCGCCGAGTCCTCCGTAGAGCGCCGAGCGTTCCCTGAGGATCCAGGGCGGCGCCCCGCTTCGGCGGAAAATGTACAGCACTTGCTCACGCTCGTCGGTCCGGGTCACGACTTCGCGCGTTGTCTTCTTCGACATGATTAGCCCCCCGGTCGCGATAGCCACGCCCGGACGAAACTTCCGCTCCTTGACCTTCTCGACCGTCTCGGTCGTGCTGCGATGCATGGCGCGCACCAGAACGGCGATCTCATCGTACGGCAGGCGATCGGCCGAGCCGGCGTGCGCTATGAGCGCTTCGGGCCCGAATTCGAAGGCGCGCAGCGTCGTCATGGCTGCGCTCGCGACAATGTCACGGCGGTCGCAGGCGACAGCGGCATGTCCCAGCCGCTCGACGGCGGCAAAGGCCCTCTGAGCAGCCGCTTCGTCGGCGCTGGCGAGTATGACTGCTGGAAAGCCTGCGCTGAGAACGAGACGGAGCTCGTACGCCAGGATCCCGAGCTCCGATGCCAGTGGGCCCACGGCCGCATCGACGGTCCCCCGAAGCTCGGCGATGGCGACCAGGTGCATGAGGCAAGGCTAGCTCCGCCGTGGACAGAGTGCCCCAGAGCTCCCGACCCATCGGCAACAACACAAGAGACTCGGC
Source organism: Polyangiaceae bacterium (assembly GCA_016929495.1). Lineage (GTDB taxonomy): Bacteria > Myxococcota_A > Polyangia > Polyangiales > Polyangiaceae > JAFGIS01. The sequence continues at coordinate 6,967 of JAFGIS010000631.1, read as the reverse complement.
CCGCGATTCAGTCCCCCTGTCACCGCGGAGACGACCGACGTCGGATCACACGCCGGGGCTGTGTTCCGCGTTTTTCCAGGCTGGGTGGCCTCGTGCTATGTTTCGACCATGAAAAGCGACCCGCCATCCCAGAACGACCAAACGCTCATGCGCGTGGTCGGGCGACGGCGGCCGCGAGTCGCGCTGTGCGCTGCGGACGACAAGGCACGGATCCTGGCTTGGCGAAGGGCCTTTCCGACGCCCTTCGTCCCACGCGGAGTCTATCGCTTCGATAGCCATGAAGCGGCCGACCAGTGGCTGTGGGACATGCTGACCCGGCCTCGCCGAGGCTGACCGAGATCCTGGAGTCACGTGGCGCCGCCCGATTGTATCCCATGACTGACGAGCCAGAATCCCGTGAGCCTTCCGTCGAGGATCTGGTCGATCTGTGCCGACACCTGAACGCAGCAGGCGCACGCTACGTCGTCGTAGGGGGATTCGCGGTGCGAGCGGCGGGCTACGATCGACGCACGATGGACATCGACCTCTTGATCGACCCGGAGCTCGAGAACGAGGCGCGGGTCTACGACGCGCTGGCGTACCTCCCCGACCAAGCGGTGCGAGAGCTGAAGCCCGGTGAGGTCAATCAGTACTCGGTCGTGCGCGTGGCGGACGAGATCGTGGTCGATCTCATGCGATCAGCCAGCGGTATCGACTATGCCTCGGCAATCCAGGAAACCGTGACGCACGAGATCGACGGAGTCGCGATACCTTTCGCGTCTCCCCGCCTCCTCTGGAGAATGAAACGCGCCTCCTATCGCGACAAGGACGTGCCGGACGTGCATTTCCTACGCCTGTTACTGGAACGCTCCACAACGACATAAACCGGACGCAACGAAAGGGTGTGGGGCTGCCCACGCATCGAGCTCCAACATCTCCGGGCGAAATGCTCCGCAAGGAGTTCCTCGAGCCGCTTGGGTTGACCCAGACGGAGTTGGCACAGCGTATGGGGGTTCCGGTCGGGCGCATCACCCAGATCCTACAAGCGAAGCGCACTCTGTCCGCCGACACCGCCGTACGGCTCAGCCGGGTGCTCGGCATGAGCGCCGAGTTCTGGCTCGGTCTGCAGTCGGATTGGGACCTGTGGCACGCGGAGCGCGAGGTGAACGTCCGACAGCTGCGTCCATTGTCACGCAAGACGGGTTGAGCGCGATCGGTGCCCCTGCTCGATCCCGAGACTCTGGCAGAACTCCCCGCTGACGAAGCCGCCGCTTGGCTCGAGGGGCGGCTACGGTCGTCTCGACACGCGGCCAGTTCTGCGTCGTCTCTGCGCCCAAACCGCTGCTGCGCCGAGCAACGCCAGAAGCGCACCTCCGACCGGAGCGCCAGCGCCTACGGTCGAGCACGCACACCCCGAGCGCCGGTGTGTTTCGAGCACCCTGCCGTTTGGATCCGGATTCGGCTGATCCGTGTCCCCTGTCGCGATCACGGCGCCGCTGCCTGGGTCGCCCGGTGGCGGCTGAGCGAATCTGCGTTCGGGCTCGGGTCCGGGCGGTCGAGGCCGAGGCGGCGGGTCACCAGCGCGCCGATCCTCGTTGCAGCGCCACACTCGCGACGTCGAGCATGGCTCTCCGCGCGGGTCACAGTACGTCTCGTCCATGCCGACGCAGTACATGCCGCTCGGGCAGTCGGAGTCGGTCGTGCAAGCGCGAAACACGCAGCGCGTTCCGCCGTGGTCCGTTGTCACCTCCTGCCCGCGGCCGCAACGCATGGGCTCCGGCGGCGGGAGCACGTCAGCGGCTGCTGTCTTGGCAAGGAGCACCAGCAAGAGGGGCCACGTCGTCCGCATGGTTCTAGGATAGGCCCGACCGCGTCCGTGTGACCACTCATGCCGCCTCCGCCGCCGATTCCGGCGCCATCGGCACCAGCTCCAAGCTCGCCGCCAGCTGCCGTCTCCCCCGAAATAGCCGGCTCATGACGGTCCCCATCGGAACGGAGAGCTGTTCGGCCGCCTCCCTGTAGCTCAGGTCACCGAGATCGACCAGCCGTAGCACATCGGCGTACCGGGCCGGGAGATCCCCGACGGCGCGAGCCATGGTGGGGGACAGCGAGCTCATGGCGGGCAAGGGTTCGCGGGCGGTCCAGGAGCAGGGATCGAGTCGCAGCTCTTCCAGAGCGTGACGTTCTCGTGAGCTTCTGCGCTTCCTCGACAGGAAGACGGTCGTGGCGATCCGGTAGAGCCAAGCGCGCAGGTTCGTGCCTGGCTCGTAGGTATGTCCGAATCTCAGCGCGCGCTCGACGGTGTCGTGGACCAGGTCCTCGGCGTCCGTCTCGTTCCTGCACAGCTGAAACGCGCGAGCACGTAGTGCTCGCACATGCTCGACCAGCTCCACGCGCAAGTCTCGGAGATCTTCAACGCCTTCGCTCATTCTAAGATGACCTCAGAGCGTTGGGTCAGCAAAGAGCGTGCCAGGAGTCCTTGCGGCGGAAGCGGCTCCCTATGCCTGGCTCGTGCAGGCGGCAGGGGCGCTCCCGGTGTCAAAGTGGCAGCGTCGGTCTTGCGCGTGACAGGCCGGCAAGCGCCCGGGGGATACAGTCCGCAATCTCGTGAGCGATCAGCCCTCTGTCGCCTTTGGTGTCCCTGCTCCAACACTCGGCGGCCCGTGCGTGCACGTGGGCGGCGCTGATGGCGGCATCGCGTGGGGGAAGATGGCACGCAAAGGCACCGAGGACGCCAGCGAGGACGTCACCCGCGCCACCGGTGGCGAGCGCCGGCGTGCCTGCCGCATTGACCAGAGGCGGCCTGTCCGGAGCCCCCACGAGCGTGCGCGGCCCTTTGAGCAACACCGTGGCACCGGTGAGCTCGACGCAGTGCGCGAGTGCCGCGAAGCGGTCCTGCTCGACTTGCTGGGGCGAGATCCCGAGCAGCCTCCCCATCTCTCCCGGATGAGGCGTGAGAATGAGCTCACCTCGAGCCCCGGCGAGCTCCGTGGCTCGGCCGGCGAACTGGCTCAGCGCGTCGGCGTCGAGCACCTTGGTCCCTTCCCACTCGAAAAGCACGTACCGTACGGCGCGCCGCGCACGTTCATCAAGACCGAAGCCTGGCCCGGCCACGACCACGTGCACGCCGGTGAGCGCGCGCTCCAGCGAGGCTTCGATCTGCTCCGGGTCGATGGCGGCGGTCATTTCCTCGAGTACGCGGGCCTCGAGCGCGTGGGCCGCCTCCGGGAAGGTTGCGACCGTAACCAGACCGGCGCCGGCGCGGAGCGCCCCCCGCGCGACCAGAAGCGCGGCGCCGGTCTTGCCGTGGCCTCCTGCCAGCGCGACCACACGGCCAGCAGACGCCTTGTGCTCGCCGAGCGGACGCGTGCCGAGCAGCGCCCGGACGTCGTCTGACTCGACGAGCTCAGCAGAGCTGCCGACCCTGTGGAAGAGCCCTCCCGGTACGCCGAGATCAGCCACGTGCACGCGCCCGGCATGCTCGGCTCCCACTGAGCTGACGAGTCCGAGCTTCAGATGGGCGAACGTGATCGTCACATCGGCTTTGACCGCCACCCCGAGCACGGCGCCGGTGTTCGCGTGCAGCCCCGACGGGATGTCCAGCGAAAAACAGGGCGCGTCGCGCTGGTTGATGGCCTCGATGAGCTTTCGGTACCGACCAGTGATCTCGCGGTCGAGCCCAGTGCCGAACAGCGCGTCCACCACGGCACTCGAGTGCTCAAGCCCCTGCACGAGCCGGGTCGAGTCGTCCTCGCCGAGCAAGAGCTCGAGCCGGCCGCCCAGGCCGGCCCAGCCGTCGTAGTTGGCGCGCGCATCGCCCTTGAGCTTGTCCGGTGCGGCGGCAAGGTACACGACGACGGGCCAACCGCGTGCCGACAGATGGCGCGCCACAACGAATCCATCGCCACCGTTGTTGCCGCTGCCGCACACGACCAGCACCGGCGCACGACAGCGGCCGCCGGCCTGCTCGAGCGTTTGGTCGATCACGTCGGCAGCTCCGCGCCCTGCATTCTCCATCAGGACCAAGCTCGGAACCGCGCATGCGTCGATGACATGGCGATCGAACTGACGCATCTGTTGACCGGAGAGTACCGCGCGCATCGTAGCCTCCTGTGGCTTCAGGACGATTCGAGCACAACGACGGCCGCAGCGACACCCGCGTCGTGGGTAATGGACACCCAGACACGAGAAACCCCGAGCCGATCCGCATGGGGCAGCGCCGCGCCGCGCAGTCTGAGCAGCGGCGCACCCCGGGGCCCGGCGTCGACCTCGAGGTCATGCCAACCCACGTCCCGAGGTCCGCCGAGGGCCTTGAAGGCCGCCTCCTTGACGGCGAAACGCCCGGCAACGAAGCAGCTCCGGTCAGCGCGGCGGGCCAACTGCTCGAGCTCGAGCCCGGTCAGAACACGTGCCGTGAATCGGTCGCCGAACCGATTCACGGCACGCTCCACACGAGTCACCGAAGCTACGTCTATTCCGAGCCCCACCAGCATGAGACCTTACCGCTCAAACCCCATCGAGCGTGCCGTGGCGACCATCAGTCTTCTCCGGTGAGCTCCGAGTCAATGCCGAAGAGCTCCCTGTCGGGGGTCGGGAGGGGTTCCCCGTTCGGGCCGTCACGCCGTACCACCATGGTGCGTTGGGTGACCGTGTCCTCGGTCTCGCGCGCCACGACGGAGACCACGTTGATCCCCGGGGTGAGCTTGGCGTCGACCGAGAAGGCGAGCCGTCGCGGGTCCTTGGCGTTTCGGTTGGACTGGTAGAAGACCTTGCGCGACCCGACGAAGATGTACGTGTCCAGGACCCGATCATTGTCGGTCGCAACACCCTCGATACGCATGGTGTCGCCTCGCGTCGCGAGCTGCGCCGGGGCTACGTCGAGCAGCGGCGGCGAGCGACGCAGGAGCGGCGCGAAGCGCGGGTCCAGACGTTTGGTGGCGGCTGCGCTTCGGATCAAGTCGGTCGGCACGTAGCCGCACCGTTCCGCCTCGAGACGCACCTTCGTGAACTTGGCGAAGGTACCGAGGATCTCGACGACAGAACCGCGTTTCAGCTCACCCACGACCGGTGCGCCCGGAACGGGTTCGGCGCGCACCGGGGTCGGGTCCGCCACGGCTTCACCCCGACCGTGAGCCGCCACCAGGCCGAGCCCGCCCCTACTGACCGGAATCGTGAGCTTCTCGCTCGATACCACACGCAGGTCGCGGTCCACGACGCTGAGCTCGAGATTGAGAGCATCGTCCCGCAGACCCTCGAGTACATCGAACGTGAACGCGACATTGCGGATATCCCTCGGATTCATGTTGGAGATATCGAAGCGTCCGGCGTGCAAGAGCAACCCGTCCCCTGTCAGATTGCGCAGATTCGCCTGCGTCTCGTAGGAGCGTCCCGCGCCCACGTTCTTGACGGTCAAGTAGACGGTCGCTCCCTCGCGGCGCACGAGCATTCCGTCGCCGTTTCCCGGTCGATTGTCCGCGATCTGGTAGGCGTACGCGAACACCGGGCGCGGGACGCTCGTCACCGTGGGACGCAGGAGTGCGTCAGCTGGAGCCTCGCCCCCTTCGGCAAAGAAGCGAAGCTGCACGACATCCTGGCGAGTGACGGCATCCATGGGAAGCTTGCAGCTGCGGTGTGCACCATCGGGCACCGGCGCTGACGAGCCGGGCCTCCGCCCGTCCACGTCGCACCAGCCGAGCGGGACTTCGCGCGTCACTGTCTGGCCCGGATCGACGCGCCCGAAGAGCAATTCCTTTTCGTCGTAGTAGCCTCCGTCGCTTTTGGTGATGGCACGCAACTTGTAGACGGGTGTCTTCGCCTGGTTCTTGATCTTCACGCGCAGCGTCATCGGTTGGCCGGCGACGACGGTATTGTCCTTGCGATCCGTGGATACCGATACCTGGTAGTCGGAGGCGCGTGGGCCCGGCGGGGCGCCTTCGGGAGGCGGCTGCCAGTCGATACCGAGCGCGGCAAGGTCGCGGCTGATGGCCGATATCTCCTGCTCCTGCGTCTGCTCCAGGAAGGTGCGTGCCGCACGCAGCTGCGCAGGTCGCCTGCCGGGGGTCAGCCGACCCGCCAGGTCGCGGGCGAAGCGGGTCGGGAAGTCCAGAGCGAACTCGTCGTCGAGTTCTCCGCCGCGGTCCCGCAGCTCCTCGCGCTCTTTCTCGGGCATGTTGTAGCGCAGCACGAAGGAGGGCCGTTCGGTGCGGCGCTTGGCATGTGATCCGAGACTCTCGGAAAGATCCCGTTCGCGCACGGGATGGTCGGTGCGGTACAGATCCATTTCCAGAGGATCGGCGGTCATCGGATCGAGCTCGATGTCCGGTGTGACGCCGACGCCCTGAATCGAGATGTCGCCGGGAGTCAGGTACTGCGCGATGGTGAGCTTGAGCGCTGCTCCGTCCGGAGTGACTCGTGGGAAGACGAGCTGCACGGTTCCCTTGCCGAAGGTCGTCTGGCCGACGACCACCGCGCGGTCGATGTTTTTCAGGGCGCCGGCCACGATCTCGCTGGCGCTGGCAGAGGAGCCGTTGGTGATGACCACGATGGGATAGTCCGGCTCGGTTCCCTCACGAGTCGCCGCCTTCTCTTCACGTCCCTCGCTGACACCCTCGGTGGAGACAATGATCCCCTTGTCGATGAACTTGTCTGCGACTTTGGCCGCCTGGTCCAGGAGACCACCCGGGTTGCCGCGTAGGTCGAGAACCAGGGCCGTCAGCTTGTTGCCCCGGCGAAGCTTGTCCATAGCATGGTCCAGCTCGTCCGCCGTGCTGTTCTGGAACTGCTTCAAGCGCACATAGCCGACGTTGGCATTGAGCATACGCGCGTCGACCGAACTGATGCGGATCTCCTCGCGGGTGAGCTCGAAGGGGCGAGCGCCCGCCCAACCCTCCTTGCCTTCCCGCTGTATCCAGACGGTGACCTTCGAGCCCGGTTTGCCCCGTAGCCGCTCGACAGCGTCGTCGAGCGGCATGTTCAGGGTCGACTCGTT
>JAFGIS010000630.1 GCA_016929495.1 Polyangiaceae bacterium | reverse complement strand
AAGAGTGCCCTTCATGTGGTCAGCGCTTGGGCCGCGCACAACCAGCTGGTTCTGGGGCAAGTGGCCACCGACCAGAAGAGCAACGAGATCACCGCCATACCGGAGCTGCTCGGGATGTTGGACCTGTCGGGTGCAACGGTCACCATCGACGCGATGGGATATCAGAAGAAGATTGCCGAGTCGATCGCTAGCGCGAAGGCGGACTACGTACTGACGCTCAAGGACGACCAACCCACACTTCACCAAGAGGTGCGGGCATTCTTCGACTCAGCCCAGGCGGACGGATTCTGCAGTACGCGACATGACGAAAACGAGACGGTGGATGGGGAACATGGTCGTATCGAGACGCGGCGTGTGGTCGTGAGCGACGACATCGAGTGGATGACCGACCGGCGCTTGTGGAAGGGACTGCGGTCGGTGGTGATGATTGAGAGCACACGGACGATCGGCGAAGAGAGCAGTTTCGAGCGACGCTACTACCTGACCAGCCTCGCGCCGGAGGCCGCGGTGATAGCAGAACGCATTCGGGGGCACTGGGGGATCGAGAACAGACTGCACTGGGTTCTGGACATGGCCTTCGACGAAGACCGTTGTCGAATTCGCCGTGGTCACGGTCCTGACAACTTCGCGCTCTTGCGCAAGATCTCGGTGAACTTGCTGAAGTCCAAAAAGACCTGCAAACGAGGCATCGAAGGCAAGCGCAAGCAAGCGGCGCGCAGCCACGACTATCTGCTGAAGGTACTGGAGGCCGGAGCCAGCCTTTCCGGTTGAGGTCCACCCGCGAGGCTACGGCGGATTCGCGCCGCAGTCGCGCCGTCGCACCCACACGCTCCTGGGGCGGGCGCGATGCTGCCTCGTCAGGCTTCAGGCGGCACAGTTTGCGGCACTGCGCGGCACGTTTGAGGCTCCGCCTGACTCGGCCAGCTCTCATTTTTCTTCCAAAACAGGCCAGGGAGAAATGCTCGGACGCTGCGACGATCTCCGACGTACCCGCTCGGCGTTCGAGCATTTCGAGCTGGCTCCGCGCTCGTCTGTCACCCATCAGACATCGGGGCGCAGCCCGAGCGCGGCTCCGCCACTGCCCATGCCGGTCGGCGTTCCCCAACCGACCGTGCGCGGCTCGGGCTGAGCGCTGCGCCTCCAGGCGCGCGCAAGACGGTCCATCAGCCGAAACTAGATGCGGTTGCCCTGGGCGATCTCGCCGCCGACGCGCGCACACGCCTCATCGAACGGCACGAGTTCCGCGCCGTGCGACCACGTCAAGAACTGCGTCGCGCGTTTGAGCTGATTGGCCTGATGCCTCCCGCGGACGATTGCGAAGACCGTCAGCATAGACATGGAAAGCCGTCCGTGTTTGCGAAGATACGCCTCGGCACGCTGCGTGACGGTCGCGTTCTTGCCCCGCAAGTACTCAGACAGGATGTCCGTATCAACGATTGCCTTCTGCATCGCCAGTTCGCCAGACGTCATTGGCCCGCAAACGCCGCACCGACGCCTGGAACGTCTCGAATTCCGCGTCGCTCTCGTCAGCCCAGATCGCCGCTGCGGTCGGGGGCGGCGCGGGAGTCACTTCTGCAGCCATCTCGTGGACAACCCGTTCGACGACGTACAGCCGCTCGGCCGGGGTGAGCGTGCGTATTGGGTCCAGAACCTGGTCGGTCGTGATCGCGATGGCCGTTCTGCAGCATAGCCCAGACTCACGTCTCGGGCAGGCAAGGGCCTGCCCCGGCAAACAGGGTGACAACGGCGCGCGCGCCATCCTACGATGCTGTGTTGCGGCCCAGACCCGCCGCACGACCGCGAGCACAGCCCATGCAAGCAGGAGGTCATCATGCTCCGTAGCGTCAAGGTGCCAGAGGGGTTCGAGGGACCGTTCGCCCGAGCCGAGCAGTACGTCGAGTCGCTGTTCGCGAGCCTGTCGCGTTCGCCCGAGCAGGGCGTGCTGCGGATCGGCGAGCAGCGCTACGTACTGGTCCGCTGCGAGAGCCTGTACCTCAGCTGGTTCGACGCGATGGCGGAGACGTTCGGTGCGGAGACCGCGCGCGAGTTCATCTACAACACGGCGCGCGAGATCGGTCGCGCGGATGCGAAGGACTTCTGCCAGCGGCTCGGGGTCACCGACGGCATCGAGCGGCTCTCCGCCGGTCCCGTGCATTTCGCCCATTGCGGCTGGGCGTTGGTGGAGATCCTCGGCGACAGCCGCCCGGCGATGGATGACACCTACTACCTGCACTACTACCATCCGAACACCTTCGAGGCAGAGGCGCTCAGGGCTCGAGGCAAGGTCGCACAGGACACGGCCTGTCTGTTCAGCGCCGGCTACTCCGCGGGGTGGTGCAGCGAAGCGTTCGGCGTCGACGTCCACGCTCGCGAGATCCAGTGCACGGCCCGAGGCAATGCCCACTGCGAGTTCATCATGGCGCCGAGCGCCCGGCTCGATGCGCTCGAGCTCGAACTGCTGCGGCGGCGGGGATAGCGCCCATGCCCGGAGCGGCAGTCCCGGTGGACCTCAGCCCCGCGTCCAAGGCGACGCTGGAAGCGCTGCAGTCCGTCTCGTCGTTGGCCTGGTCGATTCTCAAGACGCAAGCACGAATGCTGGGGCTCGATCCGGCGAGGCTGCGTCCGAGCGACCGCAACCTGCTCGCACCGCGCCTGGTCGACGCAATCCGGCGCTTTGGCTCTGAGGCGAAAGCCCAGCAGTTGACGCGCATCCTCGAGCGCCAGGGGGTGGTGTCCGCAGCTCCGCGGGGCTCGAGGCCGAGCGGCCGCGTCTCGAACGAGCCCCCGGGTCCCATGTCGAGGCTGGCGCTGCAAGTGCTTCAAGAACTGCAGCGGTTCTCTGCGTTGGCTTGGCCGCTCTTCGAAGCTCAGTGCACGCGCCACGGGATCTCCCCGGGCGACCTGTCGCGCAGTCAGCTCGGCGACATCCTACCGGACATCGAGAAGTGCCTGACGCGCTTCGCCTCACCGGAGAAGGCGAAGGCGGCCCGCAAACGATTGGAGGAGCTCGTGGCGCGGCGCTGAGGCAGGGGCAGGGGCCAGCCCGGCGGATCTGGCTCGAGCACGATCGCAAGGATGGGATGCCCCCGACCTGGCCCGAGCATTGGTCTCTTCTCCCGAACAGCCGCAGAACCAACCGGACGGCGCAGGGGCCACGGGTGCGCCGGAGGACGGTGACGTACTGGGACGGCGCAGGGGCTCGGGGGGCGGAGAGGTGCCGAGACGTTGTGGCGGTGCGAGCTACGGCTGCGGGCCGGGTATGTGCAGGAGATCGATGGGGCCGGCTCTGGACCACTCCGAGGCGAGCAGGGCGGTTCGCGGCGGTACGGCGGCACTGCCGAGCGCTGTCAAAAAAGAAGTACCGTTGGTCAGGAACGAATGCCGGCGCGTGGCGCGGTATCGACCCGTTTCGGAACCACGGGGCGGAGGAGCAGGGATCTGTCCAGCGCGTCTGGTTGCGGCGGGCGCGGCGGGCGTGACGGCGCGCGTT
>JAFGIS010000629.1 GCA_016929495.1 Polyangiaceae bacterium | reverse complement strand
GTACGACCTCCAGGCCAAGACGGCGACGGAGGAGCCAGACTACAGCTCTGGGGTGAGCAGCATGGCCTTCGGCGATGTGAAGGAGCTGCCGAACGGGAACTACTTCGTGACCTATTCGACTTCGGCTGTCATGCAGGAGATCGATTCGTCGCTGAAGCTGCTGCGCGAGATCGAGACGAGCGAGTCCATCGGGTACACGGAGCACCGAGCGTCGCTCTACGGGAAGCCTCCGCCGTACGGGCCGTAGTGTCCGGGGATCTATGGCCCCGCCCGCCGTAGGCAGTGGGGGCGTGGGTTCGCGGGGCTGGGGGTGGACGAGGGTCGACGCCAAGGAACGCAGCGGCTTGCGGTGGACGAGCATGAGGGCGTCGCAGCGCCTTTCCCCGGACGAAAGGGCGCGTTGACCGCGAGGGATTCCAGTGGCATCATACTAGGATGGCGCTAGTAGAACCCGACGCGTTCAGGACCGGAGCGATAGCGTTGATAGGCGCGGTGATGGCGTCGTGCTTATTGTCCGCCTGTTCGGGAGACGAGAAGGAGAGCTCATCGGACGGCAGCGGCGGCAGCCCGGCGTTGCGCGGGGACGGCGGCGGCGGGGACGGACGGGCGCGCTGTCGCTCGACGGACGATTGCCCGTCGGGACGAGTGTGCCACCCCGTATCGTTCGAGTGTGTACAGCCCGGCAACGAGTGCCAGGATAGCGAGGATTGCCCAACAGGCGGTTATTGCGAGCCCGAGTCTTCCACCTGTCTTCCCGGCACCACCGGCACCCCATGCTCGTCCGACGCCAATTGCGAAGACGGCCGCTGCGTCGGCAAGGTGTGCGGTTGCAGCGGAGTGTCGAATGAACAGGAGCTCGTCGCTTCGGCGCTCGACATCTACTTCATCTTCGACCGCACGGCGAGCATGGGGGACGACTGCGACTACGTTGCCGGTGAGTCGCCGCCCGTGGACTCAAAGGCCTGCTACGCCACCTACGCGCTGTCCGACTACCTCATCGACGTTCCTCCCAGCGTCGATACACGCCTGGCTTTCCAGTTCATGTCGTTGGCCGACGACGATTGCGACGGCCAGCCCTACGCGACCCCGCGCATCGACCTGACCCCGCTGCCCCTGGCCGCGGATCACGCGATGATCCGGGCCATCAGCCAGGAAGACTTCGTCGGCGGCTACGGTACCCACATCGAAGGGGCCCTGCGCGGAATGGCCGACTACACGGCGTCGCACAGCATTTCGGGCCGGGAAATGATCGGCGTGCTGATGACCGACGGGGATCCGAACGGGTGCGAAGAAGACGTTCGGACCCTGGCGCAACTCGTCTCCGATCATCTCGCCGACGACGGGATCCGGACCTTCATCATCGGCATGCAGGGTGCCACCGATGCCAACCTGGAACGATTGGCGGTGGCCGGAGGAGCCGCGGCCCACGACGACTTCTGTGGCGACCAGTCCCCGCCGTGTCACTACTGGAACGTGGGCGACGGGTCGGGCGACGCCATCGCCGATGCATTGCACGCGATCGTCGAGCAAGCGGCGCCGTTGCCGTGCGAGTACGACGTGGCCGGCCTCCGGCCGCCCGCGGGCGAGACCCTGGACTACGGCAAGGTCAACGTCACGCTCACCGACGACAGCGGTACCCGGCTGATCGGTCAGGTGCGAAGCTCGAGTCAATGTCCGGACGATCAGGCCGCGTGGTACTACGACGATCCCGCCGCGCCCCATACGCTGCACCTGTGTCCCGAGACCTGCACGATGGTGACCAGCGCGGCCGCAGGCGCGCGTCTCGACGTGGTGGTGGGCTGCACCGCGACCGTAGAGATCCCGATATTGTAGCGGGCCGGCGGCGAGCGGCCGCGCCGAGCGGGCCGTGTTGGGGCCGGGTCGCAGTGCATTATAGCAATTCAGTTGCCATCACGGAAGCCAACGCCTTGCTGCTCAGCGATCAGCGCCTCGGAAACGTCGACGCTGCGAACCGCCGGGCCGCCGGCGTCGACGAAGGCGTCAGCACCTGGGTTGAGGGTCGCGATGTTGTTGCCCGGGGCAGGACAAATGAACGGCTGCACACTGTGGCTCGCGAGGTCGTGCGATACCCGGCCGCTACATGCCGGTCACGAAGAAACGCCCTCGGTACCAGACGAGTTTGAACTGGATGCTCTCCTCGGTGCCCTGGCGAGTGAGGTAGCCGCCCGAGAGCTTGTGAACCTCAGCACCGGAGACCGTGCCGTCGACATGGCCGGCACGGATGACGACAGGGCCGGCTGCCTGGCGCTGCACTCTCTCGAAGCCCTGGCGAAGCTCCGACCGATTCACAGCGCAGACCTGCTCGGGGCGCAGTCCCCAGGGCAGAGGCTGGCCTGCAGCCATCTGCGCCATCAGATCGCAGGGCATCGCCGCGTCTTGCTCGAAGCGATTCCAGTCGCCGGTCGCGGCAAGCTGGAACGCCTGCTGCGCGCTGGTCACGGGCGCGCTCCAGACAGTGCCCTGAACGACGCCTGGGCCCGACCTTGGGTTACCTCCGCAGGCAAGCAGCTGCACCGACATGCACGCGCAAACGATGAGCCGTCGGGCGACGACCCCAGCTATCTCGTGAAACACCGAATGCATCGCTGGATTGTACATCAAGGGCGCCTTCTCCACCGGCATGGGTAGGATGCCGGTGATGTGGCGGAGCACCGCCCTTGACCAGGCGAGCGTTCGGTGGGAGCATCGGGTCGGGTGCGCGCCATGGAACGTCTTGCACTGAGCGTACCATTCGTCATCGCAGCGATGCTCGCTCGGGACGCCGCAGCCGACGAAGCGCCACCACCCGAGTACGTCGAGAACTGCACACTCGAAAGGGCGCAGCTGGACGGCATGGAGTGCGTGTCCTTGTCCGTTGGTCCCCTCGAGGCCAAAACCTGCGGGGAGTACCTCGCCAGCCAGCAGTACTGCCGTCGATGTCGCACTTGGGGCGCAACGCATGCAACGCAGATCTACTGTCGCCGCAGGGGGCTTCCTGCGCTACGGGCCGATTGGGGATCCCTGTGCAGAGCCGAGAGCGCTCGCGTCCGATCCGGTTCTGCACCGCCCCCTTGCGCGGGGGGCCGACCTTGCGCCGAGATTGCGAACTGTCCGACCGAAGCGACTCGCTCCATCACGCCTCCCGACACTTCGAACGTCGGCCTCTCCGCCAGGCGTAGGGGCGCAGAGACATGGAGATCACTGCGTCGCGCATGCGGCGGCTGCCGCCTCAAGGCTCCGGAGAGGTCCCCTGCGCCGGCGCTGATCCTGGCCATCGCAGTGGCTGTCGGCCTCGTGACTCGCCGCCGCGCGAGCCGAGCGAGTCGGTCCCGCTGAAGCTCGACCCGCGGTGGGGAGCCGGACAGGGACATGCCAGGAAGCTGTTCTGGCCGAGTCTGTCGCCACCACAGCTCCGGACGCTCACCGACTACTCCGGGGTCGACTCACGGCGCCTGGGCGTCCGCAGCCCCGGACTTCTCCGTCGCGTCCCTGGCTGCCTGGATCTCCTGCTGGGACTTCCACGCGGGGCACCACTTGCCATGCCAGGCGTAGTACTTGCCCACGAGTGTGTCTGGATGCTTGCGTGCGTAGTTGCACAGGGGGCAGTGGTCGCACAGAATTCCTAGGACTTCGCGTATGGAAGGCATAACTCCACGTTTCCCGTTTGTGACAAGGCCGTTCTCCTGAGTCGGCTTTCGGTAGTCTACCACTTGGGCTCCGGGGAGATCCACGCTGTCCGAGAACCCCAGCCCCGTGGGGTCCGTTGACCTGCGCCCGGAGAGTCGCTCGCGAGCGACCGCAGCCGTCGATTGGCCCCCGCCGTCCGCTCCTGCTAGCCTGGACACCACCATGCGAACGACACCTGAAGCGGGTATGCTGGGTCGTGTGGTCCGTCGCGGAGTCACCGTCGCCGGGTTATTGGCTGCTGTGGGCGGCTGCGGGACGAGCAACGCGGAAGCTCCGCCCGCTCGCGCTCCGGACGACGCGCAGCCGCCGCCGAACGGAGCGTTTCAGCGCGCCAGCGATAGCGTACCGCCTCGACCCGCCTTCGCCGCCGCGGATGCGGCATACTACCGATCCCGCGCTACCGCGCTGCAAACGGAATCGGCTGCCGAGATCGCACAGACTGACTTCCTTCGTATGCTGCGCGGTCGGCTCTACGCGCGTGGTGCCTTCGAACCGGATAGCGTGCAGTCATTGCACGACAGGCTGACCCGGGCGTTTGCGGGCAGCGATACCTCGACGGTCCTCGACGTGACCGCAAGACTGCTGGCCGAGGACCAGGCCGACATCCGGGCACACATGCTGCGCGCCGTGACCCTCAGGAAGCTCGGGAGCTCGGCGCTGGCAGACTTTCACGCCGGTGTCGCCATCGGCATCGTCAGATCCATCATGGGTACGGGCGACGGACGCGGATTCGAGTCGGCATGGACCGTCTACCGCGTGCCAGAGGAATACGAAGTACTCAAGTTTCTGGAGTGCACGCCCGTCTCGCAATCGCTCGAGCTCGGCGGCGACCGCGTGTTCGACGTGCTCGTGGCTCGAAGGGTCGACGGCGGGGAGGAGATCCAGGTGTACTTCGACATCAGCGAGCTGTTCGCAGAGGAACACAGGGCTCTGGGCAGGACTCTGGGCACGCACTAGGCGAGCGCACGGCGTGCCCTCTACCTCACGACCCTCCCTCCAGCACCAAGGCCATGGACAACGACTACGATCTGCTTGACGCGTGGCGTGCGGGTGACGCCCGGGCGGGCAACCAGCTGTTCGATCGCCACTTCGACAGCATCTATCGCTTCCTCGGGAGCAAGACATCCGGCGACCCCGCCGACCTGGTGCAAAGGGTGTTCCTGGCCTGCATCGAGAGCCGCGATTCGTTCCGTGGGGAGTCCAGCTTCCGCACCTATCTCTACGCGATAGCGAGGAAACAGCTCTACAAGAGCTACCGCGATCGACGCCCGGGCGTCGACTTCGGAGTCACCTCGCTCGCCGATCTGGGGCCGTCGCCGAGCCGCCTCGCGGACAAGCGGCACAGCGATCGCTTGCTGCTCGAGGCGCTCAGGGCGATCCCGCTCGAGCTGCAGATCGCGCTCGAGCTCTGCTACTGGGAGCAGATGTCGGGGCCGGAAATCGCGCGCGTGCTCGACATCCCCGAGGGCACCGTCAGGACGCGCTTGCGCCGCGGCAAGGAAGCGCTCGACGCGAAGCTGGACGCGCTTGCTCGCTCCCCCGACGAGCTCGCGACCACGATGGCGGGTCTCGAAGGCTGGGCGGAGGGGCTGCGCGATCAGGTCGGCGCCGGGAAGTAGCAACGCTTTCCCTGGCTCAGACGGAGACGGGACACTACGGGCTTTTCGAACGACAGCGGCCAAAGACCACGACCTCGTCCAGGCACAGATCGAGGAAGCGACCGCGGTCGACCTCGAGCGCGGTGATGCGCACGTGGCGCGTGGAGGCATTCACCGCGACGCGCTTGCGTTGGCCGCGATCGGTGTCGCGGTTGAAGGTGACGACTTCCTCGCCGCCGTCCCACGACACGCGCATGCGGCGGAAAGTCGTGTTGTGATGCCACAGGTCGATGCCGGACGCGGTCTTGGCGGACCACCCGCCACCGACCTCCACTTCGGAGACCCAGGTGTCGGGCCGCAAGTCCGCTTCCACCCACTGACCAGCGCCGTCGCCGGGGGACGCCTCGGTCCACGCCGTTACCGGAACGCCGTCGAACGCGTGCTCTGCCGGATGCGCCGGCTTCTCGGACGATGTGCGCACCGCGGTACGACACAGGCGCGTGATGTCCGTGATCGGCGGGGCCACGCTGTTTGCCTTCGGCGCGGGTGACGACCGAGGGGCGGACGGGGCCCTCATCCAGAAGACGACGGCCATCGCGCCCAGGAGCGCGACGCCGGCGAGGCCCATCCGTCGCGTCATCGATGGGCCGCGCGGGGCGGCGGCGCGTGCCGTCTCCAACCGTTCGAGCAGTGCGTCCATTGACGGGAAGCGAGCGCCCGGTTCCGGGTCCAGTCCGCGGCGGAAGACCGCGGCAAGCGCCGGCGGCACGCCTTCGAGATCCGCGTCCGTCACGCGTGCGAGCCTCGCGTCGAGGAGCTCGTCCGGGCTGTTGCCGCGGAAAGGGCGCCGACCCGTGAACGCCTCGATGGCCGTCACGCAGAAGCTCCACTGGTCGCTTCGCGAGTCGATCCTATCGCCGCGGAGCTGCTCGGGCGCCATGTACGCCGGCGTTCCGACCAGCATGCCGCGCGGTCGTGCGCCGCCCGGCGCCGGGCTCGTGGAGGAGCCGCTTCCGGTCGCTAGCGCCAGCCCGAAGTCGGAGACGCGCGGCTGCCCGTCGTCGTCCATCAGGACGTTGTCCATCTTGAAGTCGCGGTGCACCAGACCCTGCCGATGCACCGCCGCGAGCCCACGCCCGGTGGCGAGCAGCACGTCGAGCACCCGCGCTGGGGTCGGACGATCGCGCTGGAGCCAGCGGCGCAGGGTGCCGCTGGCGCGTTCCATCGCGACGTAGACCTGGCCGGCGTGCGTTCCAACCTGGTGGACCGTGACGACGTTCGGGTGACGCACCCGGGCCATCGCCCGGGCCTCCTCGAGCAGAAGCTCCGTCCGTTCGCCGCGGGCGCGTAGGTCCGGATGCAATAGCTTGAGCGCGACGATCCGGTCGAGCTCGGTGTCCCGCGCCTCGTAGACGACGCCCATCGCGCCTTCGCCAAGCCGTCCGAGAAGCTCGAATTGCTCGAGCCGCACCGGCTCCGGACGCCCGCCGAACAGGCCCTGGCGAACCCGGGCGCGAACCCGGGCCTGCTCGACGTCGTCTTCATCGTTTCCGTCGGTCGGGCGGGGCAGGGCTTCCGGAGCGGGTTCGATGGCCATGTGGGCAAGGGTGCGCTGACTCGGGCACAGCGGCTTCGACGTGCCCCGTAGCCCGTGTTTTCAGCCCCCGCAACGACCAGCGCGTTTTTTCGAGATCGATTCTCCGCCTCGGGGAACAGCCCCGCCCAGGAGACGCAGAAGTGGGCACCTCAAGCAAAACGATTTCGGTACTCCGGGTCTTCGGGGCGGTCTTGTGCGCCACGCTGGGCAACAGCAACTCGGCACTCTCGCTGCCGGCCGCCGAGGCGGCCACCGCGCCCGCGGCCATCACGGCCCCGGCGCCCAGGGCGGTCGAGGTCCAGCCGGTCCGAGCGGCGCAGCCCGCCGCGGAGCAGGAACAACCGCGCAAGCTGCGCCGACTGAAGCCCGGCGAACTGACCGTGGCCATCGCCAAGCAGGCCCGCCGGATCATCAACGCCAACCACATGAAGCCCTTTGGCACAGAAATCCCCTTCGAGATCGAGGCAACCGACTACGTCGGTCGCATCGAGCAGCACTACCACCCTCCCGGCGGCAAGCTCCACCCTTGGGGTTACCACCCCGGCTGCTCGGTGTTCGTGGTGGAGCGGTGACAGCTCGCTCCTGTCGACAGCCGAACCCGGTTCGACGCCGAGTGGCCCGTGCGCCTGCGTGAGTCAGTCTGCCCGGGCCGCCGGCTCGCTCGGCGAAGCTTCGATCAAGGCACGCAACTTCCTCTCGAATTCCTCGGCTGTGAAGGGCTTGGCCAGGAACGCGGTGCGAGCGGCGGTCGGAACTCGTTGGATCACGTCGTGACTGTAGCCTGACACGAACAGCACCTTGGCCTCGGGCCACCGGTCTCGCAGCTTCGCCCAGACGTCAAGGCCCGTCAGCCCTGGCATGACGATGTCGGCCACGACCAGCCGCACAGGCCCCGTATGCTCCTGTGCCAGTGCCAGAGCCTGCCGCCCGCTTGCCGCGGCAAGCACCCGGAATCCGGCGTGGCGAAGCAGCATCTGTACCAGACGACGTACCTCGTCGTCGTCTTCCACCAACAACGCACTGCCCGTGCAGTCGCGCAGGGAGCTTGAGGGTACGTCCTGCTCAGGAGTCTCCTTCGGCAGGGCGGCGCTCGGGCGGAAATAGACGTTGACTTCCGTGCCCTCCCCGGGACTCGTTCGCAGGCGAATGGCACCGCCGTGCTGCTGGACGATCCCATAGACGGTGGCCAAACCGAGACCGCTGTGCCCCCCTTGCTTGGTCGTGAAGAAGGGCTCGAAGATGAGCTCCCGGGTGTTCTCGTCCATGCCGCAGCCCGTGTCGGACACGGACAGCACCACGTAGTCGCCAGGCGGGAGGTCGCCCCGTTCACTGACCTGCTCCCGCCCCACCCGCACCCTGAGGGTGCCACCGTCAGGCATGGCATCACTGGCGTTGGCAGCGAGATTGGTCAGCACTTGGATCAGCTGCGCCCGGTCGGCTTCGACCACGGCCGGCCGCTCGCCAGTGGACAGTTGTACACTCACCCGCTCGCCCACCAAATGTTCGAACAGAGCGTACTGCTCCCACAACACCCGATCGAGGGCGATGGGGCTACGCTCGAGCGTTTGGCGCCGACCGAAGGCCAAGAGCTGCTGCACCAAGTCGCGCGCGCGCTCGGAGGCAGTGAGGATCTCGGCTACGAGCGTGCGCAGCCTGTCGTCCTGTTGCCCCAGCTCACGGCGTGCGATGTCCGCACACACCATGATGGGCGTCAGAAGGTTGTTCAGGTCATGTGCGACACCCCCTGCGAGTCTACCCAGGGCTTCCAGTCGTTGCGCCTGTGCCAGCCGGCCCTCGAGGGCTGACTTGTCTTCTAGCAGTTGCGCTGCTTGCTGCGAACGTTCCTCGACCCGCACCTGGAGTAGCTCCGTCAGCTCCTGTTGGCGTGCAAGCAGGGCGTGCTCATGGCGCCGGCTACGGTGCATCCGGTTGGAGAGCGCCGCACCCATGCCCGTCGTCAGCACGCACAGCGTCACCACTTCGGCAAGATGCAGGCGCGAGGTCTCAATCACCAGAGTGTGGAGCAGCAGTTGCGCGAGGCAGATTACGGTGGCGTTCGCCAGTCCAAAGCGAAGCGGTACGGGGAAGACGGTGATGGCAAGGAAAGCGAAGAAACCAAACCAGAAAGGGCTGGGGGGGTCGCCCAAGACCGCTATGTATTCATAGGCGATCACCGCCTGCATGGCGGCGACGAGCGCGCAGCCCCCGAGCAGAGCCCAAGCGAACGGCCGGGGCTTTGGCCACCACTGGACCACCACGCCCGGAGAGACTACGGCGATGAGCACACCCACTCGAGCGGCAGTGATGAGCCCAACGTGATCGGGTGCCCGAGCCATGAACAAGCGCCCGTCGAACCAGGTCGACAGCAGGTTGCCGAGCACCATCACGAATACCGCCCACCTAACCCCACGAACCGAGGACTCGAGCTGCTCGGCTCGGAAGGCGTGCTCTCGGGCCGCCGAGCCGAACTCGGCCAACCAAGGCCTTATCGCCGGAGTCGCGGGAGGATTGGGCAAGCCGGACGCTACATTACCCCAGGGCGATGCTGATCACGAGATCATATGTCGAGATGGACGGGTTGTGCCGCACCAACGAGTAACCAGGAGAACCGTCACCTCACCGCGCGAAAATGCATACCGCCGGGCGCAGCGCTCTGCAGCCCCCATTGTCGCGACCGGAGCAAAGCGGAGCAAGTCCGGACAAGGGGGTCGGCCACGCTTCGCTTCGACAGAGGCTGGCTGGCTCGGTGACCTGCCGCGACACGGGCAGAAAGCGCGATTCGCCAGTCCTTGGCTCTGACCGTCAGGACAGGCAGCTCATTCTACCAGTTCGATGTCCCTGGCCGCGGGTGGGCAACGATAGTGACGCCGTGATACAGTGAAGCACCCGCTGGGTACTCGAGACGCAGACGCCGCGAGCCGCGGAGGGCAAGATGCGTTGGTGCTTGCGATACCTGACACTTGGGATTCTGGCGTTTGCGGCTCTGGCGTCATGCCAGATGCTCGCTGGTCTCGGCGACCGGAGCATGGGTACCGGCAGCGGCGACAGCGTCGGGCAAGGTGGAGCGGCAGGGGCCGACGCTGCGGCGGCAAGCGGACGAGAAGAAGGACCAGACGAGCGAGCGAACGGCGGGCGTGCTGGCGAACCCCTTGGTGACGAGACTGGCCTGGCCGGCGAAGCGAATGAAGGCGACGGCGCGGGCACTCGGGCTGCGGACGGAAACGCCACCGGCGGCACAGAGTCAGGCGGCGCGGAACCAGCGGGCGCGAACACCGGCGGCGATGCCACGGCCGGCGGCAAGACAGGCGGCGCAGCGGTTGGCGGGCTGAGCGCCGGCGGTGCCGAGAGCGGCGGACTGGCGATGGGCGGCGACAGCACCGGGGGCAGCGCGGCCGGCGGCGCCGAGAGCGGCGGACAGGTCACGGGCGGCGACAGCACAGGGGGCAGCGCGGCCGGCGGCGCCGAGAGCGGGGGACAGGCGATGGGCGGCGATGGCACAGGGGGCAGCGCGACCGGCGGCGCCGAGAGCGGCGGACAGGCCGCGGGCGGCGATGGCACAGGGGGTAGCGCGACCGGCGGCGCCGAGAGCGGTGGCACTTCCGCCGGCGGGAACCCAACGGGAGGCGCGGCGACGGGCGGGAGTCCCACGGCGCCCGAGTTGATCACCTCTGGCCCGAACGACTACTGGAATACGGCGGGGCAAGTGACGGAGGTGACCAGCACCATCGCCGACTTGACTGTCAACGAGAACAACATGTACCAAGTGTGGAGCGGGTTTGGTGGAACCTTCAACGAGATGGGATGGGATGCCCTCTCCGTTGTCAGCCCCGAGGTAACGAACGCGCTCAGGCTCCTCTTTGACGCACAGGAAGGCGCCAATTTCGTTTTTGGACGGATCCCGATCGGAGCCAGCGACTACGCCATGAGCTGGTACACGCTTGACGATTCAGCGGATGACTACGAGATGGAGCACTTCTCCATTGCCCGCGACCATGAAAAGCTGATCCCCTACATCAAGGCCGCGCAACAGGCCAGGCCTGACCTACGTCTCTGGGCGAGTCCGTGGATCCCTCCCGACTGGATGACGAACGGCAGCGGGAACATGAAAAACGACGCGCAGACGCTGCAAGCCTATGCCCTCTATCTCGCCAGGTTCGTGGAGGCGTACGCCAACGAGGGCCTCGCGATCGAGGCGATTCACCCCCAGGACGAGCCTGGGTACGCCAGGGTCCATTGGACACAATCGCTCTTCATCGAGTTCATCAAGACCTACTTGGGGCCCACGTTCGCCGGACGCAATGTCACCGCCGAGATCTGGTGCGGAACCATGTCCGCCCCCGAGGACGCCAACATCGCCACGGCGCTTGCAGCTGATGAAGACGCCATGGACTACGTCAAGGGCTTCGGCTTGCAGTGGAATCTTCAGAGCACTGTAGCTGCCTTGTCGCCCCGGGGCCCTGTCATGCAGACGGAGCATAGGTGTGGGAACTACAGCTTCACTGCTGACTATTGGGACCAGAGTCGTTACGACCCGAACAAGGCACAGAATGATCATCTGTATGGCGAGGAGAGCTGGCAGCTCATCCGGGATTGGATCGTCGCAGGGGTGAACTCGTACTGCGCCTGGAACATGGTGCTCGACACCGTCGGCAAGAGCCTGGACGGCTGGCCCCAGAACGCGCTCTTGGTCGTGGATCGTTCAGCCAAGAAGCTCATTCCCACGGCGGCCTACTACGTCTTCCGGCATTTCTCCCGGTACATCGCCCCGGGATCGACGCGCATTGAAGCCAGCGGCAACAATGATGCGGTCGCCTTCAAGAACCCTGACGGCAGCATCGTCACACAGGTCTACAACAAGGGCGACGCATCGAGGAAGATGACCGTCAAGATAGGCAGCGCGTTCAACCAGTTCGACGTCCCTGCCCACGGGTGGGCTACCCTCATTACGCCGCCGTGAGGCATGGACGTTCCCGGCCTGTGCTGGCTGCAGGCGTCGTCCGCCGCAGAATGCTCACGGTCGCATGCGCGCCGGAACTCGCACTCGCGTCTAGAAAGGCCGGGCTGCCAGCCTTGTTTTCGCCGTCCGACTCCGCGCCGTCAGACCACGGGCGGCAGGGTGTGGCGTTCCGGATCCACGGTCTCGGTGAGCACCCTGAGCCATCTGGCGAGCTGTCTGAACACGAGAAACTCGTCGTGCACGCGACGCTGAGCGCGACGCGCATAGGCCATCCGCAACGGGGCGTTCGTGAGCAGTCCCTCCAGAGCGTCGGCGATAGCGGCGGGATCCTCGGGATGAGCATTGAGGTGGCCGTCGACGCCGTGTCGGATCTGCTGTCGAATGCCGCAGGCCGTCGTCCCGAGCACGCTGATGCGCTTCCACATAGCCTCCGTCACGGTCAGCCCGAAGCCTTCGCGCAGCGAGTTCTGGACCACCACCGAGGAGCAGTGCTGCAGCGTGTTGACCATGAGCGCGTTGCTCTTGCGCGATGCCATTGGCAGACTGAGGAGCACCACATCGCGCTGCACTTCCGGCGGGAGCGCCTTGTAGGAATCGATCAGGCGTTCGAGCACCCCAACGGCTTCAGGGTCATCCTGGACGGCCGAAGGCTCCGGACCTCCCAGGACGAGACGAGCATACTCGAGGGCCCGGTGCTGACGCTCCGGCTGGTGGGACGTTCTCGCGCGTTGCTTGAGCAGCACGAATCCCTCCAGCAACGCCTGCCAGCCCTTGAGCTTGTCCCAACGGGAAATCTGGGTCACCGTCGGCCGGTACAACAGGCCGATGTCCTCGGGGAGGGTCGCGGGCGCGAAGGTCCCGTCACTCTGTACGCGCATGGCAGGCGGATCGAATGGGGCGGTCAAGACCGGATGTGCGCCCGGCACCAGGGATGCGTTGGCCAGGATCCCCACCAGCTTGTGCACCGAGAGCTCGCGGTTCTTGTGGCTGAACGGATCGAGAGCCGGATGAATGATCGAAACGTGCCCCGAGAGGTAGTTGGGAATGTACTCGGAGGCCGTGAACACGAAGTGATCGTAGGGGCGCACATGCGGCTCGAGAAACTCCCATGCCGCGCGTGTCTGCGCCGTCTGGTCGTCCAGGCCAATATGGCAACGCCATACGCAAGGCAGACCGAGCTCTTTCTTGAGCACCGCGCCCATCCCTGCCGGCTGCGGATCATGGACCACGAGCACGTCGTTCGGGCCCAGCATCTGTCTGAACTCGGCGGCGACCTCACGGCTCACGGTGTCGTAGACGGCGCGTTCCTCGGCCGTGAACTCGGGCTGGCCGCTGCCGTGCACCAGATTGTGGATCCGCTTGGTCAGCGGAAAGAAGTCCGCGCGATCGGTGTTCATCACCGCCCAGCGCGTGTGTACTCCGAGCTCGTTCAGCATCGACACGAGCCGAGGCAGCATCTCGGCGACGCCGCCGCCCTGAGCCGTCGAATTGACCATCCAGACACGCCGCCCGTGCAGGCGAGGAACCAACGTCGAGGCCTCCGAGCGAAGTTCCTCGACCGCATGCGTCAACTGGGCGACCTGGGAGTAGTCGGACAGCGCCGGAAGCTTGTCGATGTCAACGAGATGGATCATGCGCTGTACACTACCCGAGAGTGGTCCAGATGTGCCCCTCGGGCTCGTGTGCTTCACCACATCTCAACCGGCCAAACGAACAGGGTTCGGCGTCGGCCGGCAGTCGTGTTCCTGGGTCGGACCTGGACGCCGCCGCTCAGGAATCGTGCCGACACGCGAGCCTGCGAACGTCGTGGATGGCAAAGGCGTATCGACGCCTCAGGCGACCGAGCCGCTCATTCGGGCCTGCGGTCTGGGGCAGGCCCAGGTGTGCCCTGACCGCGCTGACCGACATCCCACAGATCCTGGCGGCGTCGGCCAGCGTCGAGCGTCCGCTGATGGCCGCGCCTGCCGGGCACTCCTCCGAGGCCTTGTCGTGACCGCCGCGCGTGGTTGGTTCCGCTCCGACGGGCTGTTGGGCGTCCGCCTGAAGTGACGCCGTTTGCTCTTCGAGCCGGCCAACATCGGCGGCCCGTGGCGCCGAGGCGCGAGGGTCGAGTCGATCCTCGTGCCGTCGATCGCCACGCGGCCGCTGCGTCCGCAGGGTGGCATTGTGCTCGGCCCTGCTCGATGCCCACCAAAGCCCGCCGCCGAGTAGCAGGCTGACGCTGCATAGCAGCGCCAGCCCCCAGACGGTCTGCGTTCGCCCCGAGGAAGGCTCCGCTCCGAAGAACTTGCGCGTCACGCAGCAGACCCAGCTCCAATGCAGCATCACGTGCACGGTCAGCAGAACCACGGCGAGTACCCCCAGATAGAAATGGATCCTCCCGAAGTCGTGCCTTCCAAGGCCGAAAAGCAGATCGAAGTGGCCCGTTCCGGGTGGGAGCACGAAATGAACGATGCCGCCCGTGAAGGCGAGTCCGAGTATCACGAGCAGCGACAGCACATCGAGCCAGAAGTTGGTCGTGGTTCGGTTCATGGACGATTCTTCCTCGGCAAGGGCACCACCCCAGTGGGAGACATGCTAGCAGGTCTCCGCTGGTCAACCAACCGGCCTTCTTGCGCCCAACGACCGATCCGCCCACGGTGACACCGCCACGTATTCTCGCTGGTCCCGGACCGTCACAGTGACCGATGTCGGCTTCGACGAGCCGCTGTTCGGAAGCGTCGCCGCTCGTCCACACTAGCTCGAGCATCCATCGTCCCTGTTGGGTGACCACGGCTCGGGCCACGAGCGGACGCGCCAGCACCGACTCTGGGGCAGCCCCGAGATGCGCCGTGACGACCGCGAGCACGTCCTGCTCGGTAGGGCAGGACGAAGGGGCGCGCCAGTCGAGGCTCAGCTGGGGGGGCTCTGCCCACGAGGTGCTTGCCCACAGAGTAGCCGCGAGCCCGAGCCGTCCAACAGACGGTCGCTCGGCCATGATGACAGCGCTCCTACCGCAAGAGGCGTGTCGTTTGCTCTGATTTTCCTGTTTGGGCGCGTATTCGTCGGGGGCTGGGGCATTTGCGGATACGTCGGCCGTACAACGAAGGGATGCATCGGCACGGCGTCTGCTTCGCTCACGGTCCGCGCCGACGAGCAAGAGGGCGGGCATCGCTCGGTGCGAGGAGATCATCCCATGACACGGCTGACCGTCTTGTTTCACGCTGCAATTCTCGGAGCGGTGGGAAGCCTAGCCTGTGGCACACAGGTGTACGGCCGGGCGTACTCGCCCACGCCTCGTGCGTTTCATGCGGCGTCCATCCGAGTGCACACCGACCGCCCGCATTCTCGTCGTGACCACGACCCGCGCGAGCGCAGCGTGACGAGCGTTCATGACGCCAGCGAGGTTGCCGTCCACGCTCACCCTCAGCCACGGCTTCACCGCGCCGAACGAGGCCGCCCTGGGCCCAACCGCAACGCAACGGCGGCGAGCCCAGCACCGCGACCCGGACGGCTCGAGCGAGACCGTGAGATCCGGCAGCAGGGGGCGGGGCGGCGTCATCCGATGCAGGCCGCGCCAGCCCCAGCCGAGGCCCGCCGAGCCGAAGCTGCGCGACGGTCGCCCGTCGTCCGTCAAGCACAGCAGCGCGACCGGCAGCGCCGGATGAGGGCCGAGCGCTCCGCTCGGCAGGCTCGTCAGGACCGAGCGAGTGCAGCGCGTAAGCGGCAGGAGGTGGAGCAGCGTGCGTCGGACACGCGGCAGCGGCAGGGGCAGAAGCGGCGGGCCGCGGCCAACGAGGCTGACCGGCAGGAGCGCGCCGGGCGCCGTGCCCCGCAGGTTGAGGACCGTCAGCGGCCGCGCGCCGCTGCTGGTGAACGTCGTCGCCGGCAAGTGCCGGCGGCGGGGCGCTCGCCGGACCGTATGGCGCGTGACGAGACTCGTCACGCGCGACGGCCACGCTGAGGCCCCAGCACGCCGCGGTGAGGCCTGGTACGACGCCTCACGGTCTCCGCTGTCCGATGAGCGACAGAAACTCGGTCCTCGTGCTGTGCGACGACCGAAAACTGCCGAGCATCACCGAGGTCGTCATGATGGCCTTCTGCTTCTCCACGCCGCGCATCATCATGCACAGGTGCTGGCCCTCGATGATGACCCCGACGCCCTCCGGTTCGACGACCCGCATGATGGCGTTGGCGAGCTGCTCGGTGAGGCGTTCCTGCATCTGCAGTCTGCGGGAGAAGACATCGGCAATCCGCGCCAGCTTGCTCACGCCGAGTGCCTCCTTCTTGGGAATGTAGCCGATATGGCAACGGCCGAAGAAGGGCAACAGGTGATGCTCGCACAGGCTGTAGATCTCGATGTCCCGCACGATGATCATGCTGTTGTCCTGCTGCTCGAACTTGGCATGGTTGACGATCTGCGAAAGGTCGGCCGAGTAGCCCGAGGTGAGCACGGCGAGCGCCGTAGCGACGCGCCTGGGCGTGTCGAGTAGACCCGGCCGCTCGGGATCCTCTCCGAGCTCGTGCAGCAGTTCTCTAATGAGCGTTTCGACTTTGCTGTGGTCCATGCAGGATCCTCGTTCGCAAACGATGACTGTACTCGAGTTTCGGAAGCATACCGGAGCGGTCGAGGGACATGGCGAGGTCCGTCGTGAAGCCGCGACCGCCGGGTAGCTCCAGCGTTGGCGCGAGCTGCATCAACGGGACCGCCAGAAAAGCGCGGCGTCCGAGCTCCGGGTCGGGGAGAACCAAGGGCGGCGTCTCGCTCATGACATCGCCGTAGAGCACCAGGTCGAGATCGATCGTGCGATCGGCGTTCTTGTCCTCCGAACGGCGACGACCCAGTTCATCTTCGATGGATCTGAGCACGGACTCTTTGAGAGCAAGTGCCGGTAGGTCCGTCTCCACCTCGACCATGCCGTTCAGAAAGTCGGCCTGGTCACCTCCCGAAAGGGCCCGAGTCGAGTAGAAGTCCGAGATGGCCCGGACGGGCACGAGCTCGTTCAGACGCTCGAGCGCACGCTCGATGTTGATCTCCTGGTCGATGTTCGACCCTACTGCAATGAAGGCCCGCGTCATCCAGACTCCCGTTCACGGACGATCGTGACGCCCACGCTCCGCGCAAAGCGCAGCGCCGTCGGCTTCTCGACCGTCACCCTCACGCGTTGCACTAGCGGTTGCTCCAGGCAAATCTCGGCGACGCGCGTCGCCAGCGTCTCCACCAAGTGAACCCGTGAGCTTTCCGCCAGGTCCAGAATGCGCTTCTTCACGTCGCGGTAGTTGACCGAATCCTCCACGCGATCGCTACGGGCCGCTTGCGTCAAGTCCACGTAGATGACCAGACTGATGAGGACGTCTTGCCGTTCGCGCAGCTCCTCGTCGGACAGCCCCACGTAACAGCGGACCAGTAGATCACGGATGAACAGCCTGTCGGTCATGAGTACCTCGGGGCGCCGAGATGTGCACCCCCGTCGACGTGGATGACCTGTCCCGTGACGAACTCGCTCCGAAGCAGGAACAGCGCAGCTTGAACCACGTCCTGTGGACTTCCGACGCGCTGGAGCGGAACGCTGCGACTCAGGCGCTCGAGGTAGTCCATGTCCTGGCCAGGCGGCGGCAGGATGAGGCCAGGGGCCACCGCATTGACCGAAATGCGCGGCGCGCACTCGAGCGCCAGCATCCGGGTCAGCGCGGCCAGCAAATGCTTGCTGAGCAGGTACGAGACGTGGCCAGGGTCGCCTGAGTCGAGTTTTGTATCGAGAAGATTGATGATGTGACCCCGCTCGGTTTGATGCGCAAACTCGCGGCTCAGCACGAGTGGAGCCCAGGCATTGATACGCAGGTGTCGCTCCACAGCTTCATAGCAGAGCCCCTCGATGGTATCGGCCTCGAAGAGGGAGGCGTTGTTGATGAGTACGTCGAGCGGACCCGCCAGATCCCGAGCGCGGGCCACTACGGTCGATATCGCGCTCGCGTCTGCCAGGTCCGCCGCGAGCGGCCAGGCTTTCACGCCTCGCGTCTCGAGTTCGGCGCACAGAGCCTGGCCCTCCGCGGTCGATTGGAATGTGTGCACCACGACATTGACCCCAGCGTCCGCCAGACCCAGAGAGAAAGCGCGGCCGATGCGCCGAGCGGCCCCCGTGACGAGGGCTGTCCTGTCGCTGATACATCTCCAGACCATGCTCCGCGGTCGCACGATAGCACGGACACTGTCCGCCACGTGGCCGAGCCATCGTTCAGAGAGTTGGATTGGGTCGCGAGCGCCCGGCGTCAATCCCGCACGAGCCGCGTCGGCGTCGCCCGAGCGCATGCGGCTCGCAGGCGATGCGGCCTGCCAGGTGACGAGGGAGCCCTGTCCTGGCTCGGACTGCGGGCATTCGCCGCAGAACTCGACGGCTTCGCCCCGTTCGAGGCCGTTGAGTTCTGCGGCGAATCACGGACACAGGGCACCTTGCTGCACGCATGAACGGTCTGCGTGGCGGACGCGCCATATCGAACGGACCCCGGCGCGCTGAACTATACAGAGACACTGTACAGCGCCGGCGACCTTCGCCGCGCTGTCTGGGCTGCTCCGGTGGGAGCACGCAGGAGCTCGGCCGAAAGCCTCCTCCGGAACGGCCAGGCCGCGCTAGCATCGAAAGCGTGAACCAACGGCGTCGTGAAGCGAGGCAACCGCGATGACGCTGCGCGGCGATGGAGGGCGTCCGTCGCGACGGACGCCGGGTGAAGTCAGATCGGGGAGGCCGGAGACGCGCCACTCGGGTGGATTTGGCGCAGGTCGGCGGTGCGCTCGCCATGGTCTCGCGATCGGCGCGGACGGACGCTGCGTTCTGTGTCGGCGCGATGATGCGGCAGCGGCGGAGGAGACCGGTCGGGCGGGCGCGCGAGCCGCGCGGCGCGCCGTATGGCTGGGGCTTGTCCTGGTGGTCGGTGTGGGTGCATTGCTCGTTTGGCGCACCGTGCATTCGTTGTCTGAGTCCGCGCGCCCACTGAGGGTCGCCAGCGAGGCGGAGGTAGATCCGACAGCATCCGATCAGGGACCCGGTCCCCAGGAGCCGCAACCACCCGGCGCGGAGTCGGCGGAGCCGCATGCGCCTCCGCCTTGGGAACGCCGAACCGCGCCGTCCGACTTGGCGGAGCTGCCCACGCCCGAAGACGCGGACACCATCGCTGCTGAAGACCAGGCCCCGCCCGACGCCGCACCGGGCGCGAGCGCGGATGCGGCTCACACTCCTTCGCAGGCTGAGCTCGACGCCGTGCAGCGCGCAACGCCGATTACACTCTATGCGACCCACTGGTGCCCGACCTGTGCCAAGGCCCGGGCATTTCTCACGGCCAACCACCTGATCTGGCGGGAAGTCGATGTCGAGCAGGTTGCTAGCGGCTGGCAGACCGTCGAGCGGCTCGCGGGCAAGCGCGCGGTGCCGGTCATCGTCGTGGACGACGAAGTGCTGGGCCCCGGCTTGGACCCGTCGCAGGTGATGAGGGCCGTCGCTCGCAGCGTGGAGCGTCGGCTCGGGGTGAAGGGGATCGAGTTGAAGCGGTTCTGACGCGCGAGGGTCCTTTTCATCGTCTGTCATCGTTGCCAACGAAACGAACTAGCGGGGCTGCGCCCCAGCCCGACGAGGCATGTGAGGTCAGGCCGAGCATCTGCTTTGTTTTGAAGGGGTCTCCGACGCTCATTCTTTGGAGGAGTTCCCTGGGAGGGGCTGGCGCAGCCCCACCCCCCAGTCGACGCAGTCGACTGGGGCCCCTCTCCCGCTTCCCCATGTTGCCGCTCTCGC
>JAFGIS010000628.1 GCA_016929495.1 Polyangiaceae bacterium | reverse complement strand
CGATGGAAGCCGTCCACGTTCTGCGTGAGCACCCAGATTTCACGCGGCCCACGCTCGAGCAGCGCGATGACGTTGTGAGCACGGTTGCAGGTGGCGTCCCGACAGGCAGCCTCTATCTGTCGCAGGTACCTCCAGGTCACTTCCGGCCGGCTCGAGAAGACGTCGCCGGACAGAGCCTCCTCGATGGCCATGCCGTCCTCGGTCACGCCACGGTTGTAGAGCCCGCCAACGCCGCGGTAGGTCGGCAACCCCGAATCGGCGGAGATCCCCGCGCCCGTGATGAACAGCACGCGACGGGCTACCTCGAGCCAGCCGGTTACCTGGTCGAGGTCGCTCTCGGAGGTCATTCCTCCCCGAGTCTACAGCAGCGTTCTGGCTCTGGCTCGCGGCCGAAGCGCCCAGGCGGATCGCTGCTGCTGCCTGCTGCAGCCGCGCTGGAGCTCGAAAGGCTCGTCAGAACCGGGCTTGTCGGGCTGGGGCGGAGCCCCGCTAGTCTTCTCTCTGTGACAGGCTCTTTTGGCAAGCAGTCCGCGAGCAGACTGGGCCGACCCCAACAGGATGGTCCGTATGTGTCACCCACGCTCGACCGCTCCGGTCCAGCTGCTTCGACGACTCGCAGTTGCTGGCGCAGGTCGCGGTGGGGGCGGACCTTTCGGGCGCCAACGGACCTGGCGGGACCCCCGCTCCAGAAGAAGGGACCTTGCTCTAGTAGGCCGGGTTCGGAGGAACCAGCCCCGCGCACGTGGTGTCCAATGACGCGCAGCTCGCCGGCGGAGTGGCGCCCATGACGTCCCAGACCGCGGGCATATCGTCGAGCGTGGCCGTGGCGCAGTCGGCGAGTTCGCTCACGGCCTGGGTGAAGGCCGCGACCTCGTCCCCAATGCAGGTGGAATAGTCCGCCACCGTAACCGTGCAGTTCGAGGGGATGTCGGGACAGCTGGGAATGTCGGTCGAGCCCGGACTGCCTTGCAGGCAGCTGGTCTCTGGATCCGTGCAGGCTCTTTGCAGGTCAGAGTCGGTGGGGGAGCTGCTCGACACCGCGGTTCTGAGCCCCCGCCACTTGCAGGCGGTCGCCGTGGGGATGGCGTTCCCGAAGTAGGCGTAGGTGTCGGTGCAGAGCTGC
This sequence comes from Polyangiaceae bacterium, assembly GCA_016929495.1. Classification (GTDB taxonomy): domain Bacteria; phylum Myxococcota_A; class Polyangia; order Polyangiales; family Polyangiaceae; genus JAFGIS01. The sequence continues at coordinate 3,621 of JAFGIS010000628.1, read as the reverse complement.
GCGACCTCGGCCGGCGTCAGCGTCGTCAGCGGCTTGTCGCCGCCCAGGGTCGTGACCGAGCCGCTGGTGCTGGGGCTTCCGCCGGTGCCCACCGCTCCGCCGGTACTGGGGCTTCCGCCGGTGCCCACCGCTCCCCCGCTGCTGGAGCTTCCGCCCGTGCCGCCTGTTCCCCCACTGCTGGGACTGTTGCCACATCCGGCGGTTGCCAGGGTCGAGGCGAGCATTGTCGCGCTCGCCAGTCCGATCAGTCCGTCTCGCATGCGACCTACCAAGCCCTTCACTTGCCGTAGCCTGCAGCAACGATGTTGTCCTGAATCGCGTTGTCGGTCGCGTCCGACGGATAGCCGGCGACGATGGCCCCCTCGTAGAAGGTCCCTGCACTCGCGTTCGCGCCGCCACCGGGCTTGCAGCAGTCACCGCCGCATCCGAGCGTGATGGCCCCTTGCTTCTTCATCGGACTGTATCCGCCGGGAAGGGCGCCCTTCCACAGAGCGGTCAGAGTGCCGGATTGCGCGTCGCCTCCCTTGAGCTGCCATTCCGTCGTCCCGTTGTTCTTGAGCATGGCGGTGACGTACGTGGCGTTGATGGGGACGTTGTCGGGGTTCGTTTTGTTGGCGTTGCCTCCGTTGAACAGCCCCCATTCGAGATCGGCCTGTACCCATGGCCCCTGTCCTTGACACGTGAATCCCGACCAGCACAGGTTGCCCCAGTTGATCGCGTCCATGGTGCCGGCGCCGTCGGGCATTCTGGTGGTCTCGCTGTTGCCGTAGTCGAAACAACACCCGGCGTTGTAGTGCTTGCCGCTGGTCACCATGTACATCCCCTCGGGTTCGTCGCCCAGCGGCATGCCCGTCTTGGAGCCGTCCCGCCAGTAGCAGACGTTGGGATCGATGTAGAGCGAGTAGACCTTGTGTCCGCTGACCGTGAACGCCTCCTTGGTCGCTGTCGCAGGGATACTCACGGTCGAGCCCGGGACCACGTCGGATCCCTGGTACCACACGTCGTTCCCGTTCCCGGACTGGTCGTAGACGACGGTGAGGGAGCACTTTCCACCCCCCGCGCAGAACGTTTCTTGCGCGTTCCCGTCGGCGAAGCCTCCTGGAGTCAGGGTCTCGATATCCCTGGTGGTCTTGTCCGACTCGCGCCGGACCTGATAGAGCTTCCCGCTGTAGGAGCCGTAGAGCGCCCGGACCGTGCTGTGTGCTGCTACACAAGGTGTGTCAGCGGCTTGGTAGATGTCGCACGGCCCGGTGCCGACCGCTGCTCCGCCCGAAGCCGCGCCGCCGGTCGAACTGCCCCCGGTCGTTGCTCCGCCCGAGGCCGCGCCGCCGGAGGAGACGCCCCCGGTCGCGGTTCCGCCCGTGGCGCTCGCGCCGCCCAAACTCCCACGCCCGCCTCTGCTGCTCGCCCCGCCCGTGGCGCTCGCGCCACCGGTCGCCGCCGTCATGCCACCTGAAGCCTGGCCTCCGCCGGTGGCCCTACCGCCGGTTGCGTCCGCGCCGCCGGCGACCGCCGTGACGCCGCCTGACCCCGCCGGGGCGCCGCCCGTGATCACACCGCCGGCTGCGTCCGCGCCGCCCGATCCCACCGTGCCGCCGTCGGCGACGGAGCCGCCGCCGGCGGACACAGGTCCGGATCCGCCGCCTGCGCCGCCCGATCCTCGGGAATCCGTGGTGTTCTCCGTCGAACAGCCACCGCCCAAGACGATCAGCGTCGCAACGGCGGCAACCCGGTGCATGGTGAATCCCATGATGCTCTCCCGCGCCGACCTCTAGCCGCCGACCCTCAGCTGTGCCGCAGATTCCCCGACCTTCTGCCCCTGTGCGTTCACCACGAACAGCTTGTAGTTCCCCGCCGTCGTGGGCACGGCGATGCTCGTCGCGTCTCCCGCCGCCTTGGTCATGTTGCCGCCCTCGGCGAAACTCGCCGTGCCGGCCGGGGCGAACCACACGGTGTTCGTCGCGTCACCGCTGCTCCGGACGGTGAGCGTGGCGGTTCCGCTCGGCGCGCTGCAGCTCGCGGGAAAGACATAGTCCGGAATCGCCAGCAGCGTGGTCGGTATGACGCCCCGGTACTCGTCCTCGACGCCCGAAGCCACGCAGAAGCCGTACTGCTTCACCGGCCAGACGGCGTCGGCCACCACGACGGGAGTATCGATCTGGCTGCTCGGAGGGTTGGCGCCCATCTTGTTGACCGTGGCATACGTCCTGAGAATCGTGAGGTCGTGTTTGTCGCCGAAGTCTTCGCAGTTGATCGTGTACTTGACGTTTTTGTCGATATCGAGAACGCTGTCGTTTTCGGTGATGTAGGCGCTTCCCTCGTCGTTGTGCAAACCATAGGTGGGGCCCGACGTCGCCGGAGGGATGCCCTTGACGTAATTCTCGTTGATCGTCGTTCCCGGCTCCTGGCCAATCGTGTAGATCGCGCCGCTGTCGTGCAACCGGGTCATGATGTTGTTGAACCGGTTGTAGCTTGCGACGTTGTCCTTGCACGTGGTCGAGTCCTTGAAGTTCTTCCATCCCCATCCCAGGCTGAGACCGATGTAGGCGGTCGTGTGGATGTGATTGTGGGTAATGGTGAGTGTATCCACGAAAAATGCCGTGATGCCGGCATGCCCGCCGAACCCGGGAATGGTGCTGACGTTGTAGATGAGGTTGTTGTTGATAGTATCGTTGGTACAGACGCCTTCCACGGCAGCCGAGTACTTCGCGTGGGTTCCCCCGTCGCCCACGTAGACGTGCTGCGGGTGACCGATCGTGATGCCGCTGCCCGCCATGTCGGTGATGCTGTTGCCGATGATGTTGGAATTGATGACATCGTTGTACATCCCGATGCCTTCGTTGCCGCTGTGCTTGATGACGTTGCCGACGATGTCGATCGACTCGGCGCTATTCACTTCGATCATGGCCGGGAAGGTATCGACGATCTCGTACTTGCTGGCGTGCCAATCGCCGTTGCCGTACGCGATGAAGACCGTGGCTCCTTGCACCGACGCCTTGCCGTACGAGCTATCGACCTTGTACAGGCTGTAGTCCGTGTTGGCGAAGGTGATGCCCTGGAAGGTGATGTTCTTGACCCTGTCCGTCTTCGAGGTCCCGGCGATCACGAGCAGCTGCTCGGCCACCGGAGCCTCCACGTCCGCGCTCGCCATGTCCTCGCCCGATCGCGGGATGTAGTAGAGCGTTCCCGTCGTCTTGTCGAAGAAGAAAGTGCCCGGGGCGCTCAAGAGCTCGTACGCGTTGTAGATCGTGTGCGTGCCGCTGACACTGAAACCGGCGTTCCAGCCCGGCAACTGGGCGATGGATCCATAGGGCTGCTGCAGGAGAAGCGTCCTATTGCCGCCGTTGGTGACCACGTCCCTGGTGCAAACGATGTTTTCGTTCCAGGTGGTCCCGTTCACGATTTCCAGGTCGTCCTTGTTGCTCGCGATCTCCGGTATGTCGCCGGTGCTGTAGTTGATCCCGTCGCTGCCGCTGCCGCTGGACCACGCCCAGCTGGCTTGTCCGGAGCTGACCGCGAAGGTCCCGCTCCCTCCTTTGGAAGCAGCGGTCTTGCTGGCCATGAGCGCTCTCTGGTCGTTCACGTAGAGGTTGCGCAGCTTGGTCTTGCGGTCGAGCGCGG
>JAFGIS010000627.1 GCA_016929495.1 Polyangiaceae bacterium | reverse complement strand
TGGAGAACGTGGTGAACGTAGCTCAGTTGGTAGAGCACTGGGTTGTGGCCCCAGCGGTCGCGGGTTCAAGTCCCGTCGTTCACCCCTTGGGAACGCGCGGGTGTGGCGGAATGGCAGACGCGCATGCCTTAGGAGCATGTGTCTTTTGACGTGGAGGTTCGAGTCCTCTCACCCGCACTCGAACAGCCCGCGGAGCAGAAGCGAAGAAAGGATCGATGTGAAGACCACCCTCAGTGAGCGCGATGGGAACACCGTCAAACTAGCGGTAGAGGTTTCCACCGAGGAGCTGCAGGAAGCTTTTGACAAGAGACTGCGGCAGCTCTCGCGCGAGGTGCGCCTACCCGGGTTCCGGCCCGGCAAGGCCCCGGCGGCCATGATCCGGCAGCGATTGGGCGACGAGGCGATCCTCGTGGACGCCGTCGAGGAATCGATGGGGGCCTGGTTCGCGGAGGCCGCCATCGAGTTGGGTCTGGACCCGGTGGACCGCCCGGAGATCGAACTGGACGACGAGCTGCCCGAAATGGACAAGCCCCTGGGCTTCACGGCCACGGTCACGGTGATGCCCGAGGTGGTACTGGGTGAGTACAAAGGCCTGGAGGCGCCGAAGGAGCCGACTGCGGTGGAGGACGCCGAGGTCGACGCGCAGATGGACCATCTCCGCAACGAGTTCGCGGAGCTGCGTCCGGTCAGCGGCCGGACGGTGCAGCAGGGCGACTTCGTCACTGCCGACCTGCGGGCAACGCTCGACGGAGAGCCGGTGGAGAACCTGGAAACGAGTGACTTCGTCTTCGAGGTGGGAGGGGGCAGGATCTTCCCGGAAGTCGAGGAGCAGGTCGTCGGCATGAACGCCGAAGAGGAGAAGACCCTCCCCCTGGAAGCCCCTGACGGGCTGCCCGACGATCTGGCCGGCAAGACGGTGGACTTCACCGTGGTCGTCAAGGAGATCAAGGAGAAGGTGTTGCCGTCTCTCACCGACAAGTGGGTCTCCGAGATCAGCGAGTTCGCCACCTTGCTGGAACTCCGCCAGGAGATCCGCAAGAAGATCGCGTCGGGTAAGGAATATGCCTCCGATCAGCGTTTCCGCGCTCTGGCGGTCAAAGCGGCTACCGACAACGCTGAGCTCGACCTCCCCGAGGTCGTGGTCCGCGAGCAGGCTGAGGAGATGGTGGCCGATTTCCAGCGCTCTCTGGAATCGCAGGGCGGTTCGCTCGAGGTCTACACGGAAGTGACAGGGCAGACCGTCGAGCAGCTTATCGAGGAGATGCAGCCGACGGCGGCGAACAATGTGAAGACCGGGCTCGTGCTGAGTGCGGTGGCCAAGGCCGAGGGCCTCGAGGCGACCGACGAGGAGGTCGAAGCCGTGGTCGCGCAGATGGCGGCCGCGGGCAAAGTGGACGCAAAGGCGCTTGGGAACCGGCTCCGTCAGAGTGGGCGCATCGAATCCTTGAAGGAGCAGATGCTGCGCGACAAGGCCGCGGACTTCATCGCCGCGAACACGGTGGCTGTGGAGCCGGAGGCGGAATCGTCTGAGCCGGCCGCTCCGGCGGAGACCGCGGCGGCTGCGTCGGAGCCCGAGCCGGCGCCGGCGGAGCCCGCTCCGGCGGAGACCGAGGCTGCTGGGAACGCGGGCGACACTGTGGCTGAGGATATTTGAGTCTTAGCGGAAAGGACGGCGTCGTGAGTCCACTGATCCCCATGGTGGTCGAGCAGACCAGCCGAGGCGAGCGAGCCTTCGACATCTACTCGCGCCTACTCAACGAACGCATCATCTTCTTGGGCACACCGATCAACGACCAGGTGGCCAACGTGGTGGTCGCGCAGCTCCTGCACCTGGAGTCCGAGGATCCCGACAAGGACATCTCTCTCTACGTCAACAGCCCGGGGGGGAATGTGTACGCGGGTCTTGCCGTGTACGACACGATGCAGTTCATCAAACCCGACGTGTCGACCATCTGCGTGGGCATAGCCATGTCGATGGGGGCCTTGTTGCTGGCAGGGGGCGCCAAAGGTAAACGCTACGCGCTCCCGAATTCCAAGATACTTATCCACCAGGTATCGGGAGGCTTCGAAGGGCCGGCCACCGACATCGAGATCCACGCTCGCGAAGCTCTGAGCCTGCGCAAGCGGCTCGACGAGATACTGGCCATGCAGACAGGCCAAGATCTGGAGAAGGTCGAGCGGGACACCGAGCGGGACTATTTCATGACGGCCCAGGAGTCGCTCGATTACGGGATCATCGACAAGATCCTTGAGCATAGGTAGGGGGTCGAGGGGTGCCGAAGCCACCGGGAGGAACCGAGCAGCTGCTCTGCAGTTTCTGCGGCAAGAGCCAGCGTCAGGTCAAGAAGCTGATCGCAGGCCCGGGTGTGTACATCTGTGACGAGTGCATCGATCTCTGTAACGAGATCATCGACGAGGAGTTCACCGCACCACCCAGTCTCGACCTCGATAACCTCCCCAAACCGAAACAGATCTACTCCATCCTCTCCGACTACGTCATCGGGCAGGAGGAGGCCAAGCGGGCGCTCGCGGTCGCCGTCTACAACCACTACAAGCGCGTCCACATGGGCACACTGGATGAAGGCGACGTCGAGCTGCAGAAGTCGAACATCCTGCTGTTGGGGCCGACCGGGTGCGGCAAGACGCTGCTCGCGCAGACTCTAGCCCGCATCCTGAACGTGCCGTTCGCCATCGCCGACGCGACCGCTCTCACCGAGGCGGGGTACGTGGGCGAGGACGTGGAGAACATCCTCCTCAAGCTCATCCAGGCGGCCGACTTCGACGTGAAGAAGGCCGAGACCGGGATCATCTACATCGACGAGGTCGACAAGATCGC
>JAFGIS010000059.1 GCA_016929495.1 Polyangiaceae bacterium | reverse complement strand
GACCCGCGCCCGTTCCTCGACCGCTATCCGGAGGAGCTCGCCCGAATGACGGACGACGATCGGAAGTACGTCACCGACCGACGCGTGAGCGACCGCAAGCGCGCGGAACGGTTGTTTCAGAACCTGCGGCGCGTCGAGATCCATCTCGTCAAGCGGGAGCCGCTGGCCGGCGCCGTTGTGCCGACCACCATGCTCGTGCACGAGCACGACTGTCCCGCCGATGTCATCGAGGCCGCCGAGCGCAAGTGGGGCTCGCGGATCCCGTTCACCAAACCCGACCCACCGCTCTGCGATTGAGCGGCCTGCGCGGAACGCGACCCACCTCGGCCGTAGGCGCCCCTGAGGGTGATTTCAGTCTCGCCGCATGATTTGAGCGCGATCGCGCCAGGTGCTAGCAGTACAGGGCCGTTTTCGATCCCCCCCCGCCTGCTGCGAGCCGGTTCGTTCGTCTCCATTATTGTCGTTTGCCCGCCAATCCAGTCCCAGGACCGTCCCCGTGGCCCATCGTTCGTTCTACTCGTTCTGGAGCCTTCCGTCCCTGCTTCTGGTCAGCATGGCCGGATGCGGTGGATCGCATTCGAGCCCGGACCGGCAAGAAGGCAGCTCCGGGCAGACGGCCGTGGGCGGGGGAACCATGACGGAGCCCCAAGGCGGAGCCACGAGCCACAGTGGTGGTTCGAGCTCCGAGGCCTCGGGGGGCTCTGCGAACACAGGCGGAAGCGTGGCTTCTGGTGGCAGCGTCGCGGGCACGGGAGGAGCGGCCGGCAACGGCGGCGGCATGGGTACTGGCGGCACCACGCCAGCGACCGGCGGCAGCGGGGCGGGGGCTGGCGGCGTCGAGACGGCGTCCGGCGGCAGCCAGGTGGGTGCCGCGGGGGTCGAGGCAGCAACGGGCGGAAGGAGCCCGGGCAGCGGTGGGAGATCTTCGAGCAGCGGTGGGAGAAGCTCGGCCAGCGGCGGAAGCAGCGTCGGTACGGGCGGTGTCTCGGTGGGCGGCAGCAGCGATGTCGGCACGGGCGGTGCCGGGACAGGCGGTAGTGGCGGCGCCGGCGGCACACCCGAAGAGGCCCCGGTCTGCACGCTCCCCGATGCGAGCGAGTTCGAGCCCAACCCGCGCATTGGCGGAGGCGGCTCCGACTACGACGAGTCGGATCACTTCCTCCTGTTCGGCTCCGATAGCTCGGCCAAGGTCTTCCCGTTCATGGAAGCGGCTCACCAGTGCTTCGTCGAGGATTGGTGCTGGCGTTCCCCGGGCCTGTCGGTCAAGTCCGACGACGGTCCGTACTACAAGTTCAACATCTATGCGATCGCGGGCCTCAGCGCTGGCGGCTACATGCAGTACGATGCTGCCGCCGGGATCTCCTACATCCAGGTACTGGCCGGGAACGAGGCCAGCCCCTCGGTCACGGTGCACGAGTTCGGCCATGCGCTCACCCTGACAGAGTACGGTTGGGTCGATCAGACCAACACCGGCTACTGGTGGGAATCCGTGGCCAATTTCGTGGCCGATACCTTCATCACCTCGCCCATCTGCGAGCCGGCGCGGAGCGAGTTCGCAGTGGCCTCGGGCGCCAGCCTCATCGAGCTCGGCACGACCATTGGCAACGCCCAGTGGGCGATCTGCATGAACCAGAACTACTACCAGGCCTGGCCGTTTCTCACCTATCTCACCAACAACCCGGACAACTACCCGGGCCTCGGCCTGATGACCCTGCCGAACCTGTTCCGCAACCACAAGGGCAACAACGAGACGCCGCTGCACGTGCTCGAGCGCCTGGCATCGCCCGTCACCGTGCAGACGATCCTCGGGCGCTACTGGGCGCGCATGGCCTACCTCGACATCGAGCATCCGCAAGCGCAACAGGCGTTCTTCAGCGCGCGGGGCCGATTGAACTTCAAGAACCTGTCCTCCGTCGGTGCCGGCAGCTACCAAGTCCTGGACACGAGGCGCCCGCAGTACGGCGGGGCGAACATCATCCCGCTCGACGTGACCGGCGATGGCGCGGTCAGCATCGCCGTGACGAACCTCGGCAACGGCCGTTCGGAGAGCAACTTCACCGCCACCCTGTCGATCCGCGCGGGCAGCGGCAGCGTCCGCTACGTGGACCTACCCGGCGGCACGGGTTCGGCAACCATCGGCGCGGACGAGGAGGCGAGCCTCGTGGTCGTGAACACCCCCGACACCCTGTACATGTACGACCCCTCGAAGATCGGCACGAGCGAGACCTCCGATCCGGCCGGCGTGGGCCTCGACTACCAGGTGCAGATCACGGGGGCAGCGCCGACGGACGTGTAGGCAAGCGGCTCCCGGGCGACGAAAAGAGGCCGAGACTCGTCGGTCCGGTGTGGCATAATGGACGGGTCCCGAACGGGAGGTAGCCCATGGCGAACCGAGCATGCTTGTTGGCCTTTCTTGCCCTGTCGACCGCTGCCCTGCCCGCGGCGGCCAATCCCATGGTGAGCGAGGCCCTGGAGGCGCGCCAGATCCCGCACACGAAGCACGTGCAGCTCACCTACGCCAACATGGCGGAGATCCCCGGATCCGTGCCGCTGTCGCGCGATGGCGCTGCCTTGAGCCCAGTCTGGAGCCCGCTGGCGTCGTACACGTTCAACGCCGGAAGCGGTCTGACCAGCTACGGCGCGGTGCAGTACTGCGACTGCGACGTCGCCGTCGGTTCGCACAGCTATGCGACTCAGCTGTCGTACACGTACAACGGAAGAACGGACCCGTACGAGCTCAGCGCCGCCGTGACGGTGGTCGAAGCGCTCGATGACCCCAAGGACGCCGGCCCGGTGTCGCCCGATGCCATGCCCTGGGAAATCCCGGATCCAGTGGACGTTCAGGGACTCGACTGCGTCGCCACCTGCGCCCATCCGCCCACCTCGGACGCGGGAGCCGGGACGGATCCCCAGGCGAGGGCGGGCGCCCCAGCAGGTTCGGAGCGGTTCGGCGACGATGGCGGCGGCTGCTCGCTGGCTCGGCGCAGAGCGGGCACCGGGACGCTCGTGCTCGGACTGGGGTTGGTGCTCGGTCTCGGGCGCAGGTGTATCCGTCTTGCTTGCTGGAGGAAGAGATGACCCCCTCATGCCAGGCTGTCAGGTTGCTGTTCGCGCCGCTGATCGCGTGCACTGTCGTCGGCACGGTCGCGGTCCCGGCACGCGCCGATGTCGCGCCCATCGATCCCGGTTGTGAGTGCAGCGTGGGGTCTTCGTCCGCAAGGTCGTCGTGGTCGGCGGGAGCCGTGGCTCTGGCGGCCGCGCTGCTCTGCGCACGACGCGGGTCCAGGCACGGGTTGCCGGCGCGAGCTTCCGTTCGTTCTCGACCTGCCGCGCGATGATTCGGCGGGGCTCCGGTGAGCTCCAGTGACGATCGGGCTCGACAGAGCCGGTCTCGTGGGCCACTCCTCCGCATGAGACGGTTGACGCGATGCCATTGCACGCCTGCGGATTGTAGTCGTCGCCATAGACGAACCCGCTCGAGCTGCGCGCACCGTGGGACGTGCACGCGTTGTACCATGGGTCCTGGTTGACGTCGGCATACGCCCCGAAGTCGGTCGGACCGCCGCCAATCTCGCCGCACAGTCGCTTGCCAACGCCCTTGCAGTACGCATACGCATCGCACCAGTCCACGCAGACCTGCGGGTGGTCGTCGCACCCGGGCGCCTGGCATACTCCAGCCAGAGCCATGCAGGCGGTCCCGTGCTATGCTGGCGGCGATGCACCAAGGAGCGCGGCGCGGCACGAAGCAGGAGTACCTGCGCCACGAACTCGACAGCGACGTGCGCCACGAGTTCCTGGGTGGGCAAATCGTGGCGATGGCCGGGGCTTCGCCGCGTCACAACCAGGTGAAGGACAACGCGCTCGTCGCGCTTCGAAGAGAACTGGCGAACCGCGGCTGCTTCGTCACGTCCAGCGACCAGCGGGTCCACGTGGTGGAGACCGGAGGGTACGTGTATCCCGACGTCGTGGCCGTCTGCGAGCAGCCGCAGTTCAACGACGACAACCCGCCGGCTCTGACCAACCCCAACCTCGTCGTGGAGGTGCTGTCACCAACGACCGCCGACCACGATCGAGGTGCGAAGTTCGGCCACTATCGGGTTTGCGCTTCCGTGCGTGAGGTCCTGTTCCTCGATCCCGAAACCGGGCACGCCGAGCACCGGCGCCGGCTGGATACCGGCCAGTGGATGCTCACGCACGTCGACGCGGGAAGCGTAGAGCTCGCGGGTCTGGGCATCACGCTCCAGCTGGCGGAGCTGTTCGCCCATCTGGAGGGGCTGCCCGGCGAATCGACGTGACCGAGCTCGGAGCGATGCTTGCGTGGCGGCGTCCAGGCCGTGACCGCGGGCTTGGACTTCACCTGCGCGCCGCTCACGACCGGTGCCGTACGCTGCCGGGGAAGCAACCACGACGGACGGCTCGGCAACGGCGTCGCGCGCTACGCGACCACGGCGGCACCGCCGCGATAACCGCTCGCACGAACTTCCAGCCCGGCCGGAGTCCCGACTCGCTCACTGTCCGGGAAGGCTACCAGGTTTCGCCGCCTGGCGAGACCCTCGCTCCGAAGGAGCTCGGGGCTCCCAGAGGCTGGCTGGCTCGGTGACCTGCCGCCAGGCGTTCGCAGAAACGGCAGTTCGTTCGTCCTTCGCCCGGACGGCTTGGTGCGGAGATTGGAGCGGCTCGCATTGAGCGACGTCCGGTAGCGATTCTGCCAGGGCTCCTCGCCTCTCGCCGCAGATCGGAGTGCAGCCGCACGCCGATGCGCCAACCTTGCCTCATGACGGCGACAGCTCCCCACGTTCCCGATGAGCTGCCTTTCCTCGAGGCCGTCAGCTGGTACGACCGCCGGCCGCGGGAACTCTCTGCGCGGGAGATGCTCAGCCGCTACGAAGCTGGATGGCGTTTCCGTGGGGTACTCTGCGAGCCGACCGGGCAGGAGCGCGCATGGATCCGCTACCTCGCGCAGCGCTTCGGGAGCATCATTGACCCCTGAACGACCGGAACACCGGCGGGTGGCTTCCCTGCTCGAGGCCCTGAACGGCGACCTGCTGGCCAAGCACGGCGTCGTGTTCGCGGGGGGCTGCCGCCTGACTCTGGCGTTCGGGGAATACCGGGTGTCGCAGGCCGTGGACTTCCTGGCTGCTGACCGAAAGGGCTATGCATCGCTGCGCGCCGAGGTCCGGCAACCGGGAGGTACGGGTCGGTTGTTCCTCGAGAACGCAGCGGTGGAGCTCGCCGGTGAGGCGCGCATCGACCAGTACGGGATCCGTTTCCCCGTCGTCATGGACGGGACCCGCTTGAAAGTCGAGTTCGTCGCTGAAGGGAGGATCCCGCTCGCACCGGGGGAGCCAGGGCTGCTTTCGGATGTTCCCTGGGAAACGCTGCCGGACTGCTACGCCGAGAAGCTCCTCGCCAATTCCGACCGCTGGGCGGACGACGCGTATCTGTCGCGTGATCTGATTGACCTGGCCGCCCTCAGAGTGCACGCTGGCCCGATCCCCGAGATGGCATGGCAGAAAGCAACGGACGCTTACGGCATGTCGGCCGCCGATGACCTCAGGAAAGCCGCGACGGAGTTCGCGCGGCGCAGCGAGCATCGATGTCGATGCTTCGAAAGGCTGGACGTGCGTGGAGCGGACGCGCTCTCCGCCGCTATGCACGAGCTGTGCCGTGAAGCGTCGTCCAGGCTCGAGGAATAGCCGCTGCGTGCCCCGCTACTCGACCACGGCGACCCACGTACGGGCTCAGTCGATCAGGTACGTCCTGGGAGGCACCACTGCCCGGCAGCCGCCTCCGGAGGTCGTGCGCCAGGTGCGTGAGGACCAGGTCAACAGCTGCCCGCCCGCGAGCGCCGCTCCGCGGAGCTTCATCCCGCTGCGCCCGTGTCCAATCCTCTCGAGCCGTCCGTTGTGGGCGGCGTAGCGGAGCACGGAGCGACCGCGACACAGGATCAAGTCATCACTGCCATCGATGGGCGCGATATGATGGAGGTTTCCGTGAGGCGCTTCGATGCTGGCTCGGGTTTCTCCGCGGCAGATCCAGGCTCGGCGCGAGCAGGCCACGACGACCCTCTCGAGATCGCCGAACAGGAAGGACGGCTTCTTCTCGGCCACGAGGCGACGCAGCTTGCCTTTTCTCGACAGCGCCCACGCACCGTCGCCCGTGATGCCGACCAGCCCCGAAGCCGCGGCGATCGCCCTGCTGGGAGGCTCGGGCAGAGCGCCGAGCCGGGTGGGGCTCTCTGCCAGTCCTAGCCTGAGGTGGAAGGCGCGCTGTTCGAGGAAGAAGGCCACCCAGGTCCCGTCGACGCACAGAGACTCCGGAACGCCCTCGGTTCGCGCAATCTCTCGCGTCTGCGTCAGCCCCGTGATCAGGCTGAGCTGTCCGGGTCCACCGTACTGGCGCCCGTGACCCAGAACGATCCCGACCGGCGAGGCTGCGACGTCGCGCAGACGATAGGCATCGTCCCACAGCTGCTGGGAGCCCGTCTGCGGGTCGACGACGACGATGGCGTCGTACGAGCTCTTGTAGATGCGAAACACGACGCGAGCCCCGTGGTCGATGATGCGCCCCCCGTAGGGCGCGGGGACGGCGATGCTGGCAGCGCCCTCGGTCCGAACCCGGAATGCGTCCACGTCGGCGTAGACGAGCGTCTTGTCCGTGATCCGGTTGCCTGGGATCCCGCTGGGCAGCTCCAGAACGGTTCGGAGCCACTCCTCCCGGGCCTTCGCGAACTGGACGATGTCCGTCCAGCCATCCGCGAAGCCAATGACGGCCATGACGCTGATCACCACGCCCACGCTGGACGGGAAGCTTCCGGGCCGTGCGGGAAGCTTCCGGAGGGGCCGGGAAGCTCGATCCTCCGGGCAACGGCCATGCGGACCGGACGGCGGGCTCCGTTCTGCGGCCGGCGAGCTGCCGTCCTGAACCGGCGAGCGTCCGGGCCATACGTCGAGCCTCTGCCGACGCGCACCGCCCTTGCGGACGAGACGTCGAGCCTCCGCTCGCGGCCCGCACCCCTGCGTCCCGCTCCGCCAGCGCGCCGCGCCCCTGTGCCGAGCCTCGGCGTTCGAGCGCCACCCCTCGGCATCCGTCGCGGCCCCGTCGAAAAGGACATTCGCACCTCACATCGCACGCAACCGGGCTTGGTGCCGACCGAGAAGAGGGGAAACAGCGTGGCCACCGGGCCGCAGAAGGAGTTCCCCATGACGAGCAAGACCTACCCACAGCAGCAAGTCGAAGCGGCACCAGAGCGCGCCCTGCCCTGCCCCCGTGGCTACCGAGTAGCGACCGGAAAGCGAGGTCCCATGCACAAGCCCCGCGTCCCGATGACCCCAACGCCCGGCTACACGGCTCTCGCCGAGATCCCAGGGCGTGCCCTGGTATTTCTGCAAGCCATTGCGACGCGGCCTCCCATTCGAGTCCTGATGTCACAGGGTGGTTTCACGGCCAAGGACCACACCGAAGGCTGGACGCTGCTCAGCCGAGCGTGCGAGTACCAAGCCACGAGCTCGACCGAAGACGACCAGTTCCGGGCACAGCGCGCCATGGCGGAGATCCACGACTGGGTGACGCAGCATTTCCCGCGGCTGCGGGCAGCGCTGGAGCGGCTGCATCCCGAGTGGATCGAGCTGTTTCCGCAACGGGACACGCGCCACCCGGAGCAATCGCTGCTCGGGTTGGCGTGCGTCATCGAGCGGCTGGGCCATGCAGAGCAGAGGCGCGACGCCGCGCTCCTGGCGACCCTGGAGCGTAGGGGGCTCGGCAGGCGGGCAATCGAGCGGTTGGCGGGGCTCGTCCGGGATGCGCAGAGACTCGGGGAGGTGAGTGGCGACGAGACAGACATCGACGCACGCACGCAGGAGCTGGTGGCGCTGTATCGGTGGTATCGGGATTGGGCAGAGACGGCCAAGCGGGTAGTCCGGCGGAAGGACTACAGGATTTCGCTGGGCCTGGTGGGACGCAGGGCGTGTCGGCCGCATTCCGAAGGCTCGACGGGCGAGCGAGGGTTCAGTGCTCGAGGCGGAGATCCAGTCTGAACGGGGTCTTGCGCAGCACACGAAGCTTTCGCGCGTCCGGATGCAGGGGGTTGATGAGGAAGTCGTGCTCGGAAGGGATGACGGCCGACGGGACGCGCAGCACGCACCGGGCCGCGCTGGTGCCCGTGCAGCACCAACGCGAAGCCGTGCTGGGCCAACCACTCGAGCGTGAGCTCAGCGTCGTCCATCTTGGCGGCGTCCTTGCGCACGATGCCAGCGGGGGTCCTCAGATGGTGATGCATCACGGCAATTCGGAGTTGCTCGCTGTTCGGCTCGCCCAGCAGCGTCGCTGCGTAGTCGAGCTGGGCCTGTCCGATGCTGCCGTGACGGTTCTTCTTGCTCAGCTGTACTGTGGAGTTGAAAGAGAGGATCTCGAGCCCCAACTCGTCATACAGAACGCGCTCCACGCGCTGGTAGGGCCGCGTGTTCGAGTCGAACGGCTTGCGGCCCTTGCTCCCCTTTCCAAACAAAGCCTGGTGGATGGTGTCGTACCGCGCATACCGGTTGCGCCTCTCTCCTCGCACCGGATCGTGGTTGCCAGGGGTCAGCACGAAGCGCTCTGGTGGAAGCTCCAGGCGTTGTGCCAACCCCTTCAGGAAAGCAATGGCAGGGCGAACCCCTGTCTCTGATCCCTGGTCCAGCAGGTCGCCGCTCACCACGACCACGTCCGGCTTCAGCTTCTGGTCTTCGAGGTCCCTGACTAGACTGCCGAGAAGGCCCCGACGGTCCCGGCGCGGAAGCTTGAGCTCCGTTGCCTCGCTGTTCCACCAGTGCACCTTGGTCTCCGCCGGTCCGAAATGCAGGTCCGACAGGTGCAACAGGATGGCTCCCATGGGAGGAGAGGGTATCGGAACCGGCGGAGGGGCTCAAGAAGGCAACCCAGCGGGTGGGAAATCCGTTGCGGCGACAGACCCGCTTGTTCCGCCTGCGGCTCATGCGGCCCAGAATCTATCGCGGCCCGTGCGTCGGAACGCGCACTCCGGGCGGCGGCGCTTCTGGCGCGCCAGCTGGGCGTCACGTGCCGGCGCCGGTGTCCGGTCGCTGAATGCGTCGTGGAGCCCCGCGATGACACCCGAGTGACTCTCGAGATTGCCGACAGCAATCCCTCGGCCTGCCCCGTTTCTTGAGAGTGATTGCTTCCGCGAAGCTGGAGTCGAGCTCCACTCCAAGGCCGGATCATTCTGGAGACGGGTGACGGGTTGCCTGGGGGCCCGCCGCAGTCCAGGAAATTCGCGTCCTGCAATCGGGTCCGCTTACGTTCAATCCGTTCTGGTCGTCCACGGTAACGCGGACGTTTTCTGATTCCTTCGTGTATTGATCCAGATCATCGTAGTGCGTAACGGACAGCGCCCACTTGTTTGTCTTGACGTCGAATACCTTGAAGCTGGTGAATGGCTGCGTCTTGCATCCCCGAACCCACTTCATGGACCCGGGATCCCGTCCAATGGCTTCGAGTTCCTGGTCCGTGCAGTCGTGATCATGGCCATCGGGATCACAGATCGTGACAGGCACGCCGTCGACCACGTGTACTTGAACGACGGCCATCCCGTCCTTGCGTTGCAGCACACTCGCCTCGACCGTTGGGTAGCAGAAATTGAGCCCGCCCATCAGCCATGTGAGCGCTACGGGTGCGACGGTGAGGCCCTCTTTCGACTCGTTGACGAGAAACGACTTGCGCCCTTCAATCTCTACGAGCCACGGCTTCGGACCGCTGCAACCAGCGGTGTCACAAAACAGAGCGCGTGCTTCGGCGTTGGTGCTGGGTTTCACCTCCGTATCGAGGAACGCCCCCTGGTAGTCGGCGTAGAACGCGAGCCAATCCCGGTACTGGGCGATTTCAGGGACCGTCGGGTTGCGGTCGACCTCCACGGGACAACGCTCCTTTCCGGCCAGCTTCTTCTTCGCGGCGGCTGTTGCATTCAGGAAGTTGGACAATGCGAACGCCGAGGTACCGTCGCGGCCCAGTGCCTCCCGCACCAGACCCAAGTTGTAGAAGACTTGCGCGCGAAGCCGACGGTCGTCAGTTCCCTGCGCAGCGCGCGCAAGATCACCCTCAGCCTGGTCATAGTGCTTGTTCAGGTAGGAGGCATGGCCGCGTTCGGCGAACGCGCGCGGATCGTTTGGGTGTGCTTGGAGTGCTTGATCGAAAGCCGAGATGGCGGCTGCGTATTGCGCAGCTCTCGTGGCACGTCGTCCCGCCGCTAGTGCCTTCAAATACTGGGACATGCGTGTGCGCTCCGCCTCATCTGCCGCTCGTCGCGGCTGAGACTGATGGTTCAACGAGGGCAATGGCGCACGATGGGCCGTAGGGACTGGATCCAGACGTGATGTCGGTTTCGTCGCTCGGGGATCGACGGCAGTGGTCTTTCTGCAACTGCCAGTGCAGAGGCCAAGTGCGAGCGCGATCACGAGCGCCCTCGAGTGGCGTCGTTGTGAACCCAACGGAGAAGGCATGCGCCGGATCTTGCCAGTCAACACAAGCGCGGACAACTTCAGTATTCTCGTGCGTGGCCACGCCATTTCCAGCGAGGCGCGGTCCATGGGCCGGTCGTCGCGCTCGACCTCGGAGTTTCGGTGCAGGGCGAGGCAGATGCTCCGCGCGAGCTGTCGCTTGATCTCCGGATGCCGAGGGATGGCTTCCCTTCGACCCGTCGTCGGATTG
Source organism: Polyangiaceae bacterium (assembly GCA_016929495.1). Taxonomy (GTDB): domain Bacteria; phylum Myxococcota_A; class Polyangia; order Polyangiales; family Polyangiaceae; genus JAFGIS01. The sequence continues at coordinate 11,204 of JAFGIS010000059.1, read as the reverse complement.
TGCCAGATGGAATGACTCGCACCTTCACGCAGCAGTTGGCATCCGTGCTCTTGGAGATGAGCGAGCAACTTGCGGCGGTTCATACCGCAATCGGGACTTCTTGCGCCGTGGGGTCGTCCTTCAACGCCTGCTCTCGCTCCAATTCGAGCAGAAGCCTCACCGCGTCCGCCAAGCTGCGCAGACACTCCTCTTGGGTGTCCCCCTGACCATTGGCGCCGGGCACCTCCAGGCACGTTGCCCAGAAGCCCCCTTCGTCGGGATCGCCCTGATGTAGGATCGCCGTCAACTGCCGCATCGACGAGAGCTTGGCCCTCGGGTCGCACCGCGTCAATGGGTGGCCGAAACCGGGCCTCGCGGCGCAGGCTGACCCATCCACCCCGTGCGAGCTACCGCCCCCGCGCTACTGAAAATCCTGGCTCGCCCAGATCTCCCCGCTCGGCATCTGGTAGAACCCGCACGCGACCCGCGAGTACTCGGTGCTCGACAGGATGATGTAGTGCACGTGCTCCTCGGGCACGTCGCCAGGGCCCTCGTCCCACATGGCCTGCAGACAGCCCTCGAGGACCGCGTCCAGGTCGGCCCAGCCCGGGCAGGTATTCTGCGCCGCCTCATCGCAGTCGCCGAAGTTGGCGTGAGCTCCGTCGGTCGCGTCGGCCTCCGCCTGCGCGTCAGCGCAAGCCTCCGCCTCGACCCACTGCTCGTAGGGCGGCAGCCCCTCGCCGGCGCGCAACGCGTTGATACGGGCCACGCAGTCGATGCGCGCCTGAGCGAACGGATCGACGGTCGTCGTGCCACCCGTGTCGCAGAGAACGTCGCGCAGCCACTCGTACTGACTGGTCCTCCAGCACAGACCTTCGTATTCGCTCCTCCCTCCGCAATCCACCAGGCAACCCATCGAAGACGGACAGTCCGCGTCGGAGACGCACGACGCCGTGCAGTACATGGAGTCGCCCCCGAGCCCGATGCAGGTCTTCAGCGACGAATCCTGGCACACATCGCTGCCCGTCAGCCTGCAGGAGGTGGCATCGCTCGGGCACTCGTCGCACCGTGATCCCACGTCCGTGGCCTGGCAATAGCCGTTCGGGGCGCACTTCTGCCAGGGGCTGCAGGTTTCGATCAGCGTCCCGGCCGTGCCGCAGCTGTCGAACCAGTGCACCTCGCTGCCCACGCAGCCGCGATGGTCCTCGGCAACGCAATCCATACACGCGCCGCCCTGGCAGGCTTGGCCCGAGGAGCAGCTCATGACCACCTCGTAGCCGGATCCGTCCGGCAGGCAGCGCCCGAGCTCCGTATCGCTTGCACAAGCCGCCGTGCACGGCGTACAGGCCAGGTCAGTCACCCCGGGTTGGGACAGAGAGAGCGCGTACAGGTTGCCGTTCCAGCTCGGCTGATAAACGGTTCCATCCGCTCCCACGGCCGGCGTGTTCACGTTGTCGTAGATGGGGAACGACCACCGGACGGATCCGTCGGACGGGTCGAGCACGTACAGATGATGGTCGTTGGACGGCAAATAGATCGCTCCATCCGTGCCGACCGCAGGGGTATCGATGAAATCACCCGCGGTGAAGGACCATAGCGGAGCGTGGGTGGTTCTGTTGACGGCGTACAGCGTGTGCTCGAAGGACAGCGGCACCAAGAGCAGGCCGTTGTTGCTCAAGGCGGGCGTGTACATCGCGCCCTCGGCGTTGAAACTCCACTGGGGTGCGCCGGTCGCAGGGCTGAGGGCATACAGCGCATTGTCCTCCGTGGGGAGATAGACGGTTCCGTCATCACCGACCAGAGGCGTCGCGACGTAGGAACCCGTGGGGAACGACCACAGCTCGGAGCCGTCGTCGGGATCGAGCGCGACCAGCCGGAACGCGCCGATGTCGTTCGCGGGCACGAGGACCGTCCCGTCCTGGGTGACGGCAGGAGTCGTCAACGCGTTGCTCGTGAAGGACCAACGTTCGGAGCCGTCCGTCGGATCGAGCGCATAGAGCACGTGATACGAAGGCAGCAGGACCGTCCCGTCCTGGGCAACGGCCGGGGCATACAAGCCCTCCTCGACATCGAAGCTCCAGCGCTCCGAGCCGTCGGAGCTGTCCACGGCGTGCATGCGATGATTCGAAGTGGACACGAAAACCAGTCCGTCCCTGCCGATGGCCGGCACGGACACCCCTCCTGCAGCGACGAACGCCCACTTCTCGGAGCCATCGCTCGGATCGAGCGCATACAGCCGGTTGTCGGAAGAGGACAGATAGATCGTCCCGTCCTCGGCGATAATGGGTGTCTTCACGCCATCGGTGGCCGAGAACGTCCACAAGAGCGGGGACGCAACCGTCGGCTGACAGTCGCTGCCGCCCGTACTGGAGCTCCCGCCCTGGGGCGCTGCGCCGGCATGGCCGCCGCCGGACGTGGAGGGCCCCGGTCCGCCGCCGCCGCGCGATCCAGCCGATCCCCCCTGGGCGACAGCCTCGCCTCGACCCGCGTCTCCGGTGGTGTCGGCAGGCGCCCCTGAACCGGCCACGCCGGAGCGGCCACCGAAACCAGCCGAGGCAGACGAGTCGCTGCCATGGCCTTCGCCGGCGGTCCCGGCCGGTGCCGAGCCCTCGTGCGTGTTGCGGCACCCGACAGCCAACCCCACCACGCCCACGGTCACCGCGGTCAAGAACCCTACGCGCTGCATCGGTGTCTCCTTCATGCTGAAGTCCTGCCTCACTTCCCACGCACCACTCGCCGCAAGTCGGCACGAAACGCCCGGAACGCCCGACAGCGCAGAGCAAGCCCGTCGAGATCCACGCTCCGTGCCACGCTGAGCTTCATAGCGCTCTCGTCAGTCCCCGTGACCCAGCTTGCCCACCGCCGAACCAGTTCATGTGCGGCACCGAGGCTGTCTTCATCGAGGGGCGAGTTCGTGTGCCAGGCCATCCCGCCAGCCCCGGCGACTTCCCCGGCTCCCTCAGCGTAGAGCACGACGCGCATCGTCAACCGGGGACGCCGCCCAGGCTCCCCGCGAGCCAAGCGCTGCCGAGAGACTTCTTGTACTCATCGAAGGCCTTGTCCCAGCCCGGAGTCTTGGTATCGACCGTCTCCGCGCGAACCGACCCGTCGCTCGCGTCCCGGTTGAGGAAACGAACCTCCTCGGGCTCGAGGTGATCGAGCAGATCGGCACTCTGCGTCGCAAGGACAATCTGGATCGGCGTGCCGCCGAACTCGCCCGTGGAGAGTCGACGCAGCAAGGCGACGAGTTCGCCCACGAGATACGGGTGTAGTCCGCGTTCCGGCTCCTCGATGGCGAGCAGATCCGGCACGTCCTGCTGGTACTGGATGAGCAGGAAGGCCAGCACGAGCATCGTGCCGTCCGAGACCTCGTCCGGCGCGTAATAGGCGGATGTGTCCCATCGGTCGTGGAACCGAAGTGTGTGTTGCCCCTGTGCGACCGGAACCAGGTCAACGTCCGAGAAAGTTGGGACGAGCACGCACAGCTGCGTTGCCAAATCCGCTTGTTGCCTGCGTGTCAACGTAGCGAAGGCATTGGCTAGCGCCGCGCCCGCGGCATCTAGCCGAGGCCGTCGGGAGAGAACGTTTGCCTTGCGCATCAGCGTGAGGTCGAAGCGCAGGAACTGGTACGAAAGAGGCGGCCACTCACCCTCTCTGCGGTGGTTGATTCGCGTTGTGTTGCCCTCCGGCCGTCGATAGTCCACGCGGACCTCGAGAAGTGGGTCGTGACGCCAGCCAACCTTCGAAGGGTCGAGCCCCGCGTCGGGGTCGAGCGCGGCCAGTACCGAACTCTTGCCCGATCCGTTCGGTCCGACGAGCGCCGTCAACGGCCCGAGCGTCAGCGTGACGTCCCGCAGGCCCCTGTAGTTCTGTATGCGTACGCTCTGCAACACGGCTCCACTCTAGCAGAAGCGCCGACATGACGGGAGGACCGTTTCGCGGCCTCTGGACCTCGCCGAGGTTCGGAAATGCCAGCAGAGGTTCGAAGCCGTACTGCCCGGCTTCCTCCCACGGCTCGGATACACTCGAATTCGTAGCCCTCGTCGTGCCACAGTGGGCGGCCGATGGGCGGGACCCGCCGCGAGCAGGACAGACGACGTAGCCGCTCCGGACGCTTCTCCTCGGCGCGCGTTCGCTCCGTATGATAAGTTGCCCCCCATGGGTTGGTTCGATCGGTGGCGCAAGAGCGGACGGCGCTCGGAGATATCGCGCGAGGTCCTGTTCCAGGCCGCCAACACCAAGGACACGGAGCGCCTCGCGGAGCTCTGCTCCGAGCACGCGGACTGGATCGTCGCGAACTTCCCGAGCTGGACCACGGTGCCCGTGCAGATCCGATCGGACCCTGCCTCCGCAGGGACCTACGTGGCGGCGCTCATGACGATCGCAAGAACCCTCGCGGCCTCCGGCCATCCGGAGCTGCTCGAGAAGCTCATGCCTCGAGGCGACGACAACCCGCTCGTGCGCTGGCCCGCGAAGCTCACCAGGGCGCGCGAGCTGCTCGCGTCGGGCGACGCGGACCCGGCCCAAGAGATCGTGGAGCAAGTGATCCGGGAAATGGAGCCCTGCTCGGGTCCAGGCGTCGACGAGTACCTGCCGAAAGCCTGGGGCATCCTCGGCGAGATCCACCTTGTCAGCGGGGAGCATGACGGCGCTCGTCAGGCCAACGAGCGCGCGCTCGGCCTGTGCCGGCAGACCGGTGACCACGAGGGCACGGTGACCTACTGCGGCAATCTCGCCGAGATCGCACGCGTCCGGGGCGACCGTGTGGCGCACATCACCTGGCTGAGCGACGGGATCGAAGCGGCCGAATCCGCTGGGCTGACGGAGCAAGCCGAAAAGCTGCGCTCGCAGCTGCAAACCGGCTCCGAAGAGCGTCACTGAGCACCGGGACCGACGCCCGCGTGGGCAAAGGCCGCGGCTCTCGGCAGGGTCCTCGTGCCGGCAGGCCCTGCGTCGAACCCGACGCCGGTTCGGGCGGGTCGAAGCCTCGCCGTTCGGAGCTCTTGCCTACGAGCGCGATCCCAGCTCGTAGTGTACGAGCATGGGCTCGAAGCCCATGCTTGCGAACGCTGCATGCGCGGGCTCGTTGAATGCCCAGGTCGTCAGCTCGACGGCTTCGATTCCAGCCTCCCGGGCGTGGGCCACGGCGCGTTCGATGAGCGCACGAGCGACACCGCGGCGCCTCTGGCTCACCTCGACGGCGACCTCGTAGATCTCACACCACTGCCGCGCGACGCTGTACGACGTCTCGTCGCGCTGGCGTCGAGCCGCGAGCACGTAGCCGATCGCCTCACCTTCCTCTTCGGCCATCCAGACATCCGTCGTCCGATCGGCAAACCCCTCACGCAGCGATGCGGCCACCTCGGCGGCGGTCATGGGCCTGAAGAAATCCGGCCGTCGCTCCACGTGCAGCGCATGCACCAAGGTCTTCAGCGGGACGAGGGGATCGACATCTGACTCGGATGCGCGTCGGATGGTGAACACGCGCCGATGCTAGCCCATCGACGGACGCAAGTCGCGTCGGCGGTTCCGGACGCCCTCCCCTACTTCGCCGGCGAACGTCGAAGCTGGCGCCAGATGGCGCGGCTCTTCCATCGCTTGCCATAGGCCCGCAGCTGTTCGTAGACATCGTGCGAGAGAGGCGCCTCGCGTTCTTTCAAGTAGCCGACCAATCGCTCCAAGGCGACGAGCGACGGTTCACGGAGGAATCCGCCGCCTTGGTCGAGCCGGTCGCGATCGTCGGCCTGGACCAGCCCGGTCTCGACCAGGGCGCTCAGCAACCGATTCCAGAGCCACCACGGATCGTCGTCCCTGTACTCGGCCCAGTAGAGCACGTCCCGGTAGTCGACGACGGCGGCGTCCATCAAGCGTCGCACCGCTTCCAGGTCGCCTCGGGCGAGGCGGAGCACGTCGCGGCGCACGCGCGCCACCTCTCTGTGGTAGTCTCGCTCGCCATAGCGGCCGAGCTCGGCCCGCACGAGTTCGCGTTGCTCTTCGGGGAATTCTGCCAGAAGCGCACCGAGGTCGTCGTCCGTCGCGTCGAGCGCCGGGTGGTCGTTGGAGCCGATATGCCGCATAGCGAGCCCTTCGTCGCACCAGCGTGCGGCAGGCGCGCGGTCGAATCAAGCAGCGACGACGCCCGGCAGCCAAAGGCAAGGCGCCTCACCGCAGCATCGAACGCCCGGCGGCATCCAGGATATCCTCGTAGACCGCGTCCACGGGGATCGGGCCGTGCAGGCTTGGCAGCGCGAAGGCGTCGCCGCTGCCGTAGCCCTCGGAGCCGAGGCACCATTCGCCTCGGTCGTCTCTGCGGTAGACTCTGACGGACCGACTGTCCTGGTGCACGAGGACATAGGCCTGCAGCGAGGACAGAGACTGGAAGTCGCGACGCTTCTCGCCGTCGTCGTCGCCCTCGCTGCTCGGCGACAGAACCTCGATGACCACGACGGGGTTGGTCGTCGCCTGCGGATCGTGCACGGGGTGGCCTGGCTTGCCGCAGATGATGGAGCCATCGGCGTAGCGGCTGCGCGCGTTCGCAGCGATCCAGAAGCGCTGGTCCGGTGTGTAGTATCGGCAACCGGAGGGCAGTCTCATCCCGACCAACATGGCCAACTTGCCCGCGATGGCATTGTGCTCGTCGGAGGCGCCGGCCATCGCGACGATGACGCCATTGATGAGCTCGTGGCGGTGCTCGCTGTGCTGCTCGACGGCCAGGTACTCGGCGTACGTTGCCGCATGCGGGAGCCGGAGCGTGGCCTTCATGACCGCCATGCTACCACGGGCGCCTGCGTGGCCGGCGCGGGAGTCGCGCAGCGGCAGATCCGCGGTCTGCGCCTTCGGCCACTAGGCCGCGCCGCTGACTGCAAGGCGGCTCGAGCTACAGCGATCGGGCAAGCGCTGGCGGGGCCGCCCGTCGACGGTTCACAGAGCCGCGACGAGCTCGTGTAGCCCGCGCACGCCTACCTACTCCCCGCTCAGCCGGTAGGTGTATTCGTATCCCGCCTCGAACGTGGCCGTGAACGAGGTCGGGTTGTCTGCGGGATCCGGCGAATCGGCGCACACCACGCTGTGGGTGCCGAGGGGAACCGGGAACGTTGCGCTGGACGAAGGAGGCACTGAACCGAGACGATCCGTATCCACGAAGACGTGCTGCTCGAGGGGATAGTCGTTCACCATGGCCAGCGAGGCTCCCGCGCTCTGCACGCGACGGCGCTCCAGCGTCGCCGCCGGGGGGGAGCTCGCCGAGTGAGGCGGCGTCAGCGCGGCTCGGGGCGACGCAGGCGCTCGGCTGGGATGGTGGCAGCCGACGGCGAGCGCCAGGGCGCCGGCCGCTCCGAGGATGCTCCTCGAGCGCGTCATGGCTGGATTGTACAATGCGCTGGCCCTCCGGGCTCGCGAGCACGGCTCGGGAACCTTCGTGGATCCGGGTTGTCTGTAGCGGCTGTGGCCGTAGAGCTCACCTTGGCGTGGCACGGGTTCGTGTTCGACGTGGTGGTGCTGCCCGAGCGCCGAAGGAAAGCCTTCACGCTCGGCGAAACGCGCCGCGATTATCCCATCCCCCAAGAGTGGCTCGGCGCTGATCGCTACCGTCTTGTCACGTTCGACCGAGGCGTCCCTCGGGTGGCCGTGCCGGCGGATCCGCGAAGCACGGATCCGGGCACGCCCACAGCTGACCCGCAGACATACCAGGAGCTCGGCGTGGACCAGACCGTCGAGGTGCGTCTGGGACCGCTCACCGCTTCGGTATCGAGGCTGCCCCGGCGAAGGTACGACGGCCCGCGAGCGTTCAGCGTGGACTGGCGTGCTGGTGCCCTGGCAGCCGCTTCTGCCGCGGTATGTCTCGTGCTGCTCGCGTGGACCGGGTTCTGTGTGCCGCCGCTCGAAACGGACGTCGAGTTCCCAGGCAGACCGCTACGTACCCTTCACGTGCAGGCCCTGGCGCAGGCCGAGGCCGCGGCCGTTGCTGAGCGTCCGCCACCTCCTCGCGCGCCCCGTACGGTCTGGGGCGAAGGCCGGGGCAAGCGCGGCCTGCAGACGTCGGTACGGCGTCCCGTCGATCCGCAGGCCGGAGATCGGGAAGCGGCCCCAGTACGGAGCCGCGTTGCACTTCGGGGTCCCCCGGACAATCCCGATGTCCGGCTCACGTGGCGCCGAGGTCCTGATGGTCCCGCGTTGTGGGGGTGGTGGTTCTCCCCGGGCGCTGTAGGCGATCCGAACGCGCCGCTCATCGACTCGAGTCGCGACTGGTCGGCGGGCGTCGATCCGCTCTCCGCTCGTTCCCCTCGCACCGACGGGCCGATCGGTTCGTCGCGTGCAGCGAGCGAGGGAGCGCCGCTCGCGGCAGAAGGCCGGCTGCGCAAAGTCGTGACCTTCGTGGGCGCGCGTGCGCTGTAGGGGCGCTGCCGCTCACATCCCCGTCGGGTGGTCCAGAAAGACCCAGGGCACTCTGAACCTCCGGGACAGGTGTTGTGCCAGTGCCTTCACGCCCAGCGCCTCGGTGGCATAGTGACCGCCGTACAGCACATTGAGCCCCAGCTCTTCGGCCACGGCGTACGACCAGTGGGGCCCTTCTCCAGTCACGAAGGTGTCCACTCCTTCGCGGGCAGCCTGGGCCAGCTGCGAGCCGGCACCGCCGCTCACCACGCCGATCCTGCGGCACCGCTCCGGCCCCCCGGGAACGATCACCACTCGGCCGCCGGTCACCCGCTCGAGCCGTGCCGCGAGCTCGTTGCGCCGGATGCTGGCCGCTGCGCAAAGCCCAATCGGCTGCCCATGGTCGACGAAGAACGGCTCGGTCGCGCCGAGGCCCAAGGCCGCACAGAGCCGGGCGTTGTTGCCGAGCTTGGGATGGGCGTCGAGCGGCAGGTGCGAGCTGTAGACCGCCAGGTCGTGTTCCAACAGCTGGCGCAAGAGCTCGTAGCGTTTGCCGGTCCAGGGGTGCGCGGGGCCCCAGAACAGCCCGTGGTGCGCCAGCAAGAGGTCGACTTCGGCGCTCACGGCCAAACCCACCGTGGCCAGCGTCGCATCCACCACCGCCCCGATGCGAGTCACCGTCCCGCGGTTCTGCACCTGCAGACCATTGGAGGCGCGCTCGTAGTCCTGCACCTCGTCCGTGTGCAGAAGCTGGTCGGTGTAGCGCACGATGGCGGCGAGCGATGCTTTGGCCATACGCCGATCAGAACAGATCCGACGGGACCTGCAAGGGGGCCAGGTCTGCGCAGATCCACTGAGCAGCAGCTTGCGGCCTGGGCTCCGGACCGGTGGTAGACTTCGCGCGAGCTCGCGGAGGTTCGCCATGGCTATCGGAATCCACAGCGTCGCGGTTTGCCTCGTATTCGCCGCCATGGTCTCGGGCGGATGCTCCGAGGACCGCACGGCAGGAAAGAACGACGTGGCCGGCGCGGCCGGCCAGAGCGACGGCTCGGGCCGAGCGGTCGCGAACGGTGGCGGGGCAGGCAACGAGCCCAAAGACGGCGCTGCTGCCGGCGGCTCCGGCGGTCTCACTCAGGCCCAGCAGGCAGCGGGTCATGCCGGAACAGCGGAGCCGATCACCACGGGGACGGGAGGCAGCGCCGGCGCGGGCGGCGGCCCGTGTGTCGACGTGGACCGCGATGGTGACTGCGCCCCCACCGACTGCGACGACGAGAATGCGGCCATGGGGCCCTCGCAGACCGAGATCTGCGGCAATGGTTTCGACGACGACTGCAACGGCCAGGTCGACGAGGACTGCCTGGGCACGGCCGGCTTCTACGTCGACCGCGACTCGCTGGGCGGCCCCTGCGACGACGCCAACCCCGGCACGCTCACCGAGCCCTGGTGCACCCTTGCCGAGGCCAACGAACGACTGACCGCGGGACAGACCGTGTACCTCCGCGCCGGTACGTACGAGGACGAGACCATCGCCCCGACCCACTCGGGCAGCTCGGACGAAGCGCGCATCGTCTACACCCGCTACGCCGACGAGGAGGTCACGCTCAGCGGGAGCGTCTACTGCGTGCGGCTGCAAGGCAATTCCTACATCAGTGTGCTCGGTTTGAAGTTCCTCGACTGCGAGCGCAACGTCTACTTCGACGGAGCGGACCACAACAACGTGGGCTTCTGCAGCTTCGACAATCCGTCCGGGCCCGTCACGTGGGCCGGGTCGCGCATCTACCATGGGTCACGGTACAACCGTATCTATGGCTCCACGTTTTCGCGCTACGGACAACAGTCCGGGTCGGATCCGGACTGGGACGACGACGGCTGTATTCTGGATATTGGCAATGACTACGAGGAGGACCAGAGCGACTTCAACCTGGTCGCCGACTGCAGCTTCTTCTACGGAGGCCATCACATCCTCGGCGTCTACGCCAACCGCAACGTCATTCGCCGCAACACCTTCCACAACGAGGAGTGGTTCTCCTGCCACCGCGAAGAGATCGGCGGACAGTGCGGAGGCCGTGACGTCATCACGAACTCGAGCTCCCCCGAGCTCAACACGCGCAACATCTTCGAAGGGAACCGGATCGCGTACGCGGGGGTGCCTCCCGACCAGGTCTCCTCGACCGGGCTGAGCCTGCGCACGCAGCACAACGTCGTGCGCTTCAATGCCTTCTACTCCTGTGATTCGGCCGGAGTGACGCTGTCCGCGGACGACGGCAACCAGAACGATGCGAGCCACAACCACATCTACGGCAATGTCTTCTACCGCAACGGCTATCTCCTGTTCGATGATTGGGACCCCAGGCGATACGGCCTCATGCTGGCACGCTGGGTGGATGACGCCGGGCACAACGCCATGACCGGCGTCGCGGTGAAGAACAACGTCTTCTACGAGAACGATCTGGGCGCCATCTACTACTACTACGTCGACGAGCAGGACCAGGCCGTGGCCAACAACTGGCTCGAGCAGGGCGATCCACGGTTCGTGGCAGCGGCGGGTGACCCGGACCCCTTCGACTTCGAAGCGTTGGATTTTCGGCTCCAGGCGGACAGTCCGTGCATCGATCACGGCGGCTTCCTGACCGTGGCCACGAACGACGGGAAGGACAGCACGACCCTCGAGGTGGACGACGCGGACTACTTCTTCGACGGCTACGGCATCGTCGAGCCCGATCGGGTCCAGCTCGAGGGGCAGACCCGCACCGTGGCCATCTCAGCGGTCGACTACCTCGCGCGCACCATCACCCTCGCCGAGCCGCTCACCTGGAGCTCTGGCGACGGTGTGAGCCTACCGTATCGCGGAG
>JAFGIS010000626.1 GCA_016929495.1 Polyangiaceae bacterium | reverse complement strand
TCGCGCTCGCCTATGGAACACAAAACGCGGCGGATGGAAAGAAAAAACTGGCGAAGTAGTGCTAGTAGAACCCCAGCTCGAGCCGCGCCGCCTCGCTCATGCGTGCCGGAGTCCAGGGCGGATCCCACACGAGCTCGGTGCGCGCCCCGGTCGCGCCGGGAAGGGCGAGCAACTTCGCCTGCACCTGCTGGACCAGCCAACCCGCCATGGGACACGCGGGAGCGGTGAGCGTCATCTTGACTTGCACGCGACCCTGCTCGGTCACGACGATCTCGTAGATCAGTCCCAAGTCGTAGATGTTCGCTGGTATCTCCGGATCATAGACGTGCCGAAGCGCTTCACGCGCTGCCTCCTCGATGGCCGCGCGATCGTACGGCCCCGACGCGGGTGTCGGCGAGTCGCCCTCCAGCACGTACTCGGTCGGATCGGTTTGCGCCTCAGTATCCAGCAGATCGAGTGAACGATAGGTTCCTTCGAGCATGGTGCCCTACTCCGTCGATGCAACCGCGCGGCCCTCGAGCGCTGCTTGCAGCGCATGCCACGGCAAGATCGCGCACTTGACGCGCATGGGAAACTCAGAAACCCCAGCGAATACCGCGAGTTTCGGCGGGAGGTTCGACACGGCCGCACCCGACGAGCCCGTAACCATCGCGTGAAAGCCCTCGAACATCTCGGCGATCTGGGCGCGCGTCTTGCCCTTGATGCTCTCCGTCATCGTCGATGCGGAGGCCGTCGAGATGGCACAGCCCTGACCTTGAAAGCCGACTTCTTGCACGATCTCCCCGTCGCAACGGAGCTTCAGCGTGAGCCGGTCCCCGCATAGAGGATTGTGACCCTCCGCCTCGCAGTTCGTCCCCGAGGGGAACGCATGGTTGCGCGGATGTCTGCCGTGATCCAATATCATTTCCTGGTAGAGCTCTCTGAGGTCATTCATCGGCCGAAGAACTCCTGAGCCTTGACGAGCGCTCTCGCGAATGCGCTCAGCTCGTCTCTGGTGTTGTACAGCCCGAGCGAGACGCGAGCCGTCGCCGGGACGCCAAACCGCTCCATCAGCGGTTGAGCACAGTGATGCCCGGTCCGAATGGCCACGCCCTCGGTGTCGAGCATCGTGCCGAGATCATGGGGGTGAATGCCATCGACCAAGAACGAGAGGACCCCAATCTTGCGCGGGGCCGTCCCGATGAGCCGCACCCCCCGCATACCCCGTAGCAGCTGGGTGCCGTAGCCGAGCAGCTCCTGCTCGTGCCGGCCGAGCACATCGAAGCCAATCGCCTCGAGGTAGCGCAGCGCCGCGCCGAAGCCGACCACGCCCGCAATGTTCGGGGTGCCGGCTTCAAAGCAATGCGGCAGCTCGGCATACAGCGTCTTCTCGAAGGTCACCGAACGGATCATGTCGCCGCCCGTCTGATACGGGCTCATCTCTTCCAGGCGCTCGCGACGACCCAGGAGCACGCCGACCCCAGTCGGCCCGTAGAGCTTGTGAGCACTCGCCACGTAAAAATCGCAGCCAAGCCTCTGGACGTCCGTGCCCAGATGCGGCGCGCCTTGCGCGCCGTCCACCAGGACGGCGGCACCCCCTTCGTGCGCTAGGCGCACGATCTGTTCGACGGGCAGTATCGTACCAAGCGCGTTCGACGCCTGCGTCACGGCCACCAAACGAGTCCGAGCGCTCAGTGCGCGAGAAAAGGCGTCGAGTGAAACATCCCCGTCGTCCTGCACCGGCACGATCTTGAGGGTTGCGCCCACGCTGTCGCACAGGTGCTGCCAGGGCACGATATTCGAATGGTGCTCGAGGCCGGTGATCAGAACCTCATCGCCTCGTCCGACATGCTCGCGTCCCCAGCTGTGGGCGACCAGGTTGATGCCCTCGGTCGCCCCGCGCACGAAGATCACCTCGGCCGTCTCGCGGACACCGAAGAAACGCCGCACCGTCTCACGCGACCCCTCGTATTGCTCCGTGGCACGGGCACTGAGTGTGTGCACAGCGCGGTGGATGTTCGCACAGTCGCGCGCAAGGCTCTGCGTGACCGCCTCGATCACGACGTTCGGCTTCAGAGCCGTCGCGGCATTGTCGAGGTACACGAGCGGCCGCCCGTGGACCCGCTGATCGAGCGCGGGAAAGTCGGCTCGGAGCGCTGCCAGGTCCACGGCGGCCGACGCCTCTGGATGGCGTGTGGGGTCCTGGATCACGACAAGCCCTCCAGCCTGTCGCCCAGGGGCAGCTTGCCGAGGACACGGCCCGTCGCGTTCGGACCGACCCAGGGCGGCAGCACGCGCTCCATCAGCTCGCGCGCAAAGGCCTGCGTCAACAGAGCGCGTCCCACCTCTGGCTCGATGCCTCGAGCACGCAGATAGTACAGCTCATCGGCGCTGATTTGCCCAATCGTCGCCCCGTGGCTGCACGTGACATCGTCCGCGTCGATTTCGAGGTGCGGTTTGGTGTGCACCGTGGCCTCGTCCGACAGAACGAGATTGCGGTTCTCCTGGCGTGCGCTCGTCTTCTGGGCGTCGCGCCGCACCACGATTGTGCCGTCGAACACGCTGCGGGCCCGATCGGAAACGATCCCGCGGTAGTGTTCCAGGCTCGTGCAGCGGGGCTGCGCGTGCTCGATGCTGGTATGATGATCCACCAGCTCGCCGCCGTCCGCGACGTACAGGCCGTCTAGAGAGCACTCTGCCCCTGGTCCCTCGAGCAGCACGCGCAGATCCAAACGCGACAGCTGACCGCCGAGCGTCGTCACGAGTGATCCGTAGCGACTGCCGGCGCCCTGACGAACCGCAACCAACCCCACACTGTGGGCGCGCGCCGAACCGTCGAGGATGCGCGCGTGGTCGAGCACGGCCCCGGGCTCCACGACGACTTCGGCGACGGGAGCGCACAGACAGCTCTGCCCGTCTGCAAAGGCCATGTGAGTCTCGACCACACGCGCCCGTGCCTCCTGCTCGACCACCAGAAGCACACGCGGGTAGCTCACGACGGCTCGGTCGTCGGCGACCGACACGACCACCAGCTCGAGCGGCTCTGCCGGCGCCTGTCCCCGCGGCAAGACGGCCCACACGGCATCCGAGAACAGGGCCTGGTTGAGGGCGACGAAGCCGTCGGAGAGGGGCGCCTCCTGCCCGAGATAGCGACAGAGCGCGCCTCGCTCTGTCGAGCCGGCGAGCGAGTCAGCCAGGGTACCGACATGCCAGGGCCCGTGGCGAGACTCCGCGCCCAGCCTGGCGCGGCCATTGACGATAACCGCCCTCTGGCCCCGCGGCGGCCCGAGCAGCGCCTGCACTCTGGAAAGCACCAGCTCCTGCTCGCGCGCCGGGGCGGCCAGACCGAACGGCGTCGCGAGCGTCGGGCCCAGGGGAGTCACACGCCAGGCCTCCTGGCGGGCGTGGGGCAGTCCTTGCTCGCGATATCGGAGCACAGCAGGCTGCCTGAGCTCGCTGAGCCAGGCTGGCTCGCCGCTGCGTGCGACTGCATCCAGCTGTGCGAGGCCTTGGTCGAACAAGACGCTGCGCTGGGGCGAAACAGACACGGTCACGGCGCCTGCACCTCCAATCCCGTGCCATCGGCCGACGACCACCCGGCATAGCCCGTCCGCTCGAGACGCAGGGCGAGTGTCTTGTCGCCCGTCTCGACGATGCGGCCATCGAGCATGACGTGGACTCGATCCGGCTCGATGTAGTCGAGCAACCGCTGATAGTGGGTGATGACGAGCATGGTGCGTTCCGGGCTGCGCAGCGAATTCACGCCGGAAGCCACGGCCTTGAGCGCATCGATGTCGAGCCCCGAATCCGTCTCGTCCAGAATGGCCAATCGCGGCTCAAGCAGCGCCATCTGGAAGATCTCGTTGCGCTTCTTCTCGCCGCCGGAGAAGCCCACGTTCACCGCGCGCCGGGTCAGCGACTCATCGAGACCGACCAGCTTCATCTTGTCGCGAGCCAGTGCCAAGAAGTCCATGGCGTCGAGCTCGGGCTGTCCTCGATGCTTGCGGACGGCGTTCACGGCCGCCTTAAGAAAGACCATGTTCGGCACGCCGGGCAGCTCCACGGGGTACTGGAACGCAAGGAAGACCCCGTCCCTCGCCCGCTGTTCCGGAAGCAGCGACAGCAGGTCGCGCCCGTCCAGCAGCACGCTGCCGGAGGTGACCTCGTAGCCGTCGTGCCCAGCGAGCACGTTGGCCAACGTGCTCTTGCCAGAGCCGTTCGGCCCCATGATGGCGTGTACCTCGCCCGCCCCGAGCTCCAGATCGATCCCCTTGAGAATCGGGCGGGAAGCCACCGTCGCGTGTAGTCTCTCGATCTTCAGCATCTGTGTCACGTCATTCCTGGTTCGAGTCCACGGGGACAGTGCCCGGGCGCCATACCGGTCGGCGTCAGCCGACCGAACCTTCCAGGCTGATACCGAGGAGCTTCTGCGCCTCGACGGCGAACTCCATCGGGAGCTCCTTCATGACTTCCTTGCAGAATCCGTTGACGATGAGTCCCACTGCGTCCTCGTCGGAGAGGCCGCGCTGTCGGCAGTAGAACAGCTGGTCCTCGCCGATCCGTGACGTACTGGCCTCGTGTTCGAGCGTGCTCGAGCCATTGCGAACGTCGACGTAGGGGACCGTATGGGCGCCGCAGCGGTCCCCGATCAACATGGAGTCGCATTGCGAGTGGTTGCGGGCGCCTTCGGCGTTCTTGAGGATCTTGACGAGCCCGCGGTAGGTGTTCTGTCCGTAGCCTGCGCTGATGCCCTTGGAGACGATGGTGCTCCGCGTGTTCTTGCCGATGTGGATCATCTTGGTCCCGGTGTCGGCCTGCTGGTGGTTGTTCGTGAGCGCAACCGAGTAGAACTCGCCGATCGAGCCATCCCCGACGAGCAGGCAGCTCGGGTACTTCCACGTGATCGCCGAGCCCGTTTCCACCTGCGTCCAGGAGATCTTGGAGTTCGGGCCAGCGCACTTGCCGCGTTTGGTCACGAAATTGTACACGCCCCCTCGGCCCTCGGCATCGCCCGGGTACCAGTTCTGGACGGTGGAGTACTTGATCTGGGCGTTGCTCAAAGCCACCAGCTCGACGACAGCTGCATGCAGCTGGTGCTCGTCCCGCATCGGAGCGGTGCAGCCCTCGAGATAGCTGACGACGGCTCCTTCATCGGCGACAATCAACGTGCGCTCGAACTGCCCCGTCTTGGCCGCATTGATCCGGAAGTACGTGGACAGCTCCATGGGACAGCGCACACCCTTCGGCACGTAGACGAACGAGCCGTCGCTGAAGACCGCCGAGTTGAGCGCGGCGAAGAAGTTGTCCGTGTGCGGCACGACCGAGCCGAGGTACTCGCGCACCAGATCGGGGTGCTCACGCACGGCCTCGGAGAAGGAGCAGAACAAGATGCCCATGCTCTTGAGCTTGCTCTTGTACGTGGTCGCCACCGAAACGCTGTCGAAAACGGCATCGACCGCCACACCCGCCAACACCTCGCGCTCCTCGAGGGGGATCCCGAGCCGCTCGTAGGTACGCAGAAGTTCCGGATCGACGTCCGCCAGGCTCTTGGGTGCATCCTCTCTGCGCTTCGGCGCGGCGTAGTAGGTGATGGCTTGGTAGTCGACGGGCGCATAGCTCACTCTGGCCCAGCGCGGCTCCTCCATCGTGGTCCAGTGCCGGTAGGCCTTGAGGCGCCAATCGAGTAGCCACTGCGGCTCCTGCTTCTTCGCCGAGATCAGGCGGATCGTGTCTTCACAGAGGCCGGACGGAGCGGTCTCCTGCTCGATCTCCGTGACCCAGCCAGCCTGGTACTCGGACCGGATCAGCTCTCGAAGTTGTTGTGCGGAGTCCATGTTCTTGTCTTCGTCTCGGTGTGAGGCCTCGGCACGGACCTAGCTGCTCTGGCGAGGTCCGCGGCCGAGCTGTATCAAACGAGGGGTAGGTGGCATCGCGATGTCGGCCAGGCTGATCTCTGCCAGGGCGCGCCGCACCGCGTGGTTGATCCGTGCCCACGTGCTTTCGAGCGCGCACACTCCAGAGTACTCACAGCCGTCCGGACGCTCGGTAGTGCACTCGGTCAGGGAGATGGGCCCCTCCACAGCGTCGATGATGTCGGCAACGCAGATGGAGCCTGGCTCCCGGGCCAACCTGTAGCCGCCCTGCACTCCGCGCTCGGAGCGAACCACACCAGCTTTGGCCAGGCTCTTGAGGATCTTGCTGACGCTTGGCTGAGGAAGCCCAGTCGCGCGCGCAGCACCCCGAGACGTACACGGACCACTCTGCTGGCCGGCCAAGTGGCTCAGTACGACAATCGCGTAGTCTGTCAGCCTGGTGATCCGGAGCATGTTCAAACAGGACCAAGTTGGTACTGTTTGAACATGCGACCGTACCTCGGCCCTGTCAAACGCAATCTGGGCACAAAAGACCACGTACCGTGGTTGCCCTGCTGGGACGCCTGCCCGGCTCGGGAGGTTGGGCGGCCGACGGCCAAGGCTCCGCACCCCAGGGAAACGCTTGCCCCGGACCACGAGCGGCCGAAAGATCGCGCCCTTGCTGCCATGAAGCTCCCGACCTTGTTCAAGAGTGGAACCCGGGCGCTCACCGTCGGTGAGCTCATGAGAACGTCGGTTCGAACGTGCTGCCCTGACGACACATTGAACCGCGCCGCACAGATCATGTGGGAGAACGATTGTGGTTGCGTTCCGGTGGTCGACGCGAGCGGTCGCGTCGTCGCCGTGATCACCGATCGCGACGTCTGCATGGCTGCGTACACGCAGGACCACCGTCTGACTCAGCTGCGCGTGAGCTCTGCCATGTCCAAGGCGCTCTACTGCTGCGCTGCGTACGACTCGCTCGCAACAGCCGAGGGGGTGATGCAGAACAAGCAAGTGCATCGCCTCCCGGTGACGGACCGCGACGGAAGGCTGCTCGGGATCCTAACGCTCGGCGACCTCGCAAGGCATCTGGACACACACCCCGCTGGGGCCACCGAGGTCAGCCCGGACGAGGTCGCGTGGACGCTGGCAGGCATCTGCCGCCCGCGCACCAGCTGTGCGGAACGCAGCCCGGTGAGCCGGCGCAGTCGTCCGCCTCTGTGAGCACAGAACCTCACTCTCGCGAGCGCGCGCCCGAAGCCTGTATGCCCAGCGGCGTCGGCGTGCGCTTCGTCGCGGTGACCTCCGACGCGTGCGCCGGAGCGCTCGAGTCGGAGATCGCGCCACGATTGGGCTGACGTAGCGTTCGGTTCTGCGCAGCGCTGCCGGATGCCCACCGGGTGCGGGCCGGCCTCACGAGCTGACCCGTAGCCGCACCAGCCGCGCCGCCGTGGCCGCCGGGCTGTTCGTTGCCGCCGGTCTCCGCGCCGCCGGCTTCCGCGCCGCCAGTCTCCGTGCCGCCAGTCTCCGTGCCGCCGGTCGCGCTCCCGGCGGTCTGCGCGTTCCCGGCCGCCAGTGCGCCGGCCTCGCCACCCGTGCCGCCGCCGCCAGTCTCCGTAGTTCCGCCAGTCTCCGTAGTTCCGCCAGTCTCCGTGGTTCCGCCAGTCTCCGTGGTTCCGCCAGTCTCCGTGGTTCCGCCAGTCTCCGTGGTTCCGCCAGTCTCC
>JAFGIS010000625.1 GCA_016929495.1 Polyangiaceae bacterium | reverse complement strand
GCGCCGGCGGATCTGCTGCTGGACGCGGGCGATCGTGGCCTCGTCCAGGGCCGTGGCCTCGTGGAAGCGGGCCTCGCCGCCGGGCGTTGTGTCAACGACTTCGCCCAACTGAGTGGCAGGCCGGAGTTCGCGGCGCTCCTGGAGCGGTCCTCTCGGAGCCGGGGCGGGGAATGATCGAATGTTCCGCCGAATGCGCGGGCTCCCCCGCTCGCGGCGTCGCGATGATCTGCTCGTGGTTCAGTATGATCACGGCCGTTGACGGCCGTTCTTCTACGCGGTGGGCGTGCTCTGACGATTTGCGAACACACCAGCCGGCACGCGGCTCACCGCCTCGCAGACCAGGAACACCACGGCGCACCACAGGGCGGTAACGGCCGAATAAAAAGCCGAGGAGAGTCCGGCGTGAAGCTGTATGCCATCACGCATGTTTTGAAGCCAACCAGCAGCCTGAGCCACGAGAAGAAAGCCCCCCAGAACATTGCTGGTCAGGACCAGGATCGGCAGGGCCAGGAACAGCTTCTGGGGAAGCGGCGGGACCGTCAACTCGTTGCGATCCAAGAAGGCATTGTACTCCGTTGCGAAACCACGAATGGCTCTGAACATCCAGAAGAGATTGAACACCGGCACCAGGAGCAGACCGCACGCCATCGCGGGAGAAGTTCGAGCCCGGCCGTCCTGGACGACCGTCCACATCTTGTACACGATCACACATAGCATGATCGCAGCCACGAGAGAGGCGGCTAGCCAGACGAAGCTGGCGATGGGAGTCGCCAGCTCCATCCACCCGGGGCCACCAGCAGGTTTCCCGTATGGCTGATTCGCGGCCTCCACGGTCAGCACCATGCCCGACAGGACCACCGGCATGCAGAAAAATCCGAGGAGGCTCAGAATTGCGAAAGAGCCGAAGTAGCGACGAGTCGGGAGAATGGAGTTTCGGGCACTGGTATTCTCCCCGCTCGGTTTGAGACCTTCACGTGATAGAAGCCAGCCACGGCTTCGAAGAAAGACGGCGCCGCCCCCGGCGAACAAGATGCCAGAGGCAGCGCCGAGAATCACCGTCTCGACCTGCCACCAGACCTGCCACCACGAGATTCCCGAGTCAGTCCCGAGCCTGGTCGCCATGGAGGCCAGAGCTGCCGATCCTGCGGCAAGCGAATATCCCGCTATCAGCGTCCAGATGAATCGCCCGCTACGTTTGTAGATCAGAACCAGCGCCGACGACAGGACCGTCCCTTGAATCACCCAGTACAGCACCGTCCTTGCCTGGAACGCGAACGCTGGGAAACTCACGCTGGTGTAGAACTCGGGGTAGAACACGGCTCCGGCACCGGAATAGTAAAGAAAAGCCCTGTGGAGGAGCACTCCGATATAGAGTGCAGGCACGGCTAGGAAGGGCAGCATGCCGCCGCGCCTCGCCAGGTGGAGAGCTAGAAGCAGGAAGAGGGTGATCAGGAAGTATCCCGACGAATCGGCCGGGTTCGGGTCGGCCATGTACCTCATTTCACCCGCGACGAGTAGCTGTACCCCTCTGACAGCGAGACCCAGAGTGGAGGCCACCAGCGTGGCGCACACGACGCCGAGAGCCGGGAAGAACATGAAACCGTACTTGTCTTTCCGGAAGTAATCCACGAACTGGAAGCCATTCATCGTGCCTTCCCCTCACTTGTGATGGCTGGCTTGTGGCACTATGCGCATCCGGTCGGCTGTCTATCGGGAACTCGTCCCTGCACGGCCGATAGGAGACGTCAACTGCCCCGCTTGCTCAATCCGATTGAAACGTCAAATTACAGATAGGCGATTCAAAACGCCTGTCGCGATTCGCAGGGAGCATGCGTCGCACCGGCTACTCTGACGCTGATACACCAGTTGTCACCCTGCATTGCAGCTACTCCGGCAAGGGCAACGCCGCTGACGGGTCGCGGCTTCGCCACACCGTCGTGCTGGCGGACAGCCCCACACCGGCTGCGTGGCCGGACCACGGCGCGGCGCGCGCCGCCCAGACGCCACCGGCCCAGCACATCTCGCCCCCGTTCGCGACCTCACCGCCCCGCTACCAGGGCTCGCCGTCGTGCGCCGGCCGGATGATGACGGGCGCTCGCGGAACGTCAAGGACGGGGGTCGGCCTCGTGTCCACGACCGGTGGAGGGCATCACCTGAGAAGCACCGCCTTGCCGGCACGCCGTTGCGATCCCGCCTGCAGGCACATCAGATAGACGCCGCTCGGCAGCGGTCGGCCGTGGCCGTCACGCCCATCCCAGGTCACCCGGTGCGGGCCGGCCGCGAGTGTCTCCTCGACGAGGCGCGCCACGCGCCGGCCGTCGACGCCGAGGACGTCGAGCACGACGCGCTCGCTGCGATCCAGCGTGAAAGCGATAGTCGTGCGCGGGTTAAAGGGATTCGGGGTCGCGTTGTCGAGTCGAAGCGCCGTAGCCACGTCGGAGTCGTCGATGCCGACCACCGGCGGCCCGAGCCAGCGGCCGACCCGGTGTGACGCATTGCCACCCACGTGCAAGAAGTCGCCGCCGACCCATAGTTCTCCTTCGTGCACGGCGAGGGCGAACACCGTCCCGTCGGCGCCGGAACCCAGAGCGTACCAGGCGGCGCCATTCCACACCGCGAGGTTGTTCGCCGGCAGGTCATCGGCCGCCACGAAGGCGCCGCCGGCGACCAGCAGTTCGCCGAAGTCCGTCAGCGACCAGATCTCGGCGACGTCCTCGCTGCCGGTGAACCCGCTACCCAGGGTCGACCAGGTCGCACCGTCCCAGCGCGCGATCGAGTGGCTGACCGTCCCCCCCGCGAGGTCGAAGGCGCCGCCGACGACGAGGTCGCCGTCGTGGACGACCAGCGCCCGGACTGCGCCGTTGCATCCCGCACCGAGCGGGAGCCAGGCAGCGCCGTCCCACGCGGCGATGTTGGCAGCCGGCGACCCGCCCGCCGCGTCGAAGCGACCGCCGCAGTACAACAGGCCGTCGTGGACGGCCATGGCACCGACGATGACCTCTCCGGATTGCGCGTCGAGTCCGCCGCCCACGGTCTCCCACACCGTACCCGTCCAGCGCAGCAGACCGGGTCCGGGATCGTCCTCGCTGACCCAGTAGTTGCCGCCCGCATAGAGCTCGCCCTCGTACCACTGCAGATCCACGACGATGCCGACCGAGGTGGAATCCATCGACATGCCGTGCCAGGAGCTTCCGTCCCAGCGCGCGACACCATGGCACACCTCCTCCCCGCCCGCGCCGAAGAGCGATTCGAAGTAGCCGCCGACGTAGAGATCGTCCTCCACCACCTCGAGCGCCATGATGCCACCGAAGGGTCCGAACTCCGTCGGCACCGGATCCCAGCCTAAGCGCGTCCAGCCGTCGCCAGTCCAGGCCCCGGCGGAATTGACGAAATAGGAAACCTCATCGTCGAAGCCACCGTAGACGAGTTCCCCCCGGTAGGTCGTCATCTCGACGGGCCAAGCGGCAGGTCCGTATCCCCCCAGCGGATGCCAACGGATCTCGTAGAAGCGCGCGATCCCATGGCAGTAGCGGCCGTCGATCCAGTAGAAATCACCGAGCGCGACCGGCTGGCCAGCGCACTCGGCGAGGCCGAAGATACACCACGCCCCCATGGGCCAGTAGCCGGGGTCGATCCATTGGTTTCCGTCCCAGAGCGCGAGGTTGTTGACGGACTCGCTTCCACTCGCGAAGAAGGACCCTCCCGCCCACAGTCCCTCCGGACGGAGCAAGAAGGTGGAGACCGACGCGGACCCGGGCCAGCCGGGAATCCCCAGGCCGTCGCCCATGGCGTGCCACTGCGCACCGTCCCAGCGCGCGACGTTCTCGGCCGGCACCCCGCCCGCCTGCGTGAACTGGCCGCCGACGACGAGGTCGCCACCGGAATGGAAGCCGCGCGCGTAGGGCCAGTCGCCGCCGCTGACCCCGGCGCCGAGCGGGGCCCAGGACTCGCCGTCCCAGCCAGCGACGTTGGCCGCCAGTATGTCGTCGACGGCATCGAAATAGCCGCCAGCGACGAGGCGGCCGCCGTGGCTGACCAGTCCGAGGACCCCCGGCATCCTGGCCGGATCCGTGCTTGTGAACCAGCCCACGGTCTGCCACGAACCGCCGCTCCAGCGCGCCACCCGGCTCCCACCCGTGCTCAGTCCGCATCCGGCATAGAGATCACCGTCGTGAATGCAGAAGGCCTGGACGCTCTCGCCGAGGCCGGTGCTCAGCGGAGACCACGACGCGCCATCCCAGATCGCGGCCCAGTACTGTCCACCGGCCAGTTCCAGGGCGCCGCCGGCGATGAGTTGCCCCTCGTGCACGACCAGGGCATACACGCCCCCCGGCAGCCCGTTGCCGAGAGCCGACCAGCTCGTCCCGTCCCACGCCGCCACGTTGTCGGTCACGAGGCCTCCCATCTCCACGAAGACGCCGCCGACGATCCAGCGACCCTCGTACTCGACGGCCGCCCGGAGCTGGTAACCGTACGGCCAGTCACCCCGCGCACCTTCGGCCGCGAGGGCGTCCCACCAGAACTCGTCGCCCGGGTCGCGCGGCGACGGCGCCGTCGATGGGGTGGATCGATGTGCCGGCGCGACGAGTCGCCAGGGATCTGACGGGTCGATCGCGATCGGCTGCGCACGGCGACCTCCCAAAGGCACCGGATCGAAACGCCAGGGGCCGCGAAGCGGCTGGCGATGGGGCGCAGCCACGAACGGCGCATCGGCGGCGACGGCTGACAACGCGGTGATCATGGCGATCAGGATCAGGCACGCGCGACGGGCGATGCGTGAAGGCGGCGGGAGATCGCGGGATTGCCTGATGGCCGTCCTCCCGGCGGGGGCGAGATCCGGGCACCGGTGGTCAAGGCCCGTGCCCGCAGACCCGTCCATGGTAGCACGATCGACGGATAGGCGATTCAAAGCACCTGTCGCGCTTCGCAGGGAGCATGCGTCGCGCCGGCTACGCCGACGCTGATCCGCCAACTGTCACCCAGTTTAGCAGCTACGCCGGCAAGCGGCAACGCCGCTGACAGGTCGCGGCTTCGCCACACCGGCGTGCTCGCGGACAGCCCCACACCGGCTGCGTGGCCGCACCACGACTCGGCGTGCGCCGCCCAGACACCACCGGCCCCTCACACCTCGCCCACGTTCGCGACCTCACCGCCCCGCTACCAGGACTCACTTGACGAGGACGACCTTTCGGACTTGAGCCTCGCCATTCAACTCGAGCCTCGCGAGGAAGACCCCGGATGCGGCCACTGACCCGGTGCCATCCCGACCGTCCCACGCAACATCGTGCTCACCGGCAGCCCGGAAACCATCGACGAGGATTTCGACGAGTCGCCCGCGCAGATCGTAGAGGCGGAGCTTGACGATACCGGCAGCAGGCAGTGTGTAGGACAGCGTCGTCGAAGGATTGAACGGGTTCGGATATGCGCGCACAGCAAGCGCACAGGGATCGGGAGGAACTGGTGAATCCGTGCCCTGGCAATCCAGCTTGGCCAGGTAGATGTCCGACTCGCCTGCGCTATGGAGCGTGCTCCCGCCGAAGTTCACGAAATCTTGGAAGAAACCCGTCAGGAGTATGTTCCCCGCCGCGTCGGTGGCGACGCCTTTGCCGCGATCGATCTCACTACCGCCAAACCTCTGGCTCCACAGGTGGCCGCCATTGGAATCGAACATCGCCGCGTAGATATCCACGAGGCCCGCGCTGGTGAACGGATCGCCGCCGAAATCCACCGTGCCATTGAAACTGCCCGTGATGAATACGCTCCCCGACCCAGCGACCGCGATGCCCTGACCGGTGTCGCGTCCCGATGCCCCGAAGCTCCGGCTCCAGAGGTGGTATCCGTCCGGGTCGAACTCGGCGATGAAGACATCTTCTTGCCCGGAGCTCACAAGCGGCCCGCCTCCGAAATCAACCACCTCGTCGAAGTAGCCGGTGATGAGCACGTGCCCCGCGCCATCGACGGCAACGCCTTGTCCGTATCCATCTTCGAGATTTCCGAAGCTCATGCTCCAGACATGGCCCCCATCCAAGTCGAACTTGGCAAGGTAGATGTCGGAATCTCCCATGCTGGTGATTGGACCACCGCCGAAATCGACAGTGCCCCAGAAGTCCCCCACCATGAGGACATTCCCCGCCCGATCCACCGCTATGCCACCCACAGAGAGGCTGTTGATGTGCTCGAAACCGCGGCTCCAGAGGTGACTCCCGTTGGGGTCGAGCTTGGCCAGGAACAGGGCGCTACCGCTCGGGATCACCAGCGGACCGCCGCCGAAGTCGATGGAGTCCTCGAACGATCCCGCGAAGAGGATGTTGCCAGCACCATCCGTCGCGACGCGATCGGCACCCTCGTTTTCGGCATCGGTGCCGAAGCGCTGGCTCCAGAGGTGATTCCCCATGGGATCGAACTTCGCCAGGAAGACGTCGCAACCGCCGTCGCTGACGAGAGGAGCCCCACCGAAGTCCACGGCATCGACAAAGCAACCCGTGATGATGACATTGCCGTCCGAGTCGGCGGCGATGCCGTTCCCGGCCTCGTAGTTGCTGTTTCCGAATGCCTGACTCCAGAGGTGATTCCCGGCCGGATCGTACCTGGCCACGTAGATGTCGTCGTAGCCGGCGGCAAGCAGCGGACTGCCCCCGAAGTCAGCCATACCCACGAATGTCCCGATGATCGCGGCGTTCCCGGCCGCGTCCACGGCGATGTCATTGACGTAGTCCGTATTATCGCCCCCATAGGCGGCACTCCAGACATGAACGGGTGTCTGGGCATCGGCAGCCTCGGGGAGGGTGATAAACGCGAGCAGGAGGAGAAACAACCGCATCGATAATCTCATGACATCTCCTATCGTCTTTGACCACAGGCGCCCGAAGAGAGCGACAATGGCCGCAGCACCGAACGGCCTAGTCCTCGGCGAGCCCATGTTCTTTGACCTTGACACGCTCCACCAGAGCCAGAATATCCCGAGTGCAACAGTATATCACCTCGCATGATCCATCAGCCAGTCGCAAACGATAGCAAGTGCGATGGGGCCATTTCTTTTCATCTGTTCGCGTGTGAGAATTCAATCAGCCCCGGGAGGTGCGCCACACGTCGCCCACCAGGGCGGCCAGGACGAGGGTCAGCGCCAGGTCCTGGCGGCGGCGCGCGGGCCGCGAGGCGGCGCGGGGATCGTCTGACGACTCCACGGTGGCGTAGGTCAGGTCGGCGATGCGCCGGCGGTCCGGCGGCGCCGTCGCCAGGCTCACCACGACGAGCACGGCCACGCAGGCGGCGAAGAGGTAGAAGGCGAAGTGTAGGAAGTTGACGGCCGCGTAGACCTCCAGCCAGCCCGGCAGGCCGACGGCGTTACGGATAGGCGATTCAAAGCACCTGTCGCGCTTCTCAGGGAGCATGCCTCGCGCCAGCCACACCGACGCTGACCCGCCAGCTTGCACCCAGCCTAGCAGTAAAACCGCTGACGGGTCGCGGCTTCGCCATACCGGCGTGCTCGCGGACCGTCCCATACCCGCTGCGTGGCCGGACCACGGCG
>JAFGIS010000624.1 GCA_016929495.1 Polyangiaceae bacterium | reverse complement strand
CGCTCGGCGCATGCGGCTGACGCACAGCGGCCGCGTCGGAGCGCTCACGATGACCTTGGCCAGCAGGGAGTCGTAGTGGGGCGGCACCCGGAATCCGCCGTACACGCCGGAGTCGACGCGCACGCCGGCGCCGCCGGGTGGATGGTACTCGGTGATCGTGCCCGGCCAGGGCACGAACGTCTCCGGATCCTCGGCCATGATCCGGCATTCCATGGCGTGGCCGCGCATGCGCCAGGTGCTCGTGTCGGGCAGATCAAGCGCTTCGCCTGCAGCGGCTCGGATCTGCTGCACGACCAGATCGACGCCCGTGACCATCTCGGTCACCGGATGCTCCACCTGCACGCGAGTGTTCATCTCCATGAAGTAGAGCTCGCCTTGCTCGTCCATCAGAAACTCGAGCGTTCCGAGCGACGTGTAGCCCGACTCGAGCACCGCGCGACGGATCCGCTCCGCCATCGAGCGCCGTCGCTCGTCCGTCAGCGCCGGGCTCGGCGCCTCTTCCACGAGCTTCTGGTGCCGGCGCTGCAGAGAGCATTCGCGTTCCCCGAGCGTCCAGACGTGACCGTGACGATCGGCCAGGGCCTGGAACTCGATGTGGCGGGGCGCCTCGACGAAGCGTTCGAGAAAGAGCTCCGGATTGCCGAACGAGTTCATCGCCTCCGCCGTCGCCGACTCGAAGGCGCGGCGCGCCTGGCCGAGCTCGCGTACCACACGCATCCCGCGACCGCCTCCGCCTCCCCTCGCCTTGAGGATCACCGGCAAGCCGACGCGGCGGGCCTCGGCTTCGGCGTGAGCCGCGCTCTGTAGCGCTTCGCTCCCGGGCAACAGCGGCAGCTTGAA
This sequence comes from Polyangiaceae bacterium, assembly GCA_016929495.1. Classification (GTDB taxonomy): domain Bacteria; phylum Myxococcota_A; class Polyangia; order Polyangiales; family Polyangiaceae; genus JAFGIS01. Next base: position 32,844 of record JAFGIS010000624.1, on the reverse strand, counting down.
GCGCTGTGCCACCTCCCGGGCCCGAAGCTTGTCGCCCCAGAGCTGCATCGCTTCGGAGGAGGGCCCGATGAACACGAGCCCACACTGCTCGACGGTCTTGGCAAAGGCCGCGTTCTCCGAAAGGAAGCCGTAGCCCGGATGGATCGCGTCAGCGGCCGTGATCTCCGCGGCGCTGATGATCGAGGGCACGTTCAGGTAGCTCTTCGCGGGCTGGGCCGGACCGATGCAGACCGCTTCGTCCGCGAAGCGCACGTGCAGGGCCTGCGCATCCACGTCCGAGTGCACGGCGACGGACCGGATCCCGAGCTCACGGCACGCACGGACCACGCGCATCGCGATCTCGCCCCGATTGGCGATGAGGATCTTGCCGAACATGGCGCCGCGCCGCGGACCTCAGGCCCGCCTCACCCTGAACAATCGCTGGCCGAATTCGACGCTGACGCCGTTCTCCACGAGGATCTCGAGCACCGTGCCGGCGAAATCGGCCTCGATTTCGTTCATGAGCTTCATCGCTTCGACGATGCACAGCGTCTGACCCTTGCGAACGCTGACGCCCACCTCCACGAAGGGCTGCGCATCCGGAGCGGGCGCGCGGTAGAAGGTACCGACGAACGGCGAGGTGACGTAGACGCCCTCGACCTGCGCCTCGGCCGCGGGCGCCGCGGGCGGCGTCGTTGCCGACGGCTGAGCAGGGGCGGCCGTAGAGGCCACGGAAACGGCCGGCGCTGCGCCACGCCCGAATGCCAGACGCAGTCGTCCGCTCTCGTCCTGGTACTCGAACTCGCTCGCGCAGCCCTCCTCGAGGATTTGGATCAGAGCTTTCAGGTCCTTGAGCGGGATCTCCATCGTCCGCCTCCGTGCGCTACCCCCTGCCCGCGGACGCCGTGGCCGCCTTGCTGTCGAGCTGGTCGAGAAGCGCCTGGAGCGCCAGCGTGTAGGAGCGAGCGCCGAAGCCTGCGACACGACCGAGACAGACCGGGGCCACGAGCGAGCGTCGCCGGAACGGCTCGCGCGAGTCCGGGTTGGAAAGGTGAACCTCGACGACTGGCAGATTCGCCCCTTTGAGCGCGTCGTAGAGCGCGTACGAGGTGTGGGTCAGGGCACCGGGGTTGATCAGGATCCCGTCGAACCCGGCGTCCACCGCCTCCCAGATCCAGCTGACGAGGTCGCCTTCGTGGTTCGTCTGTCGACAATCCACTCGTGTCGAGCGGCTGACTGCTATGCGGCCGAGCTCGCCATGGATCTCTTCGAGCGTGGTCGAACCGTACACGTCAGGCTCGCGAAGCCCAAGCCGATCCAGATTGGGCCCGCTCAGCACCAGTATCTGGCGAACGGCACTCGTGGCGCCCGCTCGACTGGCGGCACGGCGTGACGTCGACCGCTCCGCCAAGATCTCAGTTCTCCAGCTCTTCGCGAAGCTTGGGAGCAGCCACGCGAAGCAAGAAACGCGCCTTGCCAAGATTGGCGTCCGGCGCAAGCGTCACCGCGACGAAGTACTCGTTGTTGATCACGCGGATCAGGGTCGACATCTTCTCGCTCTGGATGGCGACCTCCCGCGTCTCGCCCGCCTCGAGCATGACGGTGGCCCGCTGGATGGCTTTGACCACCACGCTGGCCTCGGCGCCCACCGCCTCGATGTCGAAGTCCCCGTCTTTCGCGTAGCTTTCGAGCGGGATCCCTTCGAAATCCATGAGCAGACCGGCAAGACCGCCCTGGGTTCCTTCGACAACGCCTTGCAGTGTCTCCTTGAACATCAGAGACGATAGGTTAGCCGGTTTGTGCGCGAGAGTGAATTCTTGGTCCGGACACTCCTGGGGCCGTCGGCACTCCTTGACCCTTGGGCCGCGAAGCGGCTAGTTTTCGTCTCTCCTCGGACATCCGGGGAGACGACTTCCCATGCGTGCTCGAGCGGGGGATCCTCCCCGCACCATGACCCAGAAGATCCTTGGCGGCCGCGCCGATGCCCAGCCCTTGGGCACCGATCTGGTGCGTGCCAAGGTCGATCAGGTGGTCCTGTCCCGCGACCCAGAGCACGTGCTCGCGGAAGCGCTTCGTTCCGGACTCAAGCGCGCCGCCGTCGAGACGGCCGTCGCGTACGATACCCAGTGCGTGGGTATCGGCCGACAAGCCGATCGCCATCGACTCTGGCTCCGCGAGCTGCTCCAATACAACGTCTTCATCGCGCGGCCCGGGATTGGCTTCCCGGTCGCCGTACACCTCGAGCGGTTCGCGAGCCCAGGGCGGCTCGCGCTCACCGACGATGCTCGAGTCGCTGCGATCGGGGGAGCCGGCACGCTCGCACTGCAGTGCGGCCCACGCCCGCTCGCTGAGGCGCTTGTCACTGGCAGGACCATCGTCCGTGTCCCCCGCACTGTCCAGGTTCTGCTGTCGGGTCGGCTGCGTCCCTTCGTCTCGGTCCGTGACGTTGCTCTGGAGCTGATGCGCCTGGGGCTCAGCGACGTCATCCGAAGGCTGGACGGCCGCCACGGCGCACCGGTGGTCCTGGAATTCGCGGGTCCGAACGCTCGCTCGCTGTCGGTGTACGACCGAGCCCTGCTGGCTTCGCTGGCGCCTCGCGTCGGGGCCGCCGGCGCAGTGTTCGTCAGCGATGAGAAGACCGAGGTCTTCCTGCGAGACCAGCGACGGTCCAAGGCGCACCGTGCCCTCGTGCCCGACCCTGGAGCGCCCTCTGACGAGGTGATCAGCGTCGACCTTTCCGCGATCGATCCACTGGTCATGGACCGAGAGGGACGTGTGTGCGCGGTACGCGAGCTGCAGGGCACGCCGATCCACCAGGCCGTGCTCGGCGGCGACTGCGGGGCATCCTTGCGCGATTTGCTGGCAGCAGCAGCGCTGCTCAAAAGCAAGCGCGTACCCCCGAGGCTGGATCTGCTGGTCGCCCCTCCTTCGCGACAGGCCCTGGAAGTGCTGGCAAGGTCGGGCGCGCTGGTCGACCTCATTGCCACCGGCGCGCGGCTGCTCGAGCCCGACGCACGGCTCATCTCCGGTGAACTCTACCCCCCGCCCGACACGGGCCTGTCCGTACGCACGTTCGATCCGGAGCCTGACGCACTCGGCCGCAGCGGTTCAGCGGTGGCTTCGGCGGAAACCATCGCGTATTCGGTAGCGTTCGGGGCTCTGGGCGACCCACGCTCGTTCAAGCGCCCGGTCCGAGTCACCCTTCCGCGCTACTCCCCGACAGACGACGTGCTCTTGGTCCGGCGCGGCAAGCCCAAGGTCAAACCCCGGCAGGACGGGGAAGGCGAGCGCGCTTTCCCCGCCTTGCCGGCACGACCGCCGTGGCGAAAAGCGGTGACCCTGCAGCCCGTCACGGGCGAGCGACCGCTGACCGAACCCACGCTCCTGGTCGTGGCTTCGTGGCAGCAGGCCCGGTGGGCTGTCCGGCATGCGGCCAGATTGCTGCCAGAACTTCGAGCGGTGGTCGCACCTCAGATGCCGGGACATGCCGTTGCCGTGCTCGCGAGTCTCGGGATCCTGGCATGTACGGCTGATCCGGAATCGATCGCGAAGCTGGAGCACAACGGCTCGGTCACCGTGCCACCTTCGGACCGGTGGGCCGAGGATGGCACCATCGCGGTATCGTGGCCGTCAGGGCGGGCTGACCTCCGCTGGCTCGCAGTGGGTCCTGAACGGGAATGGACGCTGAGCGAGGCGCCGGCCTCGGGCCCCACGGCGCCGATGCGACCTGCCCGCAGCGGATAGGACGCGGCCCAAGAACAAGGGGGGAAGGGGGGCGTCCGGCTCGAATCGGCGGGAAGCGGCGGGTTTTTCGCCGCCCTCGCCCGGTCGGGGACGGCGAAAAACCCATCGCTTCAATCGCGACGAGGCATGAGGAGGGCTGTCCAGGGGATCGCCAGGTCCGTGGACCAGGCCAGCAGGCAGGCCTTCATGGCTCGAACTGGAAAACGACTTCAGTGCGTCGAACCAGACCCAGCTGGTCCCGGGCCACACGCTCGACCGCAGCCGGATCCCGGCGAATGCTCTCCACCTTCGCTCGAAGCTCCCCGATCTCGTGCGTCAGTCGACTGATTTGGTCCTGAGCCTCGAGCCGCTCTCGCCTGAGCGAATTGAGCCGCGGAAGCCCCGACCGGCTGAACACCATGACCGGGACCGCCACGGTCGCCAGCACCAGAACGGCAAGAGGAAGAACGCGCTCGAGAAGCAGTCGTCGCGGGCCCACGTCCGGGCCTGTACCACGCGCCTCGTGCTCGGCCCAGAAAGTGAACGTCGCGGCGAATTCGTTGAAAAAAACTCGTCCCGCCGGGCCGTCCTCCCGGTTATGGTTCGCTTCTCCGGCCCGGCCGGGTGTCGCGCCCCAAAAAGAACGTCTCGTCGTGTGATGCCCGGCGTGATGACGAGGATGACCATGGACTTGGAAACCCTGCAGGCAGAGCTGGAACAGCTGTTCGATTTGGACGAGCTCATGCAGCTGGCGAGCGACGTGTTGGGCTTCGATCCGGACGCCGTCGGCGGCACCTCAGGCAAGGGCTCATTCGCACGCGCGCTCGTCGGCCATTGCGTACGTGACGAAGCGCTCGAGGCCCTGTGCGACGCGATAGTCGCTCTCCGGGGGGAATCGGCTCCCGTGGCGGCGGAGCTCAGGAAATATCCTCCGCGCGTGTCGGAGGAGCTGTCCAATGGTGACCAGCTCGGACCGTACCTGATCGTGCGGCAGCTCGGCGTTGGACGCGCAGGGATCTCCTACCTGGCCCGCAAGGATCGCCGCGAAATGCGGCTGAAAGTCCTGTGCGCAGAGGCTACCCGTGATCGCGCGAACCTGGCCCGCTTCGTGACCGCGAATCGCCTCGTGAGCATGGTGATGCATCCCGTCCTGCCGGTCGGGCTGAGTGTCGAGAAGCTCGAGTCGCGAGTCTGCGTTGCTCACGAGTACATGGAGGGCCAGACGCTGGCCATGCGCATCGCGCGCACGGGTCCCATGCATTTGAATGAAGCGTGGAGCGTTCTGACCGCCCTGTTGCAGGGGCTGGCCGTGCTGCACGGGCGCGGCTTGGCTCACGGAGACCTTCGGCTCGAGAATGTGGTTCTGTTCCGCGACCCGGACGGCGAGCAACGCGTGATGCTGCTCGACGCAGGGACAGACCGCTTGCGGGTTCGACCGCGCGTGGTCGACGGTCAGCGGGAGCTCCATTGGACGGCTGCCTCCCCCAGAACCACCGCCCCGGAAGTGCTCGCTGGTGCGCCTTCCGACGCACGCAGCGACCTGTACGCACTCGGCGCCACGCTCTACGAGCTACTCGGCGGAAGGCCGCCGTTCGATGAGTCCTCCCCGTTCGGCATGGCTATCGGACACCTCACACGAGAGCCCGTTCGGCTCAGCGAGGTGGCTCCGCGCGGCTGGGTGTCACGCGAAGTCGAGGCCTTCGTGAACGGACTGATGGCGAAGGACCCAGGGCAGCGACCCGCAAATGCTCAGGCTGTACTGAAGGCGCTGGGCGACCTTGCCAAGTCCATCAGCTCGAGACGCGAACCCAGCATCAGCGAAGAAGAGGTCAACAACCGGATCGAGGCGCTCCTGTTCGACCCCGAGAGCGAACAGGCCGCGTTGGGTCTCGAAGCGGCGGTCGACGCAGGAGCCGATCCGCAAAGGATCGTGGAAGCGCTCACCATGGCCGGCACGGAGCTCGATCCGAACCGCTCGCCGCGTGCCGCGGACGCACGCAGAAACCTTCTGTTCCGAGCCGCGATGATTTCGGAATCCGCAGGCGCCGACCCTGGACGCGCCGAGCAGATCTACGGGTGGCTGATCGAGCTCGACCCGCGCGACCAGCCAGCGATGCTCGGCCTCGAGAAGGCGCGGCGCAAGCTCGGCAAGTACGAGGAGGTCATCGAGATGCTGCTCGCGCGAAGCGAGCAGACGACCGACAAAGCGGAGCGCAGCCGCCTCTTGGCAGAAATCGCCAAGCTCTGCACCGAAGAGCTCGACGACCGCGAGCAGGCTCTGCTTGCCTACGCCAGAGCGTTCTGCGAAGACCCGACCCACACCGAGTATGCCGAAAAAGTCGAGCGCATGGCGGGTACCGACCAGGAAGCATGGGGCGAGGTACTTGCCATCTCGAACGAAGCGCTTTCGGAACAGAAGCTGCCCGCCGAGGCGCGCAATGCGATTCTGCTGCGCGCGGGCCAGTGGTACGCAGACAAGGCGGTCCGCCCCGACCTCGCGCTGCCCTGCTTCCAGGCCGTCGTCGCCGTCGACCCGGGCAACGAGGCAGCCCTGGACGGGATGGCCAACATCTACCGGAAGGGATTCCAGTGGAGCGAGCTCGGTATGGTGCTCCTGCGCCGAGCCGACACCACGAGCACGCCGCCCCGCGCGCGCGACCTCCGCGCCGAGGCAGCTGACATCCTCGCGCAGCAGCTCAACGACGCAGCAGGCGCGAGCGAGCTGTACGCGCGTGTGCTCACGGAAGACCCCACTCATCTGAAAGCCAGCGAGGGCTGGGCAAGGATCCTCGAGCGCTCGGGTGACAACGCCACGCTCGTGCGTGTCCTCGAGGGCCGGGCTCAGTCACTGCGCGGCGAGGAACGGCTCGGCGCGCTGTGCCGGATCGCCGAGACCTACGAGGACAAGCTCGGCGACAGCAACGAGGCCATCCGTCGCTACGAAGCCGTTCTGACCGAGGCTCCCGAGCATGAAGAGGCCTTGCGCGGTCTCGATCGGCTCTATGCCAAGGCCGGACGTTTCAGGGACCTGCTCGCGGTCCTGGAGATCGAGGCGCGTCTTGCCGAGACACCCAGGGCCAAGATCGCCCTGCTCGAGCGTACCGCGGCGGTGTACGAGGAGGAGTTCCTCGAGCACAGGAAGGCCGCCGACGCGCTGGAACAGGCTCTCGATATCGACCCGAATCACGAGGCCAGCATCACCTCGCTGGTTCGGCACTATCGAGCGTTGAGCGAGTGGAACCGCGTCGCCCAGCTCTACGAGCGACTCCTCGATGTCGTTACCGACAACACCCGTTGGGTTCCTCTGGCGCTGCAGCTCGGACGCGTTTTCGCCGATCAACTGAGAGCCCCCGAGCGGGCCATGGAGGCGTTCGAACGCGTGGTTGCGATTCAGCCTGAGCATTCGGAAGCGCTGGAAATGCTGGCACGGCTACGCGAGCACACCGGCGACGCGGACGCGGCACTCGATGCCATCGACGCCTTGGCGGCACGCGCTTCGACACCCGAAGCCCGGGCAGAGCAATACCTCCGCGCTGCCCGGCTGCTGCAGTCACAAGGCAATCTGGACGGCGCCATCGATCGCTACCAGCAGGCTCTGGACGCAAGACCAGGCGACGCAGGCATGCTCAGCGAGCTGCGCGCTGCACTGCTGGCGCGCGGAGACATCCACGCTGCCCTGCAGCTTCTCGAACGGCAGCTCGAGCAGACGGAAGGCGATCGTGCCCGAGCAAAACTGCACGGTGAACGAGCCACATTGGCGCGCCGGTACCTCAAGGACAATGAGCTCGCGGAAATGGCCGCAAAGCGCGCGCTGGAGCTCGATCAGGCGAACCCGGACGCCCTCATCGTCGCGGGTGACATCGCCTTCGAAACCAAACGCTTCCTCGAGGCGAGCAAGCACTACGCGATGCTCACTGATCGCGTCGACGCGCTCGACAGGGAACAGGCGACCCGGATCCTCGTCCGATTCGTGGACGCGCTGACCCAAACGGGGTCCACGGAGAAGGCCGTCACCGCAATGGACACGCTGTTGCGGATCGCCCCGGACAACGGCGAAGCGCTGGCCCGCGTTGCTCAGGTAACCTTCCAGCATGGGTCCCCGCAGCGCGCCGCCGAGCTTCTCGGCAAGCTGCTCGAGATGTTCGGCGACTCTCTCTCGATGCAGGAGCGCGCGACAGCCCTGTACCGGTACGGAGAGTCCATGCGCCGGGCGGGCCAGCTCGACGCAGCGATACCCGTGCTCGAAGAGGCGTTGGCGCACGATCCGAGCAGCCCGCTGCCACACATCGCGCTGGCGAAGGTCTACGAGGAGCGGGAAGACTGGGTGAAGGTCATCCGCGCCAAGTCGCGGCACCTCGACGTCGCCGACGGCGATGAGCGCGTCCAGTTGCTCACGGAAATGGGTGAGTTGGCGGCCGACAAGCTCAAGGATCGGACCTGGGCCGCCAAGAGCTTCGCCGCGGCCCTGGAGGAACGCCCGGACGACCGACGCCTGCTGACGAGGCTGATGCAGGTCTACAGCGAGGAGAAGGACTGGGGCAACCTCGTCGACGTCGTGCTGCGCCTGGCGGACTTCGTCGAGGAGCCCAAGCAGAAGGCGAAGTACCTGAACACGGCCGCCATCGTCGTCTCGCGCGAATTGGGCGACATCGACCGCGCTCTCGAATACTACGAGCAGGTCCTCGACCTCGACCCGACAGTAACCAAGGCGTTCAACGAAGCGATCGAACTCTATCGCACTCGCAGCGACCACAGGGCGGTGGAGCGCCTGCTCAAGCGCAAGCTGGAAGGCGCCATCGACGCGGACGGGGTCCCAGCCATGCTGGAGGCATACGGCGATCTCGCCGATCTCTACGAAAACGAACTGGGCTGGATCGACCAGGCGATCGACGCGTGCGAGGCGGCGCAGGCCCTCGACCCGGAGGACGGAAAGCGTACCGAGCGGCTCGCGCATCTGTACGCTTCTCGCCCGGAGGCGCATCTCGAAAAGGCCGTCGCAACCTTCGAAGCCCTGCTGCGTGAGGACTCCAAGCGCGCCGAAATCTATCGGCGGCTCCGCAAGCTCTATACGGAGGTCAAGAAGGCCGACGGAGCGTGGTGCCTGTGCCAGGCGCTGTCAGTGCTCAAATTCGCCGAGCCGGATGAGCAACGCTTCTACCGTCGCATGCGCTCCGAAACCGCAGCCCCGGCGCAAGCCATCATGACCGACGAGGACTGGCTCACGCGCGTAACGCACCCGGAAGCCGATGCCCTGTTGACCAGCCTGTTCGCTTTGATCGAGCCGGTGGTCATTGCCTCACGCGCGCAGAACCTCCAGGAGCTGGGCTACGATCCGGAGGCTGCCTTGGACCTCGAGACGTTCCCGCTCCCGATGCCCCAGACGTTGCACTACGCGGCTGGCGTGCTCGGGCTCGAACTGCCGCCCGCCTTCGAGAATCCCAGAGACCTGGGTGGCTTGGCCTTCCTGCACGCCTACACGCCCTCCATTGCCCTTGGGCGAACAGCGCTGAGCAAGAAGGTGCCGCCCCAGGCTGCTGCTTTCATCGCCGCACGGCACCTCTCCTACTATCGCCCCGGCGCCTACATGCGACAGTTGATGCCCACGGGAACTGGGCTGAAATCCTGGCTGTTCGGCGCGTTCAAGGTGAACTCGCCGCAGTTCCCTGTGACCCCGGATCTCGAGGGTCCGGTCGCCGAGGCGTACAAGGCCCTCGACGCGGGCATCAAGGGCGCCGCGCGCGACCAGCTGTCCCGCGTGGTCTCACGGCTCCTGCAAGAGGGCGCGGCGCTCGACCTGAAGCGTTGGGTCGGGGGCGTCGATCTGACAGCCGACCGCATTGGCCTGGTCATTGCACACGATCTGGCGACGTCGCTCGAGATCGTCGCTGCGTCCGAGGAGGGTTCCAGCATCGTCCCACGCGAAACGAGGCAGCGTGAGCTGCTGCTCTATTCCGTCTCCCACCCCTATCTGGAGCTCCGGGAACGGCTGGGCATTTCGATCGACTCCTGACGGGCGGCTGTCGCGACGAGACCGCGCCGGGCGGAGCGAGGCTTCTCGGGCGGTCGGGACCCCTTTGCCCGAAGAAGTGTCGCCCTACGGATAGCGTCCCTGAACGCCGAGCTGCGCTTCCATCGTCCCGTGCAGTGCCCGCAGAATGCCAAGGGTCACACCGGCATCCAGATACGCCCCGAAGTTCTTCGTGAAGTCGTAGTGCGGACCGGCCGCCAAATGGAACAAGAAGTCCGTTCGATAGTCGGTCTCTCCGCGGACGGGCTGGTGCCACGCGGGCGTATCCCCACCGCCCTCGAGCTCGATGCCGAAGGCTGGCTCTATGAGCACCTTGAACGCCGAATCGCTCATGGCGTACAGACGTGCGCCGCCTCCCAGAACCACGAGCGGCTGGGTATCGGTCTGTGATTCGCCGGTGAGGCCGAGCCGGGCCCAGAAGAACGGCTCGAATCCGTCGATGGCCGAGAACCCGGCGCCCAGATCGAGCGCAAGCGGGCTCGCGTGTCCGCACAACGTGCGCTCTTCCCCGACGCGGTCTTCGGTCGGATCGGCGCAGAACGGGGAGTGTTCATAGCGCACGATGACCCGCATCCCCCCGACGAGCCCAGCCCGCAAGGAGAACTGGCCGGCGTGTCCGAACTGTTCGGAGTCCTTCGGCCTCTGATCGGCCTGTGGGCCTCGCTCCTGCCTGTGCTTGCGCTTGTGCCTGGCACGCGGCGCTGGAGCATCGTCGGACGGCTCGGCGCCCGCACCTTGGTCGGAGCTCGCACCAGCCTCGCTGGAGTCGCCCTCCGAGTCTGATCCGCCCGGACTCTCGCCCGCCTGGACACGACTCGAGATCGCGAGCAGGCCGATACCCACGGAACACAGCAGAACCAGACGCTTCATGCGCGGAGCATACCCCACGTCGCCAGGATCGAATAGCGCCGATTCCAGAATGCAGCGTTCGAGCGAAGGACGCTACGGTTCCCGGGAGCTTCGACTGGGCCGTTTGCCCGTACTGCGGCTGGACGCCCCTTCGGACAGTGGCACCAGCGTTGGCTTGACGATCGAACCGCGCGCGCTCCACGCGTAGAACCCATCCGCCCGTTTCGAGCGACGGACCTTCGGGTCTAGGTCCAACAGGCCCGGGGTCGACGAGTTCGGATCGCCGAAAAGCCCGCGAGTGGTGTCGCTCTTGTTCTTGTACGCATCCGAGAACCTGAACCGCATCGTCATCTCCATGAGGCTCGTTTCGAACGGTTCGCGAAGACGGATGCGTCCCTCGGCTTCGAGCTCCAGGTCCTTGCCCTTCGCTCCGAATGTCTTGATCGTGAGGATGCCTTCCCTGACCTCTGCGTCGAAGTTCACCTCCCCCACGGTGACTTTCGGCAGCGCGATGGTGTTGAGGATCTTGGCTTTGCCGTCGCCCACGGTCAGGTCGAAGATCTTGAACGTGATGGACCCGTCGGCTTTGGATGCCTTGTTCTCCGGCATGTTGAGCAGAGCATTGCCGGTGAGTGCGCCCGTCATGGGCAGTCCCACGGCCTCAGCGAGCAGCGGCATATCACTCACGCCGACCCTCTCGATCTCGAGCTCGAGCTCCGTTGATTCGTCGTTCGTGGAATACACCCCAGCGAGCTCGCCGCCGAACGCCGACGCACCGAAACTGACGCGCTTGGTACCGAACAGGGCGCGCAGGATGGCCAGGCGAACGTGCGCGTCCTCGATCACGGCCGCGGAGCGGGCGGCCGCGCCGGGCGCGGGCTTCTGGGCGGCCGAGCCGTTCGCCCCGGGCTTGGTTTGCCAGGACGCCGCTGCGCTCGATTCGGCTTCCGTATCGGCCGCTTGCGGGCGCTCGAGGCGCACGCCCTGCAACTCGACTCCGCTCAACCAATACGGACTGGCTTTCTCGACTTCGAGCCGCACGCCGGACCCGAGCAGCTGCCGCGAGTTGAACTCCGATTCGATGAAGCGGGCGAGCTTGTCGTTGGGAAACGTGAGGTCCGCGAAGACCAGGAGCGCCACCGAGTAGAAGGCAGGGTATCCCGCGAGGCTGAGGGCCCGGCGAATGCGCGGAGTCATCCTTGCTCCTTTGCAGATTGCTTCGTGCCGCTCTCCTTCTTCTCGGCAGCCTTGCGGTCGAAGGCGCTGACGATCATCTCGACATCGTAGGAATCCGGTTCGGTGCTGCGTTTGCGAACACTCAGACGCGAAATGATGACCGGATGCGGCGAGTTCTCTATGCGTTCCATGAACTGGACCAGCCCGAGCATCCCCACTCTGCGCAGAAGTATCTTGGTGGATCTCTCTTCGAACTGCTTTCCGTGCGGGACAGGCGCCCGGTCCTGGCTTTCCGGGATCTCGAGGCCGCTCTGTCGAGCCATCCCGTCGAGCAGGCCGGCCAGCGCGGGAGCGGGAGTGCGGTAGCGTGCCGCAATGGCTTCGCGTTGCGCTTCTGCCTGAGCCACGGCCTGCCGGCCCGATTCGATGGCCTCCACAGTGGCGCGCAGTTGTTCGTTGTCGCTCTTCCGGGCGCCGGTCATGGCCGCCAGTCCGAGGGGTACCACGACCACAACGACGATGATGAAAACGACGAACATCAGGTTGAGCAGCCGCCGCTCGCGAGGTTCGAGCCGCCCAATGCGCTCGCGTAGGCTCATGGGTTCTTCTCTCCCTTGCCGCGCTTCTTGCTGCCGGCGTCCTGGGGACAACGCAGGTCGAACTCCACGACGTACTTCTGCTGGTCGGCGTTGACGACCTGAGTCACTTTCGATATCTTCACGTCGGCAAAACAGGGGTATTCGCCGAGTTTCGTTGCGATCTGCTGTGCCTCGGCCGTGGTTCCCACAATCCCCGTCAGGCGCACGTGCCCACGCTGGACGTCTAGCTCCTCCACGTCGTGCTTGACTTCCACGGGCACGGCCTTCGACAGCTCCACCATGACGTCGAAGGCGTCCACGTGGGGCATGGGATCCGCCTCGTGCCCCTGCAATTTGCGCTCGAGCAGCAGCTGCGCCTCGGAGCCGTCGGACGCGCTCTGTCCCAGGACTTCCTTGCTCACGGTCTCGAGCGAGGCCTTGAGCACCTCCCCTTCCCTTTCCAGAGAACGGGTCTGAGCCCAGGTCGAGAACAGGAAGCTCACCAGGATGGCAGCAGCAAGCCCGCTCAGCACCGGTGCCTTCTCCTTCAGGAACCCGAATCCACGCTGGTACGACAACGGCCCCTGCCGCAGATCGAGGTCCAGGGGCCGTGACCCGAGCGACAGAGCCAACCCGAGCGCCTTGCCAAACCGGGGAAGAAGCGCCGTGTCCGCCGGGCTCAATCCGTCCACCAGAAGGGCCGGCAGCTTCTCGACGGCGATCCCGAGCTCGTAGGCCAGGTAGGCCTCTGCGCCCTGCGCGTCAGCGCCAGCCCCGAGCAAGTAGGCCTTGGTCACCGGCTCCGCGCCGTGGGCTGCAAACGTCTGGCGCAGCCTCGCCGCCAGAACCGCGGCTGTCCCGGGCAGCCCGGCCACGCCCTCGGACAGGGTGCGAGCGTGAACTGGCTCACCTTGAGACAGAATCACGACATCCGAACTGGTCGCCCCGAGATCCACCAGGGCGATCGGCTCCTCGGCGGCGGCGAGCGCGGGCAGCACGCTGGCCAGGTTCGCCAAGGGCAACGCGCCGCAACCGATGCGCTCCGGTTCACGCCCGAGGGCTGCTTTCGCGAGCGTGAGCTGTGCGCTGATGTGTTCCGTGCGTGCTGCTGCCACCAGAACCTTGAGGGAGTTGTCCTCGCCGCGCTGCCGCAGCACCCGGTGGTCGTACAGAAGCTCCCCGAGGTCGACCGGAACCTGCGCCTCGACCTCGAACGGAACGATTTCGTCGAGGCGTTTCGCAGCAGCAGCCGGCAGCTCGATGCGCCGCACGTACGTCTGCTGCCCATCGACGGCAATGGCGAGCGAGTCCGCATGCTGCAGTGCCGGAAGGCCGCAGACCTGTAGGGCCTGCTCGAGCGTGGCCATGCCTTGTCGATCGACCTCGAGCATGCGTTCGACGGTCACATGCCGATAACTCGTTCGCAGCACCACCGTTCTCACGTGGGTTGCGCGAACATCGATTCCAACGAGCCTGGACATGGGCAGTGGATCCTAGTTGATGCGATAGTACACAATCGAGCCGGCGGGATTCGGGCGAAGCACTTTGGCCACGGCGTCCTCGTTGGCCCCTTCGGGCAGCCCAGAAAGATCCAGCTGTCCGGAGCTGGGCGACGCCGAACCCTGGCCGCCGCTCAGCGCGTTGTTCAGGGCCTCGAGCCGGGAGTCCTTGCCGGGCGGCGGGGCGGCGCGGAAGTCCACCACCGCGTGGATGGGCACGCGCGTCTCGCGCTGGCCGTTCTTGACGATGCCCGTCGCATAGATGCTGAAGATCTGGCTCTCGTTCGTGAGCATCTTGAGAATGTCGCTGCGGGCATTGAGCTGCATGGGCGGCACGCCTGCGCCTTGGAGCAGGCCCCCGAACATGCCGCCCCCTTCCACGAACTTCACGAAGTCCTCTGGGTTCGGGAAGATGGGCACCCCGCGGACGAAGCTCTTGACCATGAATAGGATCTGTAGGAGCGTTTCCGATTTGATGGGGTCCGTGCAGAGCGGGTGCGTCGGCTGCCCGTAGTTGCTGCAGACGATCGCCAGAAGCTCGTAGGGATTGGCACTATTCAGATTCACCGCCTCCTGGCCCCACACGGTCACCATGCGCTTGTGTGGGTCGTCGAACTCCGGCTCGAAGAAGGTCGCCCAGAAGTCATCGCTGATGCCCCGCACCATGTGCAGCTCCTCGAGGCTGTCGAATGCGGCGTTCTTCCTCTGGTAGGGCGGATGGAGCAGCTGGTAGTACGAGTCCTCGGCGGCCATCTGCTGGGCGGTTTCCAGGTCGCTTCCGCACGGGAAGATCTCCTGGTCGGGATCGGCCCAGTCGATGAGAGCCGAACAGATGGTAGCGCGATCGTTGAAGTTGCCGTCGCCGCCGCGCTGCTCGAACATCGGATCGTAGCGAGGAGGCGCCATCATGCCGATGAGCAGGCCCGCCAGCCTTCCGCTGAAGATGGCGCTCCCGCGCGCCGCCAGGTTCAGATTGATCTTCGAGTCCTCGTCCACGACATCCACCTCGAAGCGCGCTCCATCGAGCCCGAGGTGAAGCCCTTCGGACATGTCCACGCTGGCGAGCTGGGCGAAGGCTTGCTCCCCATCCTTGTCGTTGAAAGCCCCGAGCAGCTCGTTCGCGTACTCCCAGACACCCACCTGCGGCAGCTTGCCGCCGAACAGCATCCCGAAGATCGAGAGGCTCTTGCGTATGGTCGGCTCGGCAGCGATGAGCAGGCGCGTGAGATTCACGGCGCTCACGGCGGCATACTCCGCACGCAGGGCGTCGCGTTCGGACAGGGCGCTTCCGAGCTCGGCCGACGTCTGATCCTGGAACTCGCCCAACATGACGGTAAGCACGGTGATCGCGCTCAGGACGAGAACCAGGGCAACGCCGCGGCGCTTGCGACGGGAGCATCGGGACGCTCTGGCGAGCGCCACCCTTCCGGTTCTTCGGGCGGGCCAGAGCTTCATTGCGTTGCGAACCTCAGCGGCTGCTGGATAGGTAGCGCGACCGTGGTCGTCAGGCGGATGGGTTCGCGGCTGCGACCGGCGCTCTTTCTGGCTCCGCCGTTGAGGACGAGCAGCACCCGAACCTGCAAGGGGAGCCTTGCCGGTTGCATCGTCGCCTGCGTCGTGTCCCAGCGCTCCACCCACTCGCTCGTCAGCGGATCGAGATACTCGAGCTTGAACAGATCTATGTCCGTCGCCAGAACCTCGACCCGGCCTCCTGTCTGCGGCTCGATGTCGATGGGGGCCTGCACCCGCCGCACGAGGTCGATGACCCCCTGTTGTTTCGGGTCCTCCGAGCCCAAATAGGAAATCTCGGCTTGGTCGGACTCGTGCGCATCACGGTCGAGCCGTCGATACGCGAAGCTCGTGAAGTCCAGTCGGTCCGCGGGCGAGCCGGGATTCGCCACGAACACGGTCTGCGAGACCGTCAGTTGCGGATCGATGGGCGTGTGCAATGACAGATAGGCACTCTGCAGCTCGCGCACGATCCGCGCCATGGCTAGGCGCCCTTCCCGATACCTGTCGGTCAGGCGCTGGACCCCCTCCTTGCTGTTCTTCATGCCCGAGAACGCGCCGAAGATGATCATCGAGATCATCGACAGCACGGCCACGGCCACCATGACCTCTACGAGGGTGATGCCGCGCGTGCAACCCCTGCACAAAGCCCCGTTGCTCCCGGTGGAAGGGTCTCCACCGCGCCGAGACCCCAGCCCGGTGACTCCTCGCCGCATCGGAGACCTCCGTCCGAGTCTGACCGGCGCGCCCGGTTTCTGTCTGGCAGCGTTCCGCGAATCGGAACACCGCCAAAGCGCCGCAAGCCTCACGGGTTCCTCCCTTGGTCCGGCTCGGAAGCGCTGGGCGTGCTGGGCCCACCGAGCGAGTTGGCCACGCCGCTGGCCGCTTCGTTCATCTGCTGCAAGCCTTGCTCTTTGATCGCTTCGTCGAGCTCACCCCGCATCGGATCGGTCACGTACTGTGTCACCGTGAGATCTCTGTCATTCGATCCCTCTTTCCACTTCACCGTGACCGTGGCTTTCCTGATGCTCGCCTCGAGCATCGGCTTGAGCGTCGGATAGGCCAGACTCATCGCCATGGAGGCCAGTCCGCCCATGCCGGGGCCTCCCTCTCCGCCACCCAGCAGGCCCGCCAGGTCGCCGAGCCCAGCGTTTTCACCGAGCCCAACGCCGGGCTTCTGCTGAAGGCCCGCCAGAGCGCCGAGCGGCCCGGCCGCGCCGAGCATGGCTGACGGATCGCCGGGCGGTCCGGATGCGCCCGACCCGAAAGACCCTAGCGCTCCGAAGTCCAGTTCGCCGTCGGCCGCCCCGCCATCCTGCATGCCCAGTCCTGGTGCTGGGAGCTGGATCGTCTCTATCTTCCACTCGCAGCGGTACACGGCATCCACCTCATCGGCGCAGCACGGGCCCTCCTCGGTCTGGTCGATGAGCGGGTAGCCGTTCTTCAGCAGATAGAGCTCCGTTTCGTTCATGCGGCAGCGAGCCAGGTTCACCGCCAGCGTCAGGTGAGTCGCACGGGTGGCGCTCGACAAGAGGCCTGCCTGTGAGCTGAGAATGACCGTGAGCGACAGGCCGAGTATGGAAACCGCCACCATGACTTCGAGCAACGTGAAGCCCCGAGTCGCCTCTTTTGCGCTCGCGCGTCTCACGGCTCCTCCCGTTCGCTGTACTCGCCGTCCGAGCGCGGCTCGGGCAGGTCGACACTGCCGCGCTCGATCCGCGCACGTCCGGTGAGCGGGCTCACCATGACCGTGAGCCCCTGCTCTGCGCCGACCTTGTGAAGCTGGACCGAAGCGAGCTCGGTATCGCCGCCCGGCCAGAAGTACAGGTAGGCTGTTCCCTCGGTACGCGGCTCTCCATCGTGCTCGGTCTGAATCTGCCTGAAGCTCACCCCGGACCCGAGCGGGCGACCTTCCTTGCCAAACTCCTTGGTTGGCTCGAACTCGGCGCGAGGAGCGCGAGGCCCCTCCATGATCTTGGCCGTCTCGGCCTGCGCCTGCTTCTCGAGTGCCGTGGCGGCCTCTGCGCCTCCTCCCGTGCTCTTGCCCTCCTCCTTCTGGCGCAGCATGCGCCCGCTCGACTGCTCTAGCCGCACCACGTCCTTCTCCAAATCGAAGACCAGGCGCACGGGCTTTCCTGTAGCATTGGCGCGCGCAATGCCCATACGGACCGAGCTCACGACCAGCGAGGCCGCTGCACGCAGACGGCTGGTCCCGACGAAGCCGGAACCCACGATCACGGCCGAGGACAGCAGCGCGAGTAGCGTCACGACCATCAGCACCTCGATCAGAGTCACGCCGCGAGCTAGAGCGTCTTCCGCTTGAAGGCAACGCGCCTTTCTGAGGCGAGGCTGCAGCCCGGTGAAGCCTCGCCCCAGAAAGGCACGTTCTATCAGCCAGGTCAGCCGCCCTTCTTGCTCTTTGCGCGTGTGCCTTTGGATCGGCACACGCTCTGGGCAGCGTCGGCGGTGAACGCAGGGACGGCGGGCCATGACGCGCGAACTCGGCGCTAGTCCGCCGCTGAGGCGGCCACGCCCTTCGGCACCTGGATATCGTCCTTGGTGCCCTGCTTCTTGTCCCGGCCCTTGGACAGCACGATCACGTCGTCGTCCGTACAGGTGATGACGAAGTCCTCACCCCACGGATCGACGGTCTGCTGGCCGGGGTCGAGTTCCTTCGCCTGCACCAACTGCGCAACCGTCGGGCACGTACCCTCGGTATCCGTCGTCTTGTAGCTTTGTACGGCCTGGCGAATGGTCTGGGCCGCGGTTTTGGCCGTCGTGTCTTGAGCCTGCTGGAACTTCGGCATGGCGAACACCGCCACGCCGCCGGCCACCAAGGCCAGAATGGCCACCACGATCATCACCTCGATGAGCGTGACGCCGCGCTGTAGAGCGCCGGTCCGAATCGCGGAACGAGCCCCGCTGGTACGAGCCCCACACGCGGTGAGGGCTCGCACCAGCGAGGACCTTTGGCCCAGTATGACCGGCGCTCTCTCTGGCTTTCTGGCAGCGTTCCGTGAAGCGGAACGCTGCCCCGGCGTCCACGCCCGCCGGGCGCCGATGGGACGATGTTGGTCCTCTCTGCTGCGGTCTTCCATGCTTTCTCTCCTGCTCTGGGGTGTCACTCGATGCGATCGAGTCCTTGCGCAATGCCGTCGGGTCCGTCGCTCATGAGCTCGAAGCTCGAATCCGGGCGTCGGCCCGGACAAACGAGACGCAAGGGGCGCCCCCACGCGTCCTGGGGCACGCGGCCGTCCTCGGCAATAGCTGCCAATGACGGCGGACACCCGCCGTCGTGGTCGATGAGATACGTCTCGACGCCGCTGCGAGCGCGAAGCAAGCTGGCCCGCGTTTCTCGCAGGCCGGCGGCTCGGCGTTCACGCAGTCCCACCAGAACGACGACGACCACGGCGCCGACGGCCAGCGCGAAGGGCCGAAACCGACCGAGCCCCAACCAGCGGCGAAACCCGCCGTGCCCTTCCCACGGGAAGAAGATCCGCCGCTCGACCGATCGTCTCCTCCGCATCATGACTCCTACTGCACCAACTCGTTCATCTGGATCAGCGGCATGAGGATCGCCATGGTGATGAATCCCACGGCGGCCCCCAGGCACACGATCATCAACGGCTCGAGCAGACTCGTGAGCGCGGCAACCTTCACCTCTACATCGGCCTCATAGGCCCGGCTCACGTTCTCCAGCATCTGCTCGAGCTGGCCCGTCTTCTCTCCTACCGCGACCATATGCGTCAGCATGGGAGGGAAGGCCCCGCTCCGCTTGAGGGGCTCGGCAACGCTCTGTCCTTCGCGGATCGACTCGATGGCGCTGGTGACGACGGCCTCCAGCTTCGCGTTCTCCAGGACGTTGCGTCCAATCTCCATGGCAGCGAGCAGCTGCACGCCGCTGGACAGCAGGGCCGATAGCGTACGCGCGAAGCGTGCGACGGCGACGAGCAGGTTCAGTCGCCCGAAGATGGGCAAAGCCAGCTTCATGCGATCCCACTTCATCCGCCCAGCGGGCGTCTTCACCCAGCGGCGCAGGCCGAAGATCGCCCCGGCAGCGAGCAGGATCAGCAGCCACCAGTAGCTGCCCACGGTCTTGGATACGAAAATGAGCAGCTGCGTGTACCAGGGCAATGCCTGGCCGATGTTCTCGAAGATGCTGGTCACCTTCGGCACCACGGCGATCATCAGGAACGTCACCAGACCGATGCCGATCAACACCATAGCGGCCGGATACGCGAGCGCACCCAGGACCTTACCCTTCAGTCGTGACTGTCCCTCCATGAAGTCCGCAAGCCGCTCGAGAACGCTTTCGAGCGTGCCCGAGACCTCACCGGCGGCCACCATGTTGACGTAGAGCACCGGAAACACCTTCGGATGCTCGGCCAGACTCTTCGCGAAGCTCGTGCCTTCGTTGACGCTCTCGCGCACGGTCGTCAACACACGAACCAGGCCTTCTCTTTCGACCTGTTCCGTCAACGCGCTCAGCGACTCGACGAGGGGTATTCCTGCCCGAACCAGTGTCGCCAGTTGCCGCGTCATCACGGCCACGTCCGAGCTCTTGACTCGCCCGAAGAGCGCGCCGAAGTTGATGTCCTTGTGCCGACGCTTGTTCTTCTCCTTCTCCTCCTGGGCGGTGGTCAGCAGGATGCCGTCGCGTCGCAGTGAGGCCCGAAGCGCCTTGGGGTTATCGGCTTCACGGTAGCCCTTGGCCGACTTGCCGGTGTCTGCATAGATGCCCTTGAACTCGTAGACTGCCATGGGCGTCCCTACCCGTGTGCGGCTCCGCGTCCGCCGGGCCCGACGCGGCGGGCAACGTGCAGCCACCGACCCGCACGTGCGAGAGGCCGGCAGGACTCTGGCGAGAGCTCACTCATCAACAACCACGTCTTCCTGCGTCGCTGCGACGACTTCGTCGACGGTCGTCCTTCCCTCCAGTACCTTGCGCGCGCCGTCGTCCCGGAGTGAGTCCATGCCCTGCAGGCGTGCGGCGCGTGAGACGGTCTGAGCGTCTGCGTTTCGCATCACCAGCGCACCGACGGCTTCGTCGGCGATCATGAGCTCGTAGATCCCGATGCGGCCGACAAAGCCCTTGTTGTCACAGTGCTCGCAGCCGCGAGCGCGGTAGAACGTGGGCATGCCCGGCCCGTGCCAACCCACCGGGTGATACACGGTATCGTGGACCTGATAGCGAGGGGAGAGCTTGCGCTCATCACGCCAACGGGTTCGTTCGGAATCGATTCCGAGCTGTTGCAGCTCGAAGGGGGTCGCTTCGTACGCTTGCTTGCACTCCGAACACAGCACGCGCACCAGCCGCTGCGCCAGGATCCCAATGACGGTCGACCGGACCAAAAACGGCTCGATGTCCATTTCGACGAGGCGAGTGATGGCACCGGCCGCGTCGTTCGTGTGGATCGTGCTCAGCACCAGGTGACCGGTCATCGACGCGTGGATTGCGATTTCGGCCGTTTCCCGGTCACGGATCTCGCCGACCATGATGACGTCCGGATCCTGGCGCAGGAAGGCCCGCAGCGCGCTGGCGAACGTGAGCCCGATCTTCGGCTGGACGGCGACCTGGTGGATCCCACCGATCTCGTACTCGACCGGGTCCTCGGCGGTGAGGATGTTGATGTTCGGCCGATTGATCCTGTTCAGACACGCATAGAGCGTCGTGGTCTTGCCGCTGCCGGTCGGCCCCGTGACGAGGATGATCCCGTTGGGCCGCGTGACGAGGTAGTGCATCAGGTGGTAGTCGCGTTCGGCGAAGCCGAGTTCGCTGAGCTCCAAGAGCACCGTGGTCTTGTGGAGCAGGCGCATCACGATGCGCTCGTGTTCACGGCTCGTCGGAATCGTCGAAACGCGGACGTCAATGCTGCGTCCAGCGATCTTCAGCGAGATGCGTCCATCCTGTGGCAGCCGCTTCTCCGCGATGTTCAGACCGGCCATGATCTTGACGCGCGCCACGACCGAGGCCATGAACTGTCGGCTGGCGCGGTGGGCGACGTAAAGCTGACCGTCGATACGGTATCGAACCGTTACCTCCTTCTCCTCCGGTTCGATATGGATGTCGCTGGCTCGCTCGCGGACGGCACGGAAAAACAGCCCGTTGACCCAACGAATGATGGGCGCGTCGTCGTTCGACTCCAGGATGTCGAGCTCCTCGTCCTCGACGCTGGCCTCGTCACTCTGCAGCTCACTCCCGGTTTCGAGCCGCTCGTAGACGCGATTGATGGCATCGGCGACCACCTGAGCGGTCGACACCGACACACGTGCCGACTTGCCGAACATCGCGCGCACGTCGTCCAGCGCCGCCGTGTCCAGAGGATCGGCGCAGATGAGATCGACCGTGTCGTCCGTTTCCTGCACCAGCAGCAGCCGATGCGCCCGCGCGTAGCCAATCGGCAGCCTCCCCGCAACCTGTGAGTCCACGGTCTCGACGTCCACCTGCGCGACGAAGGGCAACGCGCATTCCTTGGCGAGAGCACGGGCAACGTCAGTCTCGCTCGCGCTCTGCCCCTGCACGATCAGATCGACCAGGGCAGCCCCCTTGTCGCGTACAATCCCATAGAGCGGCTCGAGCGTCTCGGCGCTGATGACGCCCTGGCGAATCAGTATGTTCCCGAGAGCACGCTGCTCGCTCGCTTGAGTCACTCAACACGCTCCACGTTGACGCTGCGGGCGATGGGGTTGATGCGGACTGGAGAATCCAGCTCGCTCCGCGGCTTGCGCCGCCGAGTCGGGGCCTTCTTCTTGGCCGGGGCCTTCTTCGTCGCGGGAGCCGCTGGCGACGCTTTGCGGCCGGACGTCGCCGGCCCCTGCGCAACATCCGCAGGGAGCTCGATCGCCTTGCTCGGTTCATGCTCGGCGCGAGCCTCGGGCATGCTCTCGCGTTGCAGCCTGACGCGCTCCTCGTACCTGAAGTACGCCTGGCGTATGTCCTCGACGAGGCCGTTCGCGCGGGAGTAGTCACGCGGCGGCGCCCAGTCG
The DNA here is from genome assembly GCA_016929495.1 of Polyangiaceae bacterium. Lineage (GTDB taxonomy): Bacteria > Myxococcota_A > Polyangia > Polyangiales > Polyangiaceae > JAFGIS01. Next base: position 10,516 of record JAFGIS010000624.1, on the reverse strand, counting down.
GTTCCCGAAAAGACGAAGTAGCGGTCCAAGAACTCCTGCCGTTCCTGCATCTTGCGCTCGAAGATCTTCCGAAGGTCGCTCTGGTCGCGAATGATGTACGGCGTCAGGATCAGGAGCAGATTCGCCTTGCGCTTCTCGTTGGTTTGGTGCCGGAACAGGAAGCCAAGCAGCGGGATGTCCCCGAGCAGTGGGATCTTCTCCTGCTGGCTCACCATCTCGTCACGCATCAGGCCGCCGATCACCACGGTCTGTTGGTCGTCCACGGTGACGGTAGTCTGAGCGGTGCGCTTGACGATCGTGACCGCTCCGAGGCTTCCCGAGGAGGCGCCGCGGGCACTGCTCTCCTGGTTGATCTCGAGCCGCACCTGATTCGAGTCATTGATATGCGGCGTCACCTTGATCTTGTTGCCGACGTCCTGGCGCGGTGCGCTGAATCCGTAGCTGTAGGCGCCCAGCGCTCCGAGCGCGGCCAGCGGGTTGCTGCCACCTGCGGTGCCAGTTCCTCCGAGCGCAGCCAGATTCGACAGCCCGCCGCCGATGTTGTCCTGCAGCGGGATGTTCTCGCCAATGTTGATTTCGGCTGCGGTGTTGTCCGTGGCGATGATGTGCGGCGTGGCCAGCACGTTCGACTTGCCGCTGTTCGTGAGTGCATGCAGGACGATACCGAACGCGGGAATGCTGAGCCCTGTGTCCGTCAGACTCGAGGTGCCCGGCAGATCCGGTCCTCGGGCACCGACCGCGAAGCCCTGGAGCAAGTCCTGATTCACCGGAAAAGCGATCGAATCCTGCGCCTTGAGACCGGACGCCAGTATGGTGTCGCCACCGCCGCCGATGTCGGCGTTGTAGCCGGCATGCCAGGACGTCCCGAGCCGTGTGCTGTCGGACACCGAAAGGTCCATGATCACGGCCTCGATGAACACCTGACGACGAGGCATGTCGAGCTCCGCGATCACGAGCCTTAGCGTGGCGTAGTCACGTCCCGAGGAGGTGATGATGAGCGAGTTGGTGGGCTTGTCCGCGGTCACCTTGACCTCGCCCTCGAACATCCCCTTGCCTGCACCCGTGTCGCCGGGCGCGCCTTTGGCGGCGGCGCCCGTCAGCATCTGCGTCAGCGTGTTGGCCAGCTCATCCGCGTTGGCATGCTGCAGCGGCAACACACGTACCTTGCCCACCTCGCTCGGCTTGATGTCGATCCGCTTGAGCAGCTCCAGGAGCCGCAGGTACGCATCTTCGGTCCCAACGATGATGAGTGAGTTCGTCTGCTCCTCGGCCAAGACCCGCGTGAGCCCAGAGGCGTTCCCTGCGGCACCCGGAACACCTGGCGGCGCGGCGGGAGCGTTGAGGCCGAACAGGTCGGCGATGCGCTTGGCCATGTCATTGGCGGACCCGTTGTTGACAGGCTCGATCCACATCTGCTGGCCGGCCCCACCCACGTCGAGCTCTTCCACGATGCGAATCAGTCGGCGGACGTTCGTTCCGGTATCGGTGATGATGAGCAGCTGGCCTGGATCGTAAGCTGTGATGTCGGCCTCCTTGCTCTTGAACTTGTTGAGGATATTCATCACCTCGGTCGCCCCCACATACTTCAGACGGTACAGGCGGGTGACGTATCGGTCGGCCTCCGGAACCGGCGCGCCGCGTGAGTACACCGGTGTCGCCTGGGTGATCACGCCTCCGCTGTCTACGATCTTCAGGAATCGGCCCTGCGGGATCACCGTCATGCCGTTCGCTTCGAGGATGGACAGGAAGGCCTGATAGGCTTCAGCCAGTGTGACCGGCTCGGGGGAGATCACCGTGGCTTTGATCTGCCGGATCTTCGGCCCGTAGATGAAGCGCCGACCGGTCATCCCCGACATGTGGTTGACCAGCTCTGCGAGGTCGGCGTCCTGCAGGTTGAACTTGACCATGCGCCCAGGCGGCTGCGGCTTGAACGGGACATCGGTCGCCTTGGCGATGGCATCCATGCTGTTGGGCAGCGGACCGGCTGCGCCCGGAGGCTCCCGATCGGTGTCGCTCGCGCCAGGCGTCGCTACAGGGGCTGCCGCGGCGGACTGTTCCGCTGCGGCGGCTGCCTTGGCCGTGGTCGGTCGCGGCCGACGAGCCCCGAGCGCGGGACGCGCCCGTATCGGCGCATTCTGGGCAACAGCGATGTCAGCTAGCAGTAGAGCTGGGAAGCACAAGAGCGCAGGCAACCACAAACGCATCGTCATTGTCGCTTACTTGATGTGATAGTCGATGGCCATTGGCTGACCGCGACGGCTGATCTTCACGTTCAGTGCGCTCGCCGTACGCAGCCGTGCGTAGGCCTCAAGCGCTTTCTCGGGGCTGGCCATGTTGAATCCATTGATCGACTCCAGGCGATCGCCATTCTGGAATCCGAGCGTGCCGAGCAGTGTGTCGGGGCGGACGCCGAACATCCGGATACCCACGACCTTGCCATCCTGCTGTTCGGGTACGATACGTGCCGAGCGCATCAGCTCGGCCTGGTTCTCCAGGATCTTGTCCACCACACCGCGATCGACGTTGAACTCGGTGTCGCTGACCTTCTGGATCTTCGAGGCGATTTCTGCGGGCACCTTGGAGGGTCCGCGACGACGTCGGCCCATGGCCTCGGCCGCGTCAGCAGATTCGTCGGCAGCGCTCGGACCGGTGCCCGAAGCAGGAGTCGCGGCCTCTGCCTTGGCGAACATCAGGGCTTGACACAAAGCACTGTCGGAGCTGAACCAGACGGCAGGGCTGTTCTCCCGCGGGTTGTAGCCGATGTACAGGATCTGCTTGCCCGCGACCTGATCGCCGACACGGCGCAACGTCGGCCGCTCTTCGCCGGGTCCCTTCAGCGCGGCGAGAGACCACTCGGGGTCGGGTGACTCGGCTATGATTCTGAGCTCCACATCGTCACACCGCGGGGCGTTGAGCGGGTCGCTCAGGTCGAGCTCTTGCGGTCGACCCTCCTCTTCGACCGGTTTGGGCGTGAGCGGTCCGGTGACGGAGTCGAACGGATTGCGGGCCAGAATCGCCTCCGCACTGCGGGATTTCGGTGGCGTCGACCTCTTCGCTCCGACCGCAGACTTCTCGGCTCCCACCGCGGATCCCGTGCTCGCCATCATCGGAATGCCGATCAGGGTGGTCAGTCCTGCGGCCTCGAAATAGGCCACGACCGCGATCAGCACGAGAACGACTGCGGCGAAGTACCGCTTCAACAGAGCGTCGAAAGCCACTTGTCCGCTGCGCGATATGCCAGAGCCGTGCCAGGGTCAATCACAAGGAAAAACAGCGGTCTCCGCTGGAACTGGCCCGCGAGCCGCGCCGGGTGGTGGACAGGCTGACACGCACTCGCTCCTGGTGCCCACACAAAAGACAAGTTGTCACTGGAAACCGACAGATCAATCGGCCGTCCGCACTGCTGCGCATCGCGTCCTGGGAGGAAACGGGTCTGTCCCCCGCGCGTCCGGCGCGTTCGGGTCGTCGGGCCGCAGAGGCTTTGAATCGCGCCGGAAGGTGCGCCAGCATACCCGCGTCATGGTGACCCTGCGCTTCATATCCTTCGCATCACCGAGCTTCGAAGCAGACATCGCTGAGCTGTCGATGCTGCTCCGTGCAGGCGGACTGACCGCGGGTGGCAGCTCGGACGCTCCCGACGTCCCGCGCATCGTGGGCAACATCATCGCGGAGGTCCGCCACGGAGGAGACCGCGCGGTCGCCGAACTGACTTCGCGGCTGGATCGCGCCACAGTCGACGCCGCCTCGCTCCGCATTCGCCCGGAGGAACTGACGCGCAGCCATCGCAGCCTGGATCCGAAGCTGCTCGAGGTGCTCCGGCAGGCCGCGGAGAACATCCGCTCCTACCAGCAGCACATACTGGTGCAAGCGCCTGCTCCGTTGCGCGTGGGCGGCCGGCTTCTCGGGATCCGTTACACGCCCATCGAACGGGTGGGCGTCTATGTTCCCGGCGGGCGCGCTCTCTATCCCTCGACCGTGCTCATGTCGGTCGTCCCCGCGCAGGTCGCCGGCGTCCGGGAAATCGTCATGGTCAGTCCGCCCACCGGCGGGCGAATCCATCCGCTTGCGCTCGCACTGGCCCACGAGCTCGGCGTCCGGGAAGTGTATCAGGTCGGCGGTGCCGTCGCGGTTGCGGCGCTGGCTCTCGGGACCGAGACGATCCGTCCGGTGCACAAGATCGTCGGACCAGGAAACGCCTTCGTGGCCGAGGCAAAACGACAGCTGTTCGGCACCGTCGGCATCGACTGCATCGCCGGTCCGAGCGAGGTATTCGTCATTGCGGACGATCACGCCAATCCAGCGTGGGTGGCGGCTGATCTGCTGGCGCAGGCCGAGCACAACCCCGGCTCGGCCGTCCTGGCCACGCCGTCTCTCGAGCTCGGTCGCAAGGTGCTGACGGCGCTCGACACGCAGCTGGCGGAGCTCGAACGTACCGAAGCGACTCGCATGGCCCTCGAGCACTACAGCGGCATCATCATCACCCGTGATCTCGCGCACGCCTGCGAGCTGGCGAATCTCTTCGCTTCCGAGCATCTGGAGATCATCACTGGCAACGACGAAGGCTGCGTCGCGCAGATCCGGCACGCCGGGGCAATCTTCCTCGGCGCCCACACCCCCGTCCCGGTGGGTGACTACTTCGCGGGCCCGAGCCACGTTCTGCCCACGGGAGGCACGGCGCGCTTCTCCTCGCCCCTGTCCGCGAACGAGTTCCGCAAGTCGTCGAGCCTGATCGCGTACGATGCCGAGTCGCTCGCGGAGGATGGGCCCAAGATCGTCGATTTCGCTCGCCACGAAGGGCTGACGGCGCACGCGGCAGCCGTCAAAGTGCGCATCGACGAGTAGGCTGCGCCGCTGCGTGGCATCGAGTCCGATGGGCGTTGCTTGGCTCAGACCGAGGGTATTCGCCGCGACATTCGGCGCTTCTCACTCCCCCTCCCCGAGCTTCCGGTAAATCGTCCGCGTCGATATTCCGAGCAGCTGCGCAGCCATCGACTTGTCGCCCTGCGTATGGGCAAGGGTCTCGCGGATGAGGCGGTGCTCTACTTCATCGAGGGGCGTGCCAATGGAGAAGCTGAGGGCTGACATGGCCGGCGCGCTGGCCTGCGCTATGGCCTCGGGGAGGTCGTCGAGCCGCAGCGTATCGGAGCGGCACAGGACCGCTGCGCGTTCGATGACGTTCTGCAGCTCCCTCACATTGCCAGGCCAGCTGTGGTCGACGAGCTTCGCCATGACCTCGGGCGCGACCACGAGACGACTACGCGCGTTCTTGGCGCAGTAGACGCCAAGGAAATGGTCCACCAACAAGGCGATGTCTTCGCGGCGAGCCCGCAGCGGAGGCGCTGTGATCGAGATCACGTTGAGACGGTAGTACAGGTCCTCTCGGAAACGGCCTGCCTCGACCTCGGCGCCCAGATCGCGGTTGGTGGCAGCGACGATGCGCACGTCCGCCTTGACCGTACTGCCTCCGATGGGTTCGTACTCGCCCTCCTGCAGCACCCGCAGGATCTTCACCTGCACGGCAGGTGACAGCTCGCCAATCTCGTCGAGAAACAGCGTGCCGCCTCGGGCCTTGGCAAATCGACCCTCCCTGCGTGCCACCGCTCCTGTGAAGGCCCCGCGTTCGTGCCCGAACAGCTCCGCCTCGAGAATCGTTTCCGGAATGGCGGCGCAGTTGACGGGAACGAAGGGGCCGCTGGCGCGTCCACTCTTGCTGTGGATATAGCGCGCGATGAGCTCTTTGCCGGTGCCGCTCTCTCCGAGAACCAAGACAGTGGCGCTCGACGGGGCTGCTTGAGTGGCCACGTCCAGCACGCGACGCAGCGCGGCGCTCTGGCCGATGATCTCCCGGTTCGTCAGCAGTCTGATCTCCTGCCGCAGCGAGCGATTCTCGGCCACCAGCACGCGGCGTTCAGCCGCTTTGCGCACGCTCTTGACGATCTGCATGCGCTTGAGCGGCTTCTCGACGAAATCGTAGGCTCCTTCGCGCATCGCCTGCACGGCAGTCTCGACCGTGCCGTAGGCGGTCATCAGCACTACCTCCGTGTCGGGTGCGACCTCCTTGAGCGCACGCATGAGCTCGACGCCATTGGTGCCGGGCATCATCAAGTCGGTCAACACGACGTCGACGCGATGGCGACGCGCAGCTTCCAGAGCGTCACGGGCGTTGGTGCTGCGAAGCACGCGCATGCTTTCCCGCTGGAAGATCTTCTCGAGCGAGGTGAGGTTGCTGACCTCGTCGTCGACGACGAGCACCGTGATCTCAGCGGAGTCCGCGGCGGCGGACGGGACGAACGATTCCTCTTCGGGTTTCATGTCGGCGCAGCCCTGTGTCAATTGGACAAGATATCTGCCACTTTGACACACGAAGACACGGTGTCAAAACGCCTCGCTTTGGCCAGAACGCGGCACCAGCCGCACCCCACGAAGTAGCCGTGGCAAGCCCCGACGCAGGTCGAACCGTAGCTCGATGCGGCCAATCAGCCGGTGTTCCCGCCAGAGCAGACCTCGCAGGCGACTCACTGACCACATCGGCGAGCTGCGGTCGACCCGTACCCGACCATCCAAGCGGTGGCGCGTGCCGTCCCGGTCACGAAACCAGATCCGAACGCGGAGGCTGCCCGCGGTGATCCAGAACCGGCCGCGGGCAGGCGTGCACACAACATCGCCCAACCGCACGGAACCGTGCGCCCTTGCGCGGCAGCCGTGCGAGCTCAGTTCGAGTTGTACCTGCAGGAGCACGTCGAGCGGCACGGGTCCTTGGGGGCCGCACGGACTGCCGCGGCGGCGGGTTTGGTACGCTCCGCTCCAGCATTGTGCACACTCGACTACCAGACCGCGAAGCAGGCGAACGGCTCGCCCCGGCGCGAAGGAAACGTGGGTCCTCTCTGGCAGCCGATGCGTCAACTTCCCTCGGAAACGGCCGCTCTGACCGAAGAGTCCACAATCGACAGAAGCGCATCGAGCTCGTCGTCGTCGATATTCAAGGACGGAGTGACGTAGACCACGTTTCCGAGCGGTCGCAGATACGCTCCGCGCTCCAGCGCCTGCTCGTACACCCGCCACCCCGATTGCGCGAGGTATCCGTCGCCGTGCTGCAATTCGAGCGCGCCGATCATGCCCAGTGACCGCGTCGAGACCACACCCGGGATCTCAGCCATCCCGGCGAAGGCCTCGGCTATTCGCCGAGCCTTGCCGCGCGCGCGCTCGAGCACGTGCTCGTCGCGGTAGATGGCCAGCACCTCACGGGCCACCGCCGCGCCGAGCGGGTTGCCGCAGAACGTGTGCCCGTAGTAGAAGGCTCGACTCGCATCGCCGAGAAATGCCTCGAAGACCTGCTCGGTGACCAGGGTCGCTGCCATCGGCAACGTGCCCGCCGTGAAGCCCTTGGCGGTACAGAGGATATCCGGGTGCACGTCGACGTGCTCGGACGCCCACATCGGCCCAGTCCGGCCGTAGCCGGTGAAGACCTCGTCGAGGACCAGGAGCACGCCCGACCGGCGTGTCAGCTCCCGAGCCATGACAAGGTAGCGCGCGTCGTAGATCCGCATCCCGGCCGCCCCCTGCACCAGAGGCTCCAGAACGACGGCGGCAATATCGCGGCCGCTTTCCGTCAGCAGTTGCTCCAGAGCGCCGAAGGCGCGCTCGTAGCCGTCCGCGGCAGAGGGAACGTGCACGCAGTCGAGCAGCACGCCCGCGAACGGCCGGCGGAACAGCTCCACTCCCCCGAGCGCCGTCACTCCCAACGTCTCCCCGTGGAACGCACCTTCGAGCGCCACGAATCGCGTGCGTCCGGCCTGACCGCTCTGGCGCTGGTATTGGAGGGCCATCTTCATCGCGACCTCCACGGCGGTGGAGCCGTCATCGCTGAAGAAGACTCGGCAAAGCGGCCCAGGAGCTACCTGGACGAGCTCGTCCGCGAGCCGCGCAGCCTGCTCGTGCACGATGCCCGCAAGCGCCGTGTGGCAGAGGCGGCGGGACTGCCGCCCGAGCGCTTCTATGATCCTCGGGTGGCCGTGACCCAAGAGGGCCGTCCACCAGGATGCGTTGCCATCGATGTAGCTGCGACCGTCGGCGTCGAACAGTCGAGCCCCCTGGGCGCGCTCGATGACGAGCGGCCGCGCGCGCTCGATGTACTGCTGCATCGGCGTATACGGATGCCAGACGGTCTTTTTGTCGATCTCGACAATCGACGCGCGGTCGAGCGTCACGGACGAGGCTCCGCAGTTGTGTTCACGGCAGCGAGCTGATCGTCGAGCGGCAGCAGCAACGTCACCGAGGTACCCTCGCCAGGCTGGCTCGCAAGCCGCACCGCGCCGCCGTGCGCCTCCATGATCCTCTGAACGATCGGCAATCCGAGCCCCGTACCGCTCGGATGTGTGGTGAAGAACGGATCCATGGCGCGACTCAGCACCTTCTCGTCCATGCCGTGTCCGGTGTCACGAACCTCGATTCTCGCACAGGGGGCACCGTTCAGTTGGTCCTTGCGTACGACGATACGGATAGTGCCACCGCCCGGCATGGCCTGGATGGAGTTGGATACGACGTTGTCGAGCGCGAGTCCCAGAAGCTCCGCGTCCGCACGAAGGCTGGTCACGCCGTCATCCGAATCGACCAGCTCGAGCACCTCGTGTCGTTCGTCGGCGAGGGACTGGGCTCTACGCACGAGCTCTCCGGGAGCGAAGCTGGATCGCGTCAGCTTGACCGGACGCGCGTACTGCAAGAGGTGCGTCACCAGGCCGTTGAGCCGCGCCGATTCTTCCTCCACGATGTCTAGCAGCGTGGCGCGATCGTTCTCGGTCGCCGTGGCTCGACGCAGGCCAGCCACGGCGTTGATGATGATGGCAAGAGGGTTGCGTACCTCGTGCGCAATGGCTGCGGCCAGCTCACCGACCGCCGCGAGCTGCTGTTTGCGCGCCAGCTCGTCGTGGATCTGTCGGAGCTGTTCGGTCGACTCCTGGAGTTGCTCCGTCTTGAGGCGAAGCACCGCTTCTTTGAGCTCGAGCTCGCCGGCAGCAGCACGGTAGCGGCCGAGCAGCGTACCGGCAACTGGCAGTGCGTAGAGCCAGAACGCGTGTGGCAACAGACACACCGTCCTCCACTCTCGCCAGACGATCGCCACGTCGTTGCCCATCGCCAGCAGGACGACGGCCCCCCCGAGCAAAGCGGGCAGCGCTTCCTTGCGGCCCGATCGGTGGGCGCGGTACAAGAGCGCCAAGCCGACGGCCACCGCGATCGCCGCGAGCACGTAGAAGGTCATTGCTGCTGCCGTGGGTCGCTGGGTGTAGCCGTGCCACTCGAACCCGAGGAATCGCGTGTGTCGTTCGTACCACACGTCACGGACCCACCAGCCGCCGCTGGCGTTGAGCAGCTCGAACAAGATCGCGATCAGATACAAACCTGCCAGGAACCGACGCGACGGTTTCACGCCGGAGAAGCACATCGCGAAATGCAGGTTGAGCGCCGAAGCGGCAATCGCGCCAACGTGTAGCAGCATCATGCTGCGCACCCACGTGGCTTGAACTCCCAGGTAGATCCAAGCGGCACCCGCACTCGTGATCGCCAACGCAAAACAGGACAGACCGAAGACGAGATACTCGACCTCGCGGCGCCCCACGGAGTAGGCCAGAACGAGATAGGCCCCGAGCGCGATCTGTGTCGCAGCCCAGCCGGCCAGGATTCCGCTCAGAAGAACAGCGTCCATGGGTCGTCGTTCGGGATGGCGTGCTCTGTCCGAGAACGTCCGACCATGGCCTCGACGCGGGGAGGCGACACGGTCGGCTCTCATCATGCCACGTTCGGGGCAGCACGCGACCGGGACAGCCTGGCTTCGGGCTGCACCGCCCGCCGGCGGCGTTCCCGGGAGGCGAGTCTCGCCGCCCTCTGAACCGAGGGGCCGAACGCTCGCCCCGCAAGGCACTGCCCCATTGCCCTGTCTGCAAGCCAGGGCAATGACCCAGCAAGCCGTGCCCTGGCTCGGACCCGGGGGCGTTCGCCGCAGGACTGGGCGGCTCAGCCCGGGCCGAAGCCGTCGAGCGCTGCGGCGAACCACCGAGGCAGGACACTCGAGCCGCCCCGAGCAGGCCCTGCCATGGTGCCCGGTCCGACGATCTGCTACGTCGGGGGTTCGAACATGAGCTACCTGGTGCTTGCTCGCAAGTGGCGGCCGATGCGCTTCGAGGATTTGGTCGGCCAGGACCATGTCGCCCGCACGCTGGCCAACGCGATCGCCAGCCATCGCGTCGCGCACGCTTTCCTGTTCACCGGCGTGCGCGGCGTCGGCAAGACGACGAGCGCGCGGATCCTGGCCAAGGCGCTGAACTGCACCCGCCCCGCCGCGAGCGTCGCAGCGGGCGTCGATCCAGGGCCGACGGCGAGCCCCTGCCTCGAGTGCGGTCCCTGCAGGGAAATTGCGGCAGGGACGGACGTGGATGTGCGCGAGATCGATGGCGCCAGCTACACCGGGGTCGACGAGGTTCGCAAGCTGCAGGACTCGCTTCCCTACCGTCCAGCGCGGGAT
>JAFGIS010000058.1 GCA_016929495.1 Polyangiaceae bacterium | reverse complement strand
GCTCACCTGGAGCTCTGGCGACGGTGTGAGCCTACCGTATCGCGGAGAGCGCCCGGACCAGGGAATGTACGAAGGCGGGCCGTGAAGGCAGATCTGCGGGAGCGATGGCGGCTGCGAGCGACTACTGCCCGTCAGCGAGCGTCGGGTTGCGGTCCGTGCGCAGAACGACCTTCTGCACGCCGCCTCCTTCCGTTTCGAACCGGAGTGCTATTCCGTCGTCCGTCTCGCCGAACTGCACGCTCTCGGCCGGTCCCGACAGCGTCATCAGGGTCGACAAGACGGTTCGATCGGCATTCGCGACGAAGGCCACCGAGTCCCGTGGCGTGCGTTCATAGTACTCGTGGCTGATCCAGCCCTGTATGTCCGGCTCTTCGCGCCCGCGAGCATGCTCGACGGACGTCGCGCCTCCGAGGACGCGTACGTACAGATCTTCCCCGTTGCCCAGCCTCATCAGGACCGAATCGGCATCGAGCGACACGAGCTCCGCGCTTTCGTGGAAGCCGAACCACTGTCGATACTCGTGTTGCGTTGCTCCCCCGTCGAGCCAGTCCGTGACGAGCAGCCAATGATGTGGCCGGATCGCGATGATGCGATCGTGACTCACGTCGAAGACACAGTGATCGATGTGTCCCGCGACGTATTGCAGTCCGGATGGTGTGCTACCCCAGTCCGTCAGCGCCGAGCCGAACATGCACGACGGGGTCAGCGGATAGTCGGTCCTGTCGATCTCCACGGTGTTCGAAGCGCGAGTGCCTCTGAAGAAGGTCCTCATGGGCCCCTGGTCGGTCGTGAATTCGCCGCTGTCGACGACGATCGGGACCCCATCGTCGTTCCACTCGAACGTGAAATGATCGGCGTGCTTGTGCGCGGTCGAATGAAAAGCCGCCATGAAGTACACGAAGGCGTGGTTCTCGTACGGATGCTCCGACCACGGACTGCGGAGCATGGCGATGCCACCTTCGGGAAATCCAATCGGAGCCGCAGGGGGTTCATCGCCCGTCGCTCCGTCGCTTGCCGCGAAATCGGCTGTGCTGGACATCCCCATCGAGTAGTTGCCCTTGGAGGTACCTATGTTCACGTATTGCCCGCTTGGGTTCACCATCCAAACGAGCTGGCTCAGCATCTGCTGGGTCCGTGTCTGCAAGAGCTGACCCCCGAACAGGCCCGTGGTCATGAACGCCTTGAGCGTGGCTGCCACGTAGCGCTGGTAGCCCGGCGAATGCTCGAAGCTGATACCTTCGCTCGATACCCTCTTGTCGACGTAATCGAGAACGCCGTCCACTGCGTACTCGCCCCAGCCGAGCGTCTCGGGTGTCTCCGGGAGGACGACCCGAATACTCCTCAGCCCGAGCATCATGTACAGCCAGTGGTTGCCGATGGTCACGTGTGCGGGGTCCGCCAGCCAGCGGCCGTGTTCCAGTAGCGCCCATACAATCGCCCGTAGGCTGGCGACCTCGTGCGGCTTTCGAGCGAGCAGCTCGCGGTAGAGAATCGCCAGGTAGTGAGCTCGGTAGCCGGTGGCCTGGTCGTGCCACTTCATGGCGTTGGGTTCGTTGCGCACCATGTTGTACTGGATCCAGTCCAGGGCAAGCGCCCGCATGCGATCCAGCGCCTCCTGGGAGCCCTGAACGATGGCGGCCCCCAGCAAGGGGGAGGCCGGGGCCATGCTATTGAGCTGCAAACGCCAATACACGTCATCCTGATCCGCGGCCCCCCAGTCCAGAGGGGGCTTCAATGGCAGCGGCGCGTGATCACGAACGGTCCAACCGGGCGATATCAACTGTGCCGCTGCGGACGTGTAGTCCCGGCTGGGGGCCAGATCGAGCATGCGGAACTCGAACCGGGTCGAAAGGGTCTCCGAAAGCAGATCGACGACGGCTCGCTCGGAGCAGATGCCCAGAGCCTTTCCAAACGTGGCAACGAGAGTGGGCACTCCTTCAATCGACGCCGGAGCACAAATGGCGCCGCTCTCTCCCACGTCATCCATGGCCGAGTCGAAACGGTCACCCGCACCGTCGGCCTGCGTCGTCGAAACGACACGCACCCTCGCTTGCGCAACCCGTTCGCGTGCCGCGCTGGCGCGCGGCGGCCCGCAGCAGATCATGTCCACCTCTCCCCGTCGAGGACCTTGCTGATCCGCCGGGGAACAGCTCGACCCGATCAGCGCCATGCCAATCGTCGCTGTTCGCAGGAAATGCGCTGCCATGTTGCCCATCCGACTGCGGATCCGGGAATCGAACACGAGGCACCCGTCACCCCGCGCAGGGAATGGTCACGCCCGGCCTCTTGGAAGCAAGCTCGCACAGCAGTTCGTCGGCCGCAAGGGATCCCTTCGGCGCAGCCGCAATCGGCGGTCCGCTGGCCGAGTCGCAGTAGCTGGAGGCGGAGGTCGTCGCGAACTGAACACGCGGACGGGGGTCCGCTCATGCCAAGGCCGGCACGGAGGATGTCACGGCGGAGAGGTCAAGACTCCGCACCTCGAAGCGCTCGCTGCCAACGGCCTGAGGTTCACGAGCTTCTACAACTCGCTGCGGTGCTCTCCGTCGCGTGCCTCGTTCCTGTCCGGACAGTATCCGCACCGGCTGAACGCGCCCAGCTTGGGGCGCGACCCCGGCCGCAACGGATTGACGATCGCCCAGGCGCTCTCCGAAGCCGGATACGGCACGGCCATGGCGGGCAGGTCTCGTCGAGGGACCGTGGCCATTTCGACGGTCGACTACCTCGCGCGCACCATCACCCTCGCCGAGCCGCTCACCTGGAGCTCTGGCGACGGTGTGAGCCTACCGTATCGCGGAG
>JAFGIS010000623.1 GCA_016929495.1 Polyangiaceae bacterium | reverse complement strand
GTCTTCATCTTGGGCATCGTTCGCTCCGGACTTGTCCCGGCAGAGCCTGCACCATGAGCGGTGGGGGCCGGGAGCGCGATTTCGGCGAGGGCGGGCTTTATTACGGAAAGAACGGAAAGAGTCAAGCGCCGGCCTGCAGTTCGGTGCGGTCCTGCTCGGCCGCGGCGGCTTCAGACCCTGGAGCGCGCGTCCCAGCCAGATGCCGGCCCATCTCCCGGCTCAGGACCCTGAGCCGGGCTGCGTCTGGGATTGGGTCGACCAACAGGACGAGCCTGGGATGTTTCCGGAATGTGTCACGCGCGAGCTGGTGCGCGCGTGTGCTAGAGGCGCACGCACGCCGCTCTGACCGTTTCGGGGACAGTCTGCCCATGCCGCGCAGAGACGACATTCAGAAAATCCTGCTCATCGGATCAGGCCCGATCGTGATCGGGCAGGCCTGCGAGTTCGACTACTCGGGGACTCAGGGCGCCAAGGCGCTCGTCGGGCTCGGCTACGACGTTGTGCTCGTCAACTCGAATCCAGCGACCATCATGACGGACCCAGAGCTCGTGCGGCGGACGTACGTGGAGCCTCTGGAGGTCAACACGCTCGCCGCCATCGTAGCGCGCGAACGGCCGGACGCGCTTCTGCCGACACTCGGCGGCCAGACTGCGCTCAACCTCGCGCTCGAGCTGCACGAATCCGGCGTGCTCTCGCAGCACGGCGTCCAGCTCATCGGGGCGCAGGTCGAAGCCATTCGCAAGGCCGAGGATCGCCAGTTGTTCAAGGACGCCATGGCTCATGCTGGGCTGGAGTGTCCGAAGAGCGGCTACGCGCGCTCTGGCGAAGAGGCCCGAGACATTGCCGTGCTGACCGGCTATCCGCTCATACTACGGCCGAGCTTCACGCTCGGCGGTGCCGGCGGTTCGGTCGTCGACGGGCCGGAACAGCTGGAGGAGCGAGTGCAGTGGGCGCTCGCCCAGTCGCCCACGCGGGAAGTCTTGGTCGAGGAGAGTGTCATCGGATGGAAGGAGTTCGAGCTCGAGGTGATGCGTGACCGAGCCGACAACTTCATCGTCGTCTGCTCGATCGAGAACATCGACCCCATGGGCGTCCACACCGGCGACTCGATCACGGTTGCTCCTGCGATGACGTTGACCGACCGCGAGTACCAGTGCCTGCGCGATGCATCGCGTGCGGTCATGCACGAGATTGGCGTCGAGACCGGTGGCTCGAACGTCCAGTTCGCCGTCGATCCCAAGACCGGGCGTGTGCTCGTTATCGAGATGAACCCCCGCGTCTCTCGGTCGAGCGCTCTCGCATCCAAAGCGACCGGGTATCCCATCGCCAAGGTGGCCGCCAAGCTGGCCGTCGGCTTCACCCTCGACGAGCTCGAAAATGACATCACCGGGACGAGCGCTGCGTTCGAGCCGACGATTGACTACATCGTGGTCAAATGGCCTCGCTTCGCCTTCGAGAAGTTCCCCGGCTCCGATCCGCGCCTCGGCACGCAGATGAAAAGCGTCGGCGAGGTGATGAGCATCGCGCGCACGTTCCCGCAGGCGCTGCAGAAGGCAGCTCGATCGCTCGAGACGGGCAAGGATGGGCTCACTAGCCTGTTCGGACGTATCGACTACGTGAGCATGGCCGCGCAGCGAACGGACAAACGCGACCTGGCGCTCGAGCCACCACCGGCCGCGCGTCCACGTCCGTCGCGAGCGCCCGGACTGCGCGACGAGATGGCCCGGGCTCTGCGAGCGATCGTGGGCACCCCGACGGCGGAGCGGCTCTTTCATGTGGCCGATGCCATTCGGCTCGGCGTTTCGATCGACGAGCTCGCCCAACTGACCGGGATCGACTCCTGGTTTCTCGGACAGATCGACCGGATCGTCCAGCATGAGCGCGTGCTGCGTGAAGCGCCCGAGCTCGACCGCGTGCTGCTCTGGGAAAGCAAACGCCTCGGCTTCAGCGACCGACAGATCGCCCGACTGCGCGACACGGACGAAGCAGCCGTTCGCCTGCAGCGTGAGCAGGCCGGCATCGGCACCGTCTACCAGCGTGTCGATACCTGCGCCGCGGAATTCGTCGCTCGGACGCCCTACCTCTATTCCAGCTACGAGACGGACACCGAGAGTGAGGTTTCCGAGCGGCGGAAAGTCATCATTCTGGGCGGTGGCCCGAATCGCATCGGCCAGGGCATCGAGTTCGACTACTGCTGTTGCCATGCCGTGTTCGCGCTGCGCGAGCTTGGATACGAGACGGTCATGGTCAACTGCAACCCCGAGACCGTGTCCACCGACTACGACACGTCCGACAGGCTCTACTTCGAGCCCTTGACGCTCGAAGACGTGCTCGCTGTCTGCAAGGAGGAAGCCTCCCGCGGTGAGCTGGTCGGTGTCATCGTGCAGTTCGGCGGGCAGACGCCGCTCAAACTAGCGGTTCCGCTCGAGCGCGCCGGAGTCAGATTGCTCGGCACGTCCGCGGACGCCATCGACCGCGCCGAGGACCGCGAGCGCTTCGATGCGCTGCTGAACAAGCTGGGACTGCTGCGGCCCCGCGCCGGGATCGCGAAGTCGCTGGACGAAGCACGTTGGGTCGTCGGCGACATCGGCTATCCGGTGCTGGTACGTCCCTCGTACGTGCTGGGTGGCCGGGCCATGATGATCTGTTGGTCGGACGAGGAGCTCGACGCGTACGTCGGGCTTGCGCTCGAAGCCGCTCAAGACGAGGATAGCTCACCCACGCTGCTCATCGACGAGTTCCTCAAGCACGCCATCGAGGTGGACGTGGACTGCATCGCCGACGGACACCGGGCGGTGGTCGGGGGCGTGATGCAGCACATCGAGGAGGCCGGCATCCATTCCGGCGATTCGACGTGTGTGCTGCCACCTCATTCCCTCGAGCCCAGCGTGGTCGCCGAAATCGAAGCGCAGGCCAAGGCTCTGGCGCTCGAGCTCGGTGTCGTCGGTCTGATGAACACGCAGTTCGCCGTCAAGGACGGCCGGGTGTACGTGCTTGAGGTCAATCCACGCGCGTCGCGCACGGTTCCGTTCGTGTCCAAGGCGACGGGCAGGCCTCTGGCGAAGATCGCGGCACAGTTGATGGTCGGCAAGACGCTCGACGAGCTAGAGCTACGGGATCTGCCGCAACCGACGCACGTGGCCGTCAAGGAAAGCGTGTTGCCGTTCGCCAAGTTCCCGGGAGTCGACACGATCCTGGGACCGGAGATGCGCTCCACGGGCGAGGTCATGGGCGTGGCGACCAGCATGCCCCTGGCGTTCAGCAAGTCCTTGCTCTCTGCCGGAAGCAAGCTTCCGGCCCGTGGACGCGCCTTCATCAGCGTGACGGACGAGGACAAGCCGGCGGCTTGCTACGTCGCCATGCATCTGCGCAATGTCGGCTTCACCGTGGTGGCCACCGATGGCACGGCCGACGCGCTGACACGTGCTCGAATCCCAGCGGTGCGCATCAACAAGGTGCGACAGGGATCGCCTCACATCGTGGACGCGATCAAGAGCGGCAGCATCCAGCTGGTCATCAACACCGCGCGTGAAGCCTCGGCCATTCGCGACAGTTATGCGATCCGGCGCCACGCCGTGCTCGGCAACATACCGTACTTCACCACGATGTCGGCGGCCCTTGC
The DNA here is from genome assembly GCA_016929495.1 of Polyangiaceae bacterium. Lineage (GTDB taxonomy): Bacteria > Myxococcota_A > Polyangia > Polyangiales > Polyangiaceae > JAFGIS01. The sequence continues at coordinate 14,889 of JAFGIS010000623.1, read as the reverse complement.
CGTGGTCGAGTCGCTCGAGGCGCACACGCTGCTCGATTCGCGGTCGGTTCCGGTGAGAAGCGTACAGGAGTGGCACGCTCGGGCACGCAGGGCGGCGCGCCCGGAGTAGCGGCAGGACGTGGGCCATCGCGTCGTTGGCCGATGCAGCTGGGGGCGGTGCGGATCCGGCTTCAGGGCGCGTCCACGAGAAGCCCCGACCGTCGGTATGATATATCAGCTCGTCCGACACACACCACGGCCGGCAAGCCCTTGCCATGACGTACTTCATCCTGCTCGCAATCACGGCCGCCGTACAGCTGTACGTTCTGCGACGATTGCGCTTCGGTTGGTTCATCGTGGCCATGGTGTGGGCAGGCACTCTCGTCGAGGTGAGTTACTTGGCCTACACCTCGATTTCCGAGCGCAACTACGACGCGGCGTCACAGCTCCTGTACATCGACGAAATCGCCGAGCATCGGAGGCTGCCGCCCGTGAGCATTTTCTGCACGGCGTGCGGACACCCGCCGCTCTACTACGCGCTGGCGGCCCTGTGGTCCAAGGCCGTGCTCGCTGGCGGCTGGATCCCGCGCGAGCTGGGGCTGCAGTGGCTCTCGCTGCTGCTGTTCTCCGGCTTCGTCGTCTTTGCCTTGTTGCTGCTTCGTAGCAGCATCGAGCGGGCTGCGACCTTCCGGCTGGCGGCCGCTTTGGTCGTGTTCTGGCCATCGAGCATCATCAACTCGGTGCGTGTGCACAACGACGCGCTGGCCACCACGCTGATGATTGCCTCGATGTACTTCATCGCCCGGTGGGACCGGCATGAGCGCCGCCGGGATTTCTGCCTGGCCGTCGCCGCTACGGCGTTGGCGTTGCTGACGAAAGCGACCGGATACGCGATGGCCGCGACCCTCTTGATGGTCGCGGCGTTGCGAGTTCGCTCGACACGATTCTGCTTCGGAAGTGCAAAGCGACTCGTCGCCGCGACGCTCATCCTGCTCGGCACGGCGCTGCTCGCCGTGTCGTTTCGCGAGACGATGTACCCACACACGCTCTGCCAGAGGGTGCTCGGCCGCGCTTGCGACGTGCCGAGCGACTACTTCGTCAGCAACCGGCCGATCAACTACCTCTACTTCGAACTGCACGATTTTGTGAGCACCACGAGCTCGATGGCCTACCCACCGAAGCAGGACTACTTCTGGAACGTCTTGGTCAAGTCCAGTCTGTTTGGCGTCATGCCGCTCGGGAAGGATTTCGAGGGCACCTGCTACAGTTGGCTGGCGGTGTTCATCAGCGTGCTGTCGCTCGCAATCATCGCCATCTGCATGACCGTTCTGCCATCCATCGGATCCGTGAACTGGCAAACGTACCGCGTGTTCGTCATTTCTTCTGCCAGCATGGTGACCCTGCTTGTGGCCCTGCGGATCATGCTGCCAACCCCGTTTCACGAAGACTTTCGGCACATTTTTGCGATTGTTGTCCCGTTTTGCCTTGCGTACGCGAAGGCCGTGGAGCGCCTGGGCCGCTGGTCCGGCGTGTTGTACAAGGCCGGCATCGCCGTCGGGTTTCTGATGATTGCCTCATCCGTGGCGTTCTTCGTGCGAATGCCTTGAGACAGCGTGGCCAAGGCCAGAGGTTCACCGCTTGATCGGGCGTAACCCCGTGCCGTGTGGCTCCGCTCTCGGACCCTTAGGCGTCGGCCTCTGCGCCTTGCGGCGGACGAACTCGCAGAGCTGGTCAAGCCCGTCGCGCTTGCAGAAGTACCCATCGGCCCCGTAGGTGGTCGCAAGATCGCGAAGCCGCTCCGCCGCAACGGAGCTGACAAGGAGCACTTGGGCCCCGCCGAGCTTCTGGCGCGGCATGTACTCGATGAGCTTGGTCCCGTCCATGCCGGGCATACGCACGTCGACCAAGACCATGTCGTAGGCAGCGCCACAGGCCGCCGCAAGAGCCCCGAACGCCCCGGGGTTGAAGGTGACGGTGTGTCCGTCCGCTGCGAGTCGTTCCACGGCAGCTCTGCCGAATGCGGGGTCGTCGTCGACGAGGAGCACGCGTGCCATTGGGTTCCACTGCGGCGTGCCGAACGGCGGAGTTAAGCGGCCAAGGAACATGGTTGGCCGTACGACCAACTTGGGTGCGTCATGGCGCGTTCGATTTCCTGCCGCGCTGGAATAGCCTTCTGGTCCAGGGCATCTTGTTCGTATTCGGTAGCGCGTGGCAGGCGCGTGTCCGAAGCGTCGATCAACTCCGAGCTCGCTCCGGAGCGAGAAGCGGTGGCGGATCCCTGCCGATGCAGTGCCGTGCACACGCAAACTCGAGCAGCACACCGAGCTCGCCGAAGTGGCCAGTCTGTCCCGTGGGCTGGACACCGTATCGCCCGTACATCGCAACGATGCCGGCGGTCAGTAGCGGTCAGTACCGGCAGCATTGCATCTCGCGCGATCCCGGTGTCAAATGGAGGATCCTGGGGCAAACGAAGCGCCATCAGGGAAGGAGCTCGAGCATGAACAAGTCTACGGTACTGTTGGCAGCGATCGCACTAGCGGCTTGCGGCGGCAGCGACGACGACCATCCCACGGCCGAGGAGGCTGGTCGCCGCATCCTCGGAAGCTATTGCGCGCGGCTGGAGTCGTGTCTGGGCAGCGCCTTCACGGCAGCCTATCCCACGGTCGACGATTGTGTGAATACGGGACTCAAGGCGATACCAGAGGACAAGCGCGATCAGCCGGACGCGTGTACCAACGCGGAAGTCGACACTTGCGTGGAGGACCTCGAGACCATGCAGTGTCCGACTAGCCCCACCGCGGCGCTGCCGGCCTCGTGCCGGAAGTGCTAGTGCCCGGTCCGAACACCCGGCGCACCGCCACGCCGCCTCCCGAGCCGGCGTACCCGAGCGACCGCGAGGAACTCGCCTACCGAACCAGGCTGTCGATGATGCGCGCGAGCGCGGGAATGCCGATCGCGTAGATCCCGCTCGATTCCGCGCTGCACGAGAAGCCTTCGTCGACGAGGTCGAGGTACCACGGGTCATCCTCGACAATGACCGAGGCGCCGTACTCGGACGTGGGAATGCTCATGGCGTCGCAGGGGCCGCTCGCATCGAGTTCGAGATTGCCATACGGTCTGAGCACGGACGCCAGCTCGGCTTCGTCCAGCACGCGGCTGCCGGTGACCACCGTGAACGCACCGGATTCGGCCGGCGCCGTGCAGTAGTCCCAGCTGAGGTTGCCCGTCGATACCTCGAGTTCGTAGTGCGGCTCCAAGTGGTCCCAACACTCCTTCGGCGGGCAATCGGGAGGCACTTCGTACGTCAAGCCGACCGCGGTCTGTTCGGATTGGGCCAGGGCTCGGGAAGGAGCCGGGGAGGCAGCGAGCAGCAGGGCGGCGAAGAAAGCCGCGGGGTATCGAGCGCAACGACGAGAGGGCCGCTGGCGACAGCATGCTCGACCCGACGACATTCAGAGCCAAACGACTCGACCTCGAACGCAGCCGCACCGTTAGCACGTTCGACGTCCTGGCGAAACGGGGATCCCTCAACGGGGAAATGGATCCTGTTCCTATTTCTCAACGATCGTCCCCACTCACTCGAACCGACCGCCCTCGATCCCCTCGAGCTCCCCCCCCGACAGATCCTCCACCCCCACGATCTCCCCGCACAGTACCTCCGCCAAGATCCGCACCACCGGCACACTAGCTTCCCCCACACTCACCTGCTCCCCGGTCAGCGCCGCAACCGACGTCACCCCGTGCTCGCGAATGCCGCACGGCACGATCGCCGAAAACAGATCGAGATCCGTCGTCAGATTGAACGCGAACCCGTGCATCGTGACCCAACGCGATATCCGAACGCCAATCGCTCCAATCTTGGCCAACCGCCCCGCCCCCTGGCGCCCCGTCCACCGACTCGGTGCGTCCGCATCGACCCAGAGCCCCACCAGGCCATCGACGGGGCCGGCGTCGATGTCCCAGCGCCCTGCCAGACGGCGCATGGTTTCCATGAGATCCCCCACGTACCGCCGCACGTCCCTGCGGCCTGGACCCAGCTCGAGGATGGGATAGACAACGAGCTGCCCCGGCGCATGCAGCGTGACGTCACCTCCGCGGCCTGTCTCGACCACTTCGATCCCTCGGGCCGCCAGCGCGTCTTCGGACACGAGCACGTTCTCGCGACGGGCGCCGCGACCGAGCGTGATGACCGGCGGATGCTCCACGATCAACACCACGTCCTGCCCCTGCCCGGCCTGCCGAAGGCTGACGAGTCGCTCCTGCAGTCGATGCACTGGCGCGTAGGGCCGCTGCCCCAACCACCACGCCTGAAGCTGAGTCGATCCCACTACTCCGGCACGTCCTTGCCCTGGTCGCGGAGCTCGTCGCGGAAGCGGTCGATGTTCTCGGTGAAGGCGCCCGCAATGTCGGGATCGAACTGAGTCCCCGAGCAGCGCACGATCTCGGTGACCGTGACCTCGTGGGGCAAGGCTCTGCGGTAGGAGCGATCGCTCGTCATGGCGTCGTAGGTGTCGGCCACGGCGATGATGCGCGCGATGAGCGGGATCTCGTGCCCTGCGACGCCGAGCGGGTATCCGCCGCCTTCCCAGCGCTCGTGGTGCAGATAGACGCCGGGGATCACCGGCTGCAAGAACTCGATCGGGTCCAGGATCTCGCGACCATAGACGGGATGCTTCTTGAATACCTCGTATTCCTCGGACGACAGCTTGCCGGGCTTGTTCAGATTGAGCACGCAGCCGATCTTGCCGATGTCGTGCATCAGAGCCGACTGCCGGACCACCTCGATCACGTCGTCGGGCAGCCCCAGCCAGCGGGCGAGTGCGACCGCGTACAGGGCGACGCGTTCGGAGTGCCCGGCGGTGTAGCGGTCCATCTTGTCGATCGTCTGCGCAAGCCCCTGAATCGTCTGCTGGAACGTGGACTGCAGGTCTTCGTACAGCAGCGCGTTCTCGATTGCGGCGGCCGCGCGCGAGGCAACGATGCTGAGCAGCTTGCGCTGTCCCTCGTCGAAGCGTTTGGTCTGCGTCAGACTCAGCACCGATATCCAGCCGATCAGGCTTTCCCTGGCCTTGAGCGGTACCACGGCCAGGCTCGACACCGTCGGCTCGGGCGGCGACTCGAACAGGGCGAGCGCGCGGTGGCCGTGTTCCACGACCGGCTCGCCACGCGACAGGCGAGCTGCAATCTCCGCAGCCCGCAGGGTGCCCGGCGCGGCCGTCTCGGGCAGGTGCGGATTCATCGCCACGCTTCGCTGGAAGTAGCCGCCCTCCCCATCCTCGAGCCACATCGCCACGACGTCTGCGCGGACCTCGTTGAGAGCGCTTTCCGAAACCGTCGCGATGACCTCCTCCAGCGAAAGACTAGCGGCGATCGCTTCGGTTACTTTGTACAGGGACAGCGCTTCGCGTAGCCTCAGATTCTCTGCGGAAAGCCGCTGTTTTTCGAGCCCCCGCTCGACGATGTGCGTGATTTCCTCCACCTTGAACGGCTTGAGAATGTAGTCGTACGCTCCCCGTTTCATGGCGTCGATGGCTGTCTCGACGGTCCCGAATCCCGTCATGATGACCGTGAGCGTGTCCGGATAGCGCGTCGATATCTCTCTGAGCAGCTCGAGCCCACCCATACGTGGCATCTTCAGGTCGCTGATGACCATGTTGTAGCGGGCGCGCTGCAGCTCGGCGACCGCGCTGGCTCCGTCCTGAGCGGTGCGCACGTAGTAGCCCTCCATGCCCAGGAAGTCGGCGAGAATGTCGCGGATGAACTTCTCGTCATCGACGACCAGAACGCGAGGCTTGTCGTCGAGGATTGCCGGCTCGAGGTCCGTTACCGAACTTGCCATGGGAGGTGCTCAACGGCCGGCCTTGGCTGTTCTGAAGGCCGCAACGCCATCGTAGCAGAGCATAGTCGGTCCGCTCGATCGTCGTACGGCTCCGGACTGCGGGTGCCCTGTGGTTACAGGTGCGAGAATACCGTTCTTGCCCGTTCGCCCGAGCCCCCAATGACTCCGCGCGACGCGATGCGCGACGCGACGTCGCATCGAGCGTTTCGTGGCTCTTCTTTCTTCGTTCCTTGTCAACGCCTCGCGAGTCGAGCGTGCGCCTGTCCATCTCGTTGCCGAACAACTACCATCCCGGCGGCTGACCAGAGTGATCGCGTCTTCGAGCCCACGACGACCCTTCGATGACCAACCGGTGCTGACCACAAGCGCGCCGCAAGCTCCCACGCTACCCGCGCTGTCCAAGCAGTCCACCGAGCCCGCGACGGGGAGGGCTCGGATCGTGACGCCTCAGATAGAACAGGTTCAGTCCATTGACGAGCGCATGAGCCACCAGAGGACCGACTAGCGAGCCGGTCAGTTGGAACATGGCCCCCAGCGCCAGACCCATCGCAGTGGCCCAAGATGCCCAAACCCAGCGGCTCCTGCCGGGGATCTGGTGCGCCAAGCCGAAGATGAGCGCCTGAGGCACGACCCCGATCCAGGGAACCAGAAGCCCCCGAAACAACATCTCTTCACCGAGGGAGCTGAGAAGCGCGAGCAGGATGATGCCGACGCTCGTGAGTCCCCTGGCCAGAGGCCGGAGCTCCGAGTGCAGCCGCCGGGCCCAATCGAAGCGGGCGACCATGCCACGCGTTGCCAGAACGACCAAGGCACCCACGGCCAGACCAAGCACGCCGCTGTACGCGTCACGAACCCCCCGACCGAGCGGCAGCCAGGGACGGGGATGCCACAAGGGCAGTCCCCCACGCCAGAGCATGCCCACTGCCGCTGCAGCCACGCCCAGAAGCGCTGAAGCAATGGCGAGCCGACCCCAGCGGATCATGCGAAGCCCGACTATGGCATGCGCTCGAGGCCCATGCACCCTGTGAAGAGCCGGCCTGGTGGTCGTTCGATAGCAGCGTTTCGTTTCGCAGAACGCCGATCTAAAGTGCTTGCGCCGTGGTGCCAGTCGATCCGCCCGAAGTGTCAGAGCGGTTCGAGTCTGCGCTGGATTTGGCCGACTCGATTGCGCGTCAAGTCCGCCGCGCGACAGGGCAGTCTGCCGCGCTCGAGGAGCTCGTCAGCTACGGCCAGGAAGGTCTACTCGACGCCGCTCGCCGCTATGACCCAGAACGGGGAGTTCCGTTTCGAGCCTACGCCAGCTACCGAGTTCGCGGCGCGATCCTCGACGGACTACGGGCGGCTTCGAGTCTGCCGCGCAGGGTGCACGAGCGGCTGCGCGCACTGGAAGCTTCGCGCCTGTACAGCGAGGGAGCGGTCGAGGACGTACACGCTCCGGTCGCCAGAGGCGCAGGTCCTGCAGAAGCTGAACGCGCACTCTCGGACCACTTGGCGGCGATGGCCACCGCGATGGCCGTGGGATTGGTCGCTCCTGCGGCACACGGCGAACATGGTGCGCGAACGACCGCGTCGCAGGCCGACAGCCCGGAACAGGCCGTCGCACAGGCCGAGCTGCTCGCATTGGTCCGCGAGCACATTGCCGAGCTGCCAGCCGAAGAGGCCGAACTGGTCCGAAGACACTACTTGGAGGGCGAACGCTTCGACGCGGTTGCCCGCGACCTCGGGCTGAGCAAATCCTGGGCGAGCCGGCTTCATACCCGTGCGATCGGACGGCTGAGCAAGCGATTGCGCGGGGCCTCGGGCTAGCATCGCGATGGCAGGCGATCCCCCGGGAGCTGGTTTTTGCGAAACTCACGGACGTGGCGGCCCGAACTAGGAGCCATGACGACAGCAGTGCATGGTCCAGGTTCACGCCTGGAGGGATGGATGGCCCGAGGTGACTCGACCCCGGAGGCAGGACCTGTGCGGCGACTCGAGACCTCGCAGCAACCGGACATGAGCCCGGGAGCCTTCGAGCGCATGGTCCACGCCGTAGGCAAGGAAATCGACCAGGGGGAATCTAGGGTCCGCCAGGCGCTCTCCGGCGCAGCAATGCGCAGCTACTCGAGCGTGGACCTGATCGTGCTGCAGGCCGGCATCTACCGCTACGCCGAAGCCGTTGATCTGGCAGCAAGGCTCGTCGACAGAGCAGGTCAGGCGATCAGAACCACCCTTCAGAGCTCATCCGCCTAGTGCCGCGTTTCGATTGAGTTGAGGGGCCGGAAGCGCCCCCAGCTGGGTGAAGGCGGCGCCTCCGGCCCCAAACCCACTCGTCTGAGCCGCGGCACCCCTGGTTTTTGGGCATCGTTTCAATTGAAACGATGCACCTGTCTCCGTGAATGCCCGCAGATGTTGGATTCGGACCCCGGTCCCAAGCCATCCTTGACGCGGCTCAGCCAGGCGCGGCAAGGTCGGCCCGTGCGGCGAGCCCTGGTGGCCATGAGCGGCGGAGTCGACTCCTCAGTCGCCGCCGCGCTGCTGAAAGCCGCAGGGTACGAGGTTGTCGGTGCAACGCTTCGGTTGTGGGACACGCCGGACGACGGCACCGTCCAGGGCCGGTGCTGCGCTCCCGAGGACGTTCACGACGCGCGACGGGTCGCCGACCACCTCGGGATTGCGCACTACGCGTTCGATCGTCGCGCAGAGTTCCGCCGGCTGGTCGTCGAGCCCTTCGTCGAGGACTACCTGAAAGGGCACACGCCGAGCCCGTGCGTCACCTGCAACCGGACCATCAAGATCCGCGAGCTGTTGGGCCTGGCCGATCGGCTGTCGGCCGACGTCGTGGCGACCGGCCACTACGCGAGGGTGGTCGAAGAGGCGGGCGCCCCCACCCTCTGGCGCGGCGTCGACCGCAACAAGGACCAGAGCTACTTTTTGCACATGCTCGGAGCCGAGAGCCTCTCGCGCCTCAACTTCCCGCTCGGTGGTCACAGCAAACAACAGGTGCGTTCACTGGCGCGACAGTGGCGGCTCCCGGGCGCCGGAAAAGGGGAGAGCCAACAGTTGTGCTTCGTACAGACGGCCCGCTACGCTGACTTCGTGGCAGAGCACGCCCCGGACCGGATCCGACCAGGCCTCATGACCGATCCGAACGGCAGAGAGGTCGCCAAGCACGCGGGCGTTCACGCGTTCACCGTCGGGCAGCGTCACAATCTCGGCGTGGCGCTTGGCTACCGCGCCTATGTGGTAGGCATCGACGGTGCCTCGAGCACGGTGCGCGTGGGTCCCCGGGAGCTGCTGCTGTGCTCGAGCGCAGAGCTCGAAGAGCTCGTGCTGCACAGTGGCACGGAGCTCCCGCTGCGGGCCGAGGTGGCCGTGCGCTACCGCGGCCGTGCTTATCCGGCGACGGTCAAAGCAGACTCCCGCGCAGCGGCCATCGTCGACTTCGACGAGCCCGTGGCGGCGGTCGTTCCGGGTCAGTACGCGGTCTTCTACCAGGATGAGCGAGTGCTCGGCGGAGCGCGCATCAGCCGCGCCGTGCAGTGTGAGGGCCTGCTGCCATGAAGGAACGCGGTTTTGCCCTGCTGGTGCGAGCGCTGTGTCTGGTCGTTCTGCTTTCGGCGTGCACCACGGGTGAAGGGCAGGGTGAGGTCACGAGCGAGCGACTATACGTCCCTGACTGTTGGGACGGACCGTTTCGGCTTCAGCCCACCTTTTTCGGGGCCAACCCGAGCCGAGGCACGACGCTGTTCATACAGATCCAGCGCGGCGACGACAGCGTGAAGGTATCGGACGGCTTGTTCGTGTCGATCAGCGATCTGCAGGCAGTCCGCCAGAAGCGCGGGGAGCCCGTGCCTGTCGGATTGCCGGCAGGAGTGGAGCCCAGCGGGACCGCGGTCGACCCGAACGGTCCGCCGGCGCTCGTCAGCATGGCTCTATATCTGCAGAGCACCTGCAATCGACAGAACGGAACTCTGTATTCACTGGAGGGCCAGATCACTTTCGATTCTCTGTTCAGCGGCGATCCGAACGAGCTCGAAGCGAGTGAACGTCTCACCGAGGCCACCTTCGATGCTGAGTTTGCGGACCCGCGGCTCGTCGAGATATCTGCCGCGGACGGAGTCGACGTGGTCAGCCGCGCGAGTGGCTGGTTCCGCTTCTTCTTCCAGCGCGGACCGCCCGCTCAGCCGTTCCCGTGAGGCATCCGTGATCAGTATCGTAGACGATCAGCTGCGACGAGAGGCTCGCGCCTACCGCCTCCTGTTCATGTGCGAAGAGTGCGTGAACTACGACGAGAACGCGGCGTGCTGCGTGCACGGATACCCCACCGAGCCCCACAGCAACGTCGATCTGTCGAAGGTCACCGAGGTCAGCTTCTGCAAGGAGTTCGAACTCGGATAGGCCGTCGACGGACACGCCCATGCCTCGCTCTCACCCACCCACGTTGCTCAGGCTCGCAGAACGCACCTTGCGTGAGGAGTGCACCCTTCGTCCGGGGGACCGGATCCTCGTCTGTGTTTCCGGAGGCGGCGATTCGACGGCTCTGCTCGACGCGCTGGCTCGCCTCGCGACGCGGCTCGGCTTCTCGATCCATGCGCACGGCGTCGATCACGGCCTGCGCAGCGAGGCAGCCTCAGAGCTCGAGCTCGCCGCGGAGCTGGCCCACGCTCACGACGTGCCCTTCACCCAGAGCCGAGTAGAGGTCGGTCTCGGGGGCAATCTGCAGAGTCGCGCCCGTGACGCGCGTTTCGAGGCGTTGTGGGCAGCAGCGAAGGCGGTCGGGGCACACTGGCTCGCCACGGGGCATCATGCCGAGGACCGCGCGGAAACCGTGGTAATGCGGCTCCTGCGCGGCGCCGGGCCGAGCGGGCTCGCGGTACTGCCCCCGCAGCAAGGCCAGCTCCTGCGCCCGCTGATACGCGCCAGGAAGGAAGACATCGCGCGCCACCTGGAGCGCCATGGCTTGCGCTACGCCTCAGATCCGTCCAATCTCGATCGACGCTTCCTGCGGGTGAGGGTGCGCCACGAGGTCATGCCCCTGCTCGAATCGCTGGCTCCCCAGGTGGTCACGCACCTCAATGCGTTGGCCGACCAGGTTTGCGCATGTGCCCGCCCGCGGGTCGTGGATTCGAGCGGCGCCGAGGTCGTTCTCGGACGCGCGGCCGCCGCTGCAGTGGCTCGGGCCCAGGCGCGCCATCTCTATGGCGCCCGGATACGCTTGCCAGGAGGACGAGAGGTGGTGATCGACCGCGGCACGGGTCGTCCCGTTGTCGTCGGGGCAGCTGGAGCTGCCCACAGACGTCCCCCTGACGGTCAGCCCCGTTGTCGCAGCCACGGAAGACCTAGTGCCGCATTTCGATCGAAGTGAAGGGTTTTTCGCCGCCCCCGACCGGGCGAGGGCGGCGAAAAACCCGCCGCTTCCCACCGATCTGACCCGCGGCCCCCTTCGTTTCTTGGGCATCGTTTCAATTGAAGCGATGCACTAGTGCAGCACGCCGCGGTTCGTGAACGACCCCGATCAGGGCTGCTCTCCGACACATGCGTGAAGGCTGCTTCGCACTGTGCCGACCCACGAGCCGGGACTTGGCCCGTGTGGCTCGCGCACTAAGTCTCATCCCACCCATAGTCTCGATCCGCGTTCGACCGTTAGACCAACAGATGGCATGATTTTGCGGTTGACCCCGGTTCGCAACATTCCAGCAAAGGGTCGAATGCAAAACGGTAAGGGTCCAGGTACGGTTACGTGAAGCAACCTCACAAGACGCTGCTGCTCTGGCTCGTGTTGCTCGTCGTCGGTCTGTCGGTCTGGCAGTTCTCGAGCAACGAGAGTGCGCGTCGGCGCCCGGTACCGTTCAGCGAGTTCATGGCGCTCGTGCGCGCCCCACCCGCCGGACGCCATGTGACCGACGTCGAGGTGAAGGGTCGGGAGTACGCGTTTCGCGTCGAGGACCCGAAGGCCAGCGGCCAGGCCGAGCGAGGCGTCAGCATCGGGCCCGAAAGCGAGGACATCGCCGCCGAGATCCTCAAGCATCAAGTCAGGGTCACCTACCAGAAGGATGAGGGCAGCCCTTTGCTCACGACCACGCTGACCATCCTTCTGCCGATGCTGTTCCTGCTGGTGCTGTTCTATCTATTCATGCGCCAGCTTCAGGCAGGCGGCGGCAAGGCGATGAGCTTCGGCAAGAGTCGGGCGCGGCTTCTCACCGAAGCTCAGAACAAGGTCACCTTCTCGGACGTCGCTGGGATCGACGAGGCCAAAGACGAGGTCGAGGAGATCATTGCCTTCCTCAAGGACCCGAAGAAGTTCCAGAGGCTCGGCGGGCGCATCCCCAAGGGCGTCTTGATGATGGGACCGCCCGGCACGGGCAAGACCCTGCTGGCCCGGGCCATCGCCGGCGAGGCCGCGGTACCGTTCTTCAGTATTTCGGGCTCTGACTTCGTCGAGATGTTCGTTGGCGTGGGCGCGAGCCGTGTTCGCGATTTGTTCGAGCAGGGCAAGAAGCACGCACCCTGCATCATCTTCATCGACGAGATCGACGCCGTGGGCCGGCACCGGGGCGCCGGGTTGGGCGGCGGCCACGATGAACGCGAGCAGACGCTCAACCAGCTGCTCGTCGAGATGGACGGCTTCGAGTCGAACGAGGGTGTGATCATCATCGCCGCGACCAATCGTCCGGACGTGCTCGACCCCGCGATCCTGCGGCCCGGGCGTTTCGACCGGCGGATCACGGTCCCGCGTCCAGACATTCGCGGGCGTGAGGGGATCCTCGGGGTTCACACCAAGAAGGTGCCGCTGGCCCCCGATGTCAATTTGCGCATCCTGGCCTCCGGGACCCCTGGATTCGTGGGCGCCGACCTCGAGAATCTCGTCAACGAGGCGGCCCTGCTCGCCGCGCGGCAGGACAAGGACGCCGTGGCGATGACCGACTTCGAGCTCGCCAAGGACAAGGTCCTGATGGGAAGCGAACGGCGTTCCATGGTGATGAGCGATGCCGAGCGCCGCGTATCCGCCTGGCACGAGGCGGGGCACACCATTGTCGGGAAGCTGGCGGAAGGCAACGATGCCGTCCACAAGGTGTCCATCATTCCACGCGGTGCCGCGCTGGGCGTGACGATGTTCTTGCCGACCGAGGACCGGCACCTGATGAGCCGCGGCCAGACACTGGCCCGTATCGCGATGGCGCTCGGCGGTCGGGTCGCCGAAGAGGAGGTCTTCGGGGAAATGACGACCGGAGCCCAGGACGATATCAAGCGGGCGACGCATTTGGCTCGTGCGATGGTGTGCGAGCTCGGCATGAGCGACAAGCTGGGCCCGGTTGCCTACGGTGATCGCGAGGAAAACGTCTTCCTCGGCCGCGAGATGGCGGCCCACCACGACGACTACTCCGAAGAGACGGCGCGAGAGATCGACGAGGAAGTCCATCGCATCGTCGACGAGCAGTACCGGGTGGCGCAGAAGATCATCCGAGCCTCGCGCGACAAGCTCGATCGTCTCGCCGAGGCGCTGCTCGAGCGTGAGACGCTCGACTCGGAGGAGATCGAGGCTGCGCTCGAAGGCCGTGAGCTACCGCGGCGCGAGCGTGCCGTGATCCCGACGTGGAGCGAGAAGCATCAGCAGCAACGCGAGCGCCGGCGCCCGGCGGCCATCTTCGGGACTCCCAAGCCTGCGCCGGGGTGAGCGGGCCGCTACGTGGCGGTTCGCTGGTCGATGGGCCAATCCCGGAGCTGCCGACCACGAGCCCGATGGGCCGCGCTGACGCTTGGCCCGGAGGGTCGTACAATCGGCTCATGTCAGCCCCAGCGCCAGCGCCATTCACGGAAGCGGAGTATCTCGCTCTCGAGCGCGCCAGCGAAACGAAACATGAGTTCGTCCGCGGCGTGATCACCTCGATGGCCGGAGCAAGGCCGCCCCACAACATCCTTGCGGCTCGGATGACGATAGCGCTCGGTCGGGCGACTGGGGCAAGGGGCTGCGAAGTCATGACGAGCGACCAGCGTGTGCACGTGCCAGCCAAACGGATGTACGCGTATCCGGACGTCGTGGTGGCCTGCGGCGAGCGCCGGTATGACTCCGAGGACCCACCGAGCCTATTGAACCCGGTGCTCTTGGTCGAGGTCACGAGCAGAACGACCAAGGACTATGATCGGGGCTCGAAGTTCCTCGAGTATCAGTCGATCGATTCCTTCCGCGAGTACTTGGTCGTCTCCCACGAGGAGGTGCGCGTCGACCACCACCAACGCCTGGAAACTGGACAGTGGCTAACGACGACGTACGTCGGATTGGAGGCCGAGGTGCACCTGGCTTCTTTTGGCGCGGTGCTGCCGCTCGCGGATGTCTACGGAGGCGTGAACCTGGAAGAGGGAGGCTGAGAGGGAGCTCGCCGGCTATTGGTCACCCGACGTCCTGCGCCGCACCGCAAGGACCCCGACCAGGGACAGCAGCAGCCAGCGGCTGGTGCCGAAGGGAACGCCCGGCATGCCGCATCGGCACCCGCCGCCCGAGAGCTCGTTCTCGAGCGAGCGATCCGGGCCCGCTGGCGGTGCACCGGCGTCAGATCCGTCTTCTACGCCACCCGCCGACGTGATGCCGCCTGTCTGCGCGCTGCCGCCTGTCGTCGGCGCGCCGGCGACGGACGAACCGCCGGCGAACGGCTGCTCGCCGCCCGTTGCCGCGAGCCCGCCTGTCGTTCCTTCGCCGGCCGCGCCACCCTCGGACGCTCCGCCCGTGGCTGTCGAGCCGCCCGTGCCAGGCTCGACGCCGTGGCCGCCTTGCCCGGCACGACCAGCCGCGCCAGCCTGGCCAGCCTCGGACCCAGCGAACGAGATGGCACCACCCAAGGACGTGACGCCGCCGGAGGAGCTGGCTCCTCCGGTCGACGCGCCGCCGCCCACCGGTGCACTGCCCCCTGAGCTCTGCGGTGCTCCTGAGCTTCCCGTCTCGCCGCCCGCACCCTGGTCGGCGCCAGCGCTACCGGCCGCACCAGCGACGGTCGGCTCTCCACCGGTGCTCGGCTCTCCGCCGCTGCTCGGCTCTCCGCCGCTGCTCGGCTCTCCGCCGCTGCTCGGCTCTCCGCCGCTGCTCGGCTCTCCGC
>JAFGIS010000622.1 GCA_016929495.1 Polyangiaceae bacterium | reverse complement strand
GTTGCGTTTCGCCCTAGGGCCGGACGGCAACGACTCGGTCGAGGGAGGGTCGCGCGGCTCGGGCCACTATCCCGCCCTGCACATCCGAAACGCCAAGAGAAGGGCTGCCTAGAAACCCAGATCATGGGGCATTCGCCACAGAACTCGACGGCCTCGCCCCGTTCGAGGACGTCAAGTTCTGCGGCGAATCACGGAGACAGGGCACTAGCGTCTATGGGGCACGAAAGTCGGTCCATTTGAGTGAGCTTTCGGATCTGGTGCCGCTGGTCGGGAGTCGACAGCCATGAGTTGACAGCCCCGGAAGGGATCACGCGGCGAGCTTGGCCCTATGGTGCCACTGATCCCTTCAGTCCGGGCACAACCTAGCCTGCGCCCCGACCCACCCGCCTCGTCGGTCTGAGGCGCAGCCCCGCTAGTACTTCTCCAGACAGCTGGCCAGAACCTCCAGATCGGCCTCCGTGAGCTCCGGGTAGTTGCCGCAGTAGAAGCCGCACGAATCTATGAAGTCCGTGCCGGGCAGATCGTAGCTACGCTCGGCATACTTCGAATAGAACGGCTGGTTCTGGATGTTGCCGGCGATCATGGGGCGGACCTCGACGCCGGCGCCTGAGAACTGCGCCAGGTAGGTGTCCCTGAGCTTGGCGGTTTTGCACAGCACCGGGAAGCAGAAGCACGAGAGCACGTCGATGTGACTCCGATCCAGATCGACGAGATCCGGGTTTCTGGCGGAGACCTTCGCCAACTGGTCGTAGATGCGCTCCCTGGCCGTTACGGTTTCCTCGAGGTACGCGAGTTGGCAGCACCCCAGGAAGCCCGTGATCTCCGTGGGACGCAAGTTGTAGCCGAGGTCGTAGAAAGTGTACTTGGCGAGAAACTCGGAGTGGATGCCGTACTTCTTGCGCCATTTCCTCTGCTGCGCCGCCGTCAGGTTCCTGTCCCATCCATTCGCCCGGACGATACGGAGCATCTCGACGAGCTCGTCGTCGTCGGTGCAAACCATGCCGCCCTCCATGGTCGACATGTGGTGCGCGATGAAAAAGGAGAAGCTTGCCATCAACCCGAAAGAGCCCGACTTCAGCCCGCCGGGCAGGACGGTCCCCAGGGCCTCGCAGTTGTCCTCCAGCAGGACGATACCGCGCTCGTGGCAGAGATCGCGTATCTCGGCCAGATCGCCGGTGAATCCCATCGCGTTGGTGATGAATACCGCCGCGAGGTCTTCCTGCGCGAGCCGCGCCAGGATGTCCTTCTTCATCACGTTCAGCGTGGTCGGCGTGCAATCGATGGGAACGGGGACCAGGCCCAGCTGGAAGATAGGCATCACGTTCGTGGACCACGTGAGCGCCGAAAAACCGACGCGGTCTCCGCGCTTCAACCGGCCCAGGTTCACCAGAGCCTGGAGCATAGCCAAGTTGGCGCTGCCTCCGCTGTTGAACAGCGTCGCGTCCCTGGCCCCCTGGGTGTGCGCGAACCGCTCCTCGAACTTCCGGCACTCTGGCCCCATGCTGAACCGGTTCGTTCGCAGGATGAAGCTCGCGAGCTCCTCCTTGGTCCGGCTCACGTGCATGAACGGATTCTTCATCAAAGGTATCATGTCAATGCTCCGTGCGACCGATCTGGGAGGCTCGGTACTCTCCGATCGTCCGCTCGATCCCTTCGCGAAGGGTGATGCGCGGGGAGAAGCCCAGGGCGCGCATCCTCGAGACATCCATGCACTTGCGGGGCATTCCGTCGGGCTTGGTCCGGTCCCACTCCAGGCGCCCCGTGAACCCCGCGAGGCTCGCGACCGTTTCGGCGAGCTCCTTGATGGAGACGTCCTCGCCCCAGCCGACGTTCAGGATCTCTCCCGCGTCGTAACTTTCCATGGCGAAGAGCACGGCGCGCGCGGCGTCATCGACGTGCATGAACTCTCGCTTCGCCGAGCCTGTTCCCCAGACGGTCACGCCGGCCGTCTGCTCGTCGACGGCTTCAACGAAGCGCCTGACCAGGGAGGCCAGGACGTGGCCGTTCTCGAAGTCGAAGTGATCGTTCGTCCCGTAGAGGTTGCACGGCATGAGGCTCACGCCGCTGAATCCGTACTGCCGGCGGTAGTACTCCACCATCTTCAGGCCGGCGATCTTGGCGATGGCGTAGCCCTCGTTGGTGGGCTCCAAGGGCCCGGTGAGGAGGTATTCTTCCCGCATGGGCTGGGGGCATTGCCGCGGGTAGACGCACGAGCTCCCGAGAAAGCAGAGCTTGCGCACGTTGTGCAGGAACGCCTGGTGGATGACGTTGCACTGCATCGTCAGGTTGTCGTAGAGGAACTCCGCGGGGTGCTTCACGTTCGCCTGGATGCCCCCCACCCTCGCAGCCGCGAGGATCACGTAGTCGGGCCGCTCGGCGTCGAAGAAGTCGCGGACCTGTGCGGCATCCCTGAGATCGAGCTCGGCGATGGGGCGCCCGATCACGCGTTCGTATCCCTCGGCCTCGAGCGCCCGGACCACCGCAGAACCCACCATGCCGTCATGCCCGGCCACATAGATGACTTCGTCCTTCCGCATCGGCACCTTCCTGGACAAGCTGCTGCGCCTTGTTGGAGCAACACCATGAGAAACGCGCGGGCTCCCGTCAAGACGGTTGGCTAGAGCGCCAATCAGTTTGCCGGAACCGCTGCGCTCGCCGCCTCGGTCCCCCCGCAGGGCGAGGGACCGAGGCGGCTCGAACAGCCCAGAGTTCTGCGAAGGGTCGGCGCTCCAGCGGGTCGTCTGGTCGCAGCGATCAGTCCTGGCGCCTGACTGATTGCTGCTCTGGAGGCGGCCAGAGCCGAGCGATCGCGCTCACGATCATCCAACGCGTCGTTTCCGGGCCGGCCCTCTTTCTGTCGAACTCGGGCTTGCCGCAACGCGTAGCCTCGGCCCCTTGGTCAGGGCGGGCCTGCGAGGCGGTCCGAGACGAGCTGTCCGGAGTCCCTTGCTTGCGTTGCCGTCGCTACTCCGACTTGTTTGCCGCACGCGAGGCTCCCTCGCGCAGCTGAGTCAGCGAGCACTCGGGACGACTCTTGATGAGACGATAGGCTTGGTACCTGGACAGACCGAGCCTGCGGGCGGCTTGGACGACGTTGCCACCGTTGTTGGCTAGAACGTCGTGCAGCCTCTCCCAATCGTGGTCACAGACGGGACGACATTCGCTTCCGGGCTCCTCACGGGCGAGGGGTTCGCCCGCAGAGCTGAGCCTCGGCGATGCGCGACGCGTGGCGCTCAACATGGCAGCCGGGAGGTGAGAGCGTCGAAGCAGTGGGACCTCCCCGACGAGCAGATACTGCTGGGCCACCAGC
This sequence comes from Polyangiaceae bacterium, assembly GCA_016929495.1. GTDB lineage: Bacteria > Myxococcota_A > Polyangia > Polyangiales > Polyangiaceae > JAFGIS01. The sequence continues at coordinate 747 of JAFGIS010000622.1, read as the reverse complement.
TGCTCGAGCTCGCGCACGTTGCGGGGGAAGGGGTACAGCAGAAGGGCTTCGAGAAACCGAGCCTGCACGTCGGGCATCCGGTCGATGTCTCTGCGCATGAACAGCTCGAAAAGAAACGGGATGTCCTCGATGCGCTCCCGCAGCGGCGGGATGCGCAGCGACACACTCAAGCGCGCGCGCAAATCATCCCGGAACCGCCCCTGCTCCACGAGTAGACCCAGTGGTTGCTGTGCCAGTGCAACGACACGCAGATCGACAGGAGCAGGCCGTGAGGCCCCGAGCGGCCGGACCTCTCTTTCCTGCAGAGCGCGCAGCAGCTTGGCCTGGAGCGCTGGGGCGAGCTCGCAGATCTCGTCGAGGACCAAGGTCCCGCCATGGGCGGACCGCAGAAGGCCAGGGTGATCCGTGCCGGCTCCAGTAAAGGCTCCGCGGCGGTAGCCGAACAGCTCGGCTTCGGCCAGGTCCACGGGCAGCGCAGCGCAATTGACGGCTACGTACGGTCCCCGCCCTCCGCTCGCGTCGTGGATGGCACGTGCCACACACTCTTTGCCTGATCCCGTTTCTCCCTCGATGACGAGGTGCACGCGGGACCGCGCCATCCTGTCGAGTGGCTCGAGCGCAGCTCGAAGGGTCGTACCGCCGTACAGTCCTTCGCTGATGCGACCGAAACCGCAGTAGCCTCCGGGGAGCATCCGCACGACGACCGCGACCAAGTCGCCAAAACGGACGACATCGCCGGGTCCTATG